>NZ_CM002285.1:8560509-8575213 GCF_000497445.1 Streptomyces roseochromogenus subsp. oscitans DS 12.976 | reverse complement strand
AGGCGCAGGGCGCAGGCGCGGCCGATGCCGCCGGCGGCACCGGTGACAAGGGCGGTGCGGCCGGCGAGGTCGAGGGGGTGAGGGCGCGGGCCGGGCAGGGGGCTGGACGAGGTCATGTGCCGACCCTAAGCGGACCCCACCCGGCACCACATGTGGTGATCACCCATACTTCAGCCGAGAGTCGTAGGGTCAAACCATGTGGGGGCTTCGGACATGGCCTGCTTGAGCCGGATGCGCGCGAACTCGTGGAGGTCGGGCAGCGCGTCCACCGCGAACCAGCCCACTTCCACGGACTCGTCGTCGTTGACCCGGGCCTCGCCGCCCACGGCCCGGCAGCGGATGGTGATGTCCATGAACTGGCAGCAGTCACCGTTGGGGTAGGTGACCGGATCCACGGCCTGGATGAGGACGACACGCTCGGCCACACAGTGCACCGCCGTCTCCTCGAAGACCTCCCGCACGGCACAGGCCGCGGGCTGCTCGCCGGGATCCGGGATGCCCCCGATCACCGACCACTTGCGGGTGTCGGACCGCCGGCCCAGGAGCACTCTGCCCTCGTCGTCGAAGACGATCGCGGTGACTCCGGGGAGCCAGAGCAACTGCTGACCGGCGGAGGCCCGGAGCGTGCGGATGAAATCAGGAGTAGCCATGGGCCCGACCCTAACCGGCCGGGCCCGCGCGCTCCTCACGGCTCGGACGGAGTCCGCACCAGTTCAGAGGGCGTATGGAGGTCGTACGGCTCTGCGCCACCGGCCCGCCGGGCGCGCAGCCCGGAGCCGATCGCCCAGCCGACACCGCCGGCGGCGACCAGCACCAGAGCGATCTCCGGGAGGATCCCCAGCTCGGTCGCAGGGGTCTTGGACGTGCGCAGCGGCACCTTCTGTACCAGGTAGGCGGGCACGAACATGCCGGTGTGCTGGGTGATCTTCCCGTCCGGCATGATGACCGCGCTGACACCGCTGGTCACCGGCACGGTGACAGTGCGGCTGTGCTCGACGGCGCGGATCCGGGACATGGCGAGCTGCTGGTAGGTCATCTCGCTGCGGTCGAAGGTCGCGTTGTTGCTGGGCACGGAGATCATCTCCGCGCCGTGGGTGACCGTGTCGCGCACGGCCCAGTCGAAGGCGGCCTCGTAGCAGGTGGCGAGGCCCACCTTGGCGCCGTCGATGTCGAACACGCCGGGCGCGCTGCCCCGGCTGAAGTCCTGCCGGACCATACCGGTCCAGTTCTTGTTGACGGCGCCGACGAGCCCACGCAGCGGGAGGTACTCGCCGAACGGCTGGATCTGCCGCTTGTCGTAGGTCTGCGTCGGCCCCTTGACCGGGTCCCACAGGACCTGCTCGTTGAGCAGCCTGCCGTCCCTCTCGACGACGGCGCCGACCGAGATGGGCACGCCGACCGCCTTGGCGGCGCCGTCGATGACGGTGGCCGCGTCAGGGTTGGCGAACGGGTCGATGTCGGAGGAGTTCTCCGGCCAGAGCACGTAGTCGGGCTTCGGGGTCTTCCCCGCCTTGATGTCGGCGGCGAGCTTCAGCGTTTCGCGTGCGTGGTAGTCCAGCACGGCCCGCCGCTGGGCGCTGAACTCCAGCCCGGAACGGGGCACGTTGCCCTGGATGACCGCAACGGTCCGGGTTCCGTCCTCGGCCTTGTCGCTCACGAGCGGCCGGGCGGCGACCGCGCCCGCCACCGGCACGGCCACGCTCAGCAGCGCCGCGGCCGCCGCCCCGCGCCGCACGGCTCGCGACCTGCGCTTCTCGGCGAGAAGCCGGCCGGCCTCGTACAGGCCGAATCCGCACAGCACCACCGCGAACCCGAGCACGGGTGTGCCGCCCACCGCGGCGAGCGGCAGGAAGACTCCGTCCGCCTGACCGAACGCGATCTTGCCCCAGGGAAAGCCCCGGAAGGGCACACGCGCGCGTACCGCCTCGCCCGCGATCCAGACGGCGGCGGCCCACAGCGGCCAGGCGGGCAGCCGGGAGACGGCGGCGACGCCGACGCCGACCAGGGCGATGAAGACCGCCTCGATGGCGACGAGGGCCAGCCAGGGGCCGGGACCGACCTCCACGCCGGTCCACACCAGCAGCGGCAGCAGGAAGCCGAGCCCGAAGAGGTAGCCGAGGCCAAGGGCCGCCTTCCAGTCACGGCCGCGCAGCACCCAGCCGAAACCGGCGAAGGCGGGCAGCGCCAGCCACCACAGGGTGCGCGGCGGAAAGCTGACGTAGAGCAGCACCCCGCAGAGCGCGGAGACGACGGCCGGGACCAGGCGCAGCAGCCGGCCGCCGCGCACGCCGGAGGCGGAGTGCGGCTGGAGCCGGCCCGGCTGGTCCACGGAAGTTGCGGTGACGGTCACCCGGGTGAGTGTACGGCGGCTTCCTGAGCCTCGGACAGCGCGGTACGAGGGCCGGCATCGGCTCGGCGGGCCACGGTTGCCCCTGGTCGCCGCCCTGCCCCGCCCATGCCCCTCGTCGCGGGGACCAGTACCGCATCCGCCCCCGCACCGGCGGCACACAAGGGGCGTTCCGCCCAGCCCCACCGCGACGTTCCGCCGCATCTCGTGACCAAACCGGTCATCAGCCGCTACGGTGTGCCCAGCCTCGGCAGTGCGGCCGGATCCGGCGCCGTGCCCAGCCGTGGCCTGAAGTACCTGAACCAGGGGACGGGGACGAGGGGCGACGGGTGGGGTCGACGGGGACGAGGTCCGTGACCGGTGGGGACACGGACGTGGCCGACGTCAGGAGAAACGTTTCTGACGGGGCCGGCTTGATCCTGCTGGGCGCCTGCGCGGGCTGGTCGCTGATCACCGCGGCGGTTCACGACGGGCGGCCCGAGGGTGTGCTTCTCGCGGTGCTCGCCGTGGCCGCCGGTCATGCCGTCGGCCGGGTCTCCGGGGCGCTGCTGCCGGTGGCCGCACCGTGTGCCGGAGCCGCGGCCGGACTCGCGCTGGCCGTGGCGCTGCCCGGGCTGTCCACCGGTCCCCGGTACGCCGCCCCGCTCGGCCACGCCGGTGGTACGGCCGCTTTGCTGGCGCTGGCCACGGGAGCCGCGTGCTGTGCCGCCTGGGCTACGCCCGTACCGCAGGTGCGGCTGGTGCTGCGGGTGCTGGCCGCCGGGGTGGTGCTGACCGGGGCCGTGCTGGGATCGGCGGCCGGTTGCGTGGTGAGTGCGGTCGTACTGCTGTGGTCGCTCGCCGTGGGCCGGGTCTCCCGCCGGGGTGGGTGTCTGCTCGGGCTGGCCGCGGTGGCGGCGCTGGCGGCGGGCACGGTCTGGGCGCTCGCCGGGGACGTGCTGCCGGGCGGCCTCACCCAGGTGCTCGAAGGCCGGCTTACCGCGCCCCGGGTGGCGTCGTGGCAGGACGCCCTGCGACTGGCGGGCCGGAACCGGGGGCTGGGGGTCGGTCCGGGACGGTTCGGCGAACCGGGCAGCCCGGCGCCGCAGACGCTGTCCGCCGACGGCAGGCCGCACTCGGCCGTGCTCCAACTGGCGGCGGAGCAGGGCCTGGTCGGGGTGTTCCTGTGCGTCGCCGCATTCTGCTGGGTGATGTACGCGCTGTGGCGCGGCCCCCGCTCCACCCCGGTCGCGCTGACCGCCGGCGCCGCGCTGACGGCGCTCGCTGCACTCGCCACGGTGAGCAACGCGCTCAGCTTCACCACGGTGACCGTGGGCGCGGGGCTGCTGGCCGGGTGGGCGACGGCACGACCGTGGGCGAGGGACGGCCTGCAGCCGCAGCCCAGAACATGATGGCGTGGCGCCACAGCCCGGAACGCGATGGCGTGGAACCGCTGCCCGGAAGTGACGGTGCGGAGCCACCCCCTCAGCGGTTTCCCGCCCCGCGCCGACGCGCGGCGCGCGGCGCGCGGCCTCAGCGGGCCGGACCGGGTGTGATCGTGCGCAGCCGGTCCCTGATGACCCGTACCGCCGACTCCGCGTTGTCCACGGTGATCGTGAAGGTGTGGCCGTCCCACAGACGCAACACGATGCCCTCACCCCGGCGTACGACGACGGCTGTGCCCTTCTCGGGGCGCCACCGGTAGCCCCAGCCGCCCCACTGCCGCGGCGTGACCAGGGCGGTGAAGTCGGCGCCCGCCACGTGGGAGAGCGGGATGCGGCGGCGCGGCAGCCCTATGTGGCCGCAGCGCACCTCCAGGGACTCCCTGTCGAGCTTGAGGTCGACATGCACGAATGCGAGCGTGCCGAAGAGGACCAGCAGGCCGGCGGCGATGCAGCCCACGACGGACATCGCCAGCGGGGCGATGCCGGAGGTCCATGCCGAGTCCACGGCCAGCTCGATACCGAGCGCCATACAGGCCGCGCCGACCAGGGCCAGCAGCCACTGGATCCGGTTGGTGGCGCGTCCGGTCCAGACCTCGGGGTGCGGGCTGCCGTCGGCGTGGGGGTGGTCCCTCATATTTATGAGGTTACTCAGGTTTCGCTGCGCGGGTAGCGCGTAGCGGAGGGTGACCGCCCCGGGTGAACACCCTGCGCCTGAGTGTGCTCCGGCGCCGCCGGGCGGGTCAGCGGACGGGGCTGACCGCCTGGAGGAAGCGGCCTTCCTCATAGGACAGCGCCGTGTCCGGGAGCGTGGCCTCGCGACCGCTGAGCAGCACCGTGAGCGTGGTGTCGGCGACGGCGGCCGGAGCCGGCTCCGCGCCGATCCGGCGCAGCGCCTGCGCCGCCACCGCGTCGGCGGAGCCGTGCAGTACGAGCGGCGGACGGCCGGGCCGCTCGACGGCTGCCCGGATCCGCTCACCGACCAGCTCGTAGTTGGTGCAGCCGAGGACGAGTGTGGTGACGTCCTCGGGGGTGCGGGCGGCGGCTGAGGCGATCGCGGCGTCGATCGCGGCGTCGTCCGCGTGGTGCACCGCGTCCGCGAGGCCCGGGCAGGCCACCTCGGTGACGTGCGCACCGGCGGCGAACTGCTCGATCAGATTTCGCTGGTAGGCGCTTCCGGTGGTGGCGGGCGTCGCCCAGATCGCGACATGGCCGCCGCCCGCCGCGGCCGGCTTGATCGCCGGGACCGTACCGATGATCGGCAGGTCCGGTTCGAACCGGGCCCGCAGCTCCGGCAGGGAGTGCACGGACGCCGTGTTGCAGGCGACGATCAGGACCTCGGCCCCATGGGCGGCGGCCGCCTCGGCCACGTCGAGGGCCCGCCGGGTGATGTCGTCCGGGGTACGTGGTCCCCAGGGCATCCCGTCCGGGTCCCAGGAGAGCACGAGATCCGCGTCGGGCCGCAGCCGCCGCACCGCCGCGGCGGCGGGGAGCAGGCCGATTCCGGAGTCCATGAGCGCGATCTTCACCCGGCCACGATAGACGATCGGGCGTTGCGGGCCTGCCGGGTGGGGCAGACTGCGGGCGTGAGCGCCCTGATGTGGATCACCGTCGTGTCGCTGGCCGCCTGGTGCTGGCTGCTCCTGTGCCAGGGCTTCTTCTGGCGCACGGACGTCCGGCTTCCGTCACACCGGGAACCGGACTCCTGGCCGTCCGTCTGCGTGGTCGTACCGGCCCGGGACGAGGCCGCCGTGCTGCCGACAAGCCTGCCGTCGTTGCTGGCGCAGGACTATCCGGGGCGGGCCGAGGTCTTCCTGGTGGACGACGGAAGCACCGACGGTACCGGGGAGCTGGCCCGCGAGCTGGCCCGGCGGCACGGCGGGCTGCCGCTGACCGTGGGCTCGCCGGGCGAGCCGCCGGCGGGCTGGACGGGCAAGCTGTGGGCGGTGCGGCACGGTATCGGCCTGGCACGCACGCGTGACCCCGAATACCTGCTGCTGACGGACGCGGACATCGCGCACGCGCCGGACAGTCTGCGCACACTGGTGGCGGCGGCCCGTGCCGGGGGCTACGACGTCGTGTCGCAGATGGCGCGGCTGCGGGTGGAGAGCCTGTGGGAGCGCCTGGTGGTCCCGGCGTTCGTGTACTTCTTCGCGCAGCTGTATCCCTTCCGGTGGATCGGCCGCAAGGGGTCGCGTACGGCCGCGGCGGCGGGCGGCTGTGTCCTGCTGCGCGCGGGGATGGCGGAGAAGGCGCGCATCCCGGACGGCATCCGGCACGCCGTCATCGACGACGTGGCGCTCGCGCGCGCGGTGAAGGGCGCGGGCGGGCACGTCTGGCTGGGGCTGGCGGACCGGGTGGACAGTGTGCGGCCGTATCCACGACTGCACGACCTGTGGCGGATGGTCTCGCGCAGCGCCTACGCCCAGTTGCGGCACAACCCACTGCTGCTCCTCGGTACGGTCGCCGGGCTCGCGCTGGTGTACCTGGTGCCGCCCGCCGCGGTGGTCGTGGGCATGACGGGCGGCGGTACGGCGATGACGGTCGCCGGCGCGGTGGCGTGGGCGGTGATGGCGGGGACGTACCTGCCGATGCTGCGCTACTGCCGGCAGCCGCTGTGGCTCGCTCCACTGCTGCCGTTCACCGCGCTGCTGTACCTGCTGATGACGGTCGACTCGGCCGTACAGCACTACCGGGGGCGCGGAGCCGCCTGGAAGGGCCGCACATACGCGCGTCCCGACGCCGTGCCCGACGAGGGCTGAGCCCGGTCACTTGCGGCCGGGCGTCCAGTTCATGCCCCATCCGTAGGCCCGGTCTATGGTCCGCTGCGGGCTCACCCCACGCTCCGGCACCAGATAGCGCGCCTCGCGCTGCACCAGGAGATCACCACCGGTGTTGGTGATCAGGGCGAGCGCGCACACCGTGGAGGGGACGGTGCACTCGTCGAGCGAGAAGTCGATCGGCGCCCCGTGCTGCGGCTGGAGCGTGACGGTGGCGTGCAGGTCGGCGAAGGAGCTGGCGCCCTCGTAGATGGTGACGAAGACCAGGATGCGCCGGAAGTCCTGCCGGTGGTCGAGGTTGATGGTCAGGTTCTCACCGCTCGCCACGGCACCGGTGCGGTCGTCGCCGTCGAGGTGGATGTACGGCGGCCGGTTCAGCGAGCCGAAGGCGTTGCCGAGGGCCTGGACGACCCCTTTGCGGCCGTCGGCGAGTTCGTACAGGGCGCACAGGTCCAGGTCGAGGTCTCCCCGCCCGCCTCCCCAGCGGCCGCCCCAGCCGGAAAGGTGTTTCCGCGTCTGCCAGTTGAGGTTCACCCGCATCGCTCCGGAGATGCCGCCCTGCTTGGCGAGCGACACGGACGGTGCCGCCTTCGTGAGGGTGACCTTGGACAGGCGCACCGCTGGGGCTTGCCGAGCCGTGGGAGGGGTGACGGGCGGGGATGGCGGGGGCGGGGTCACCGGGCGCGGAGCCGGGGCGGGCGGAGCCGGGTAGGGCGCCGGGGCCGCCGAAGTCGGCGGAGCAGGGGGTGGCGGCGGGGCACCCACAGTGGGCGATGCCGGGTAGGGCTCCGGGGTGGGCGATGCCGGGTGCTGGGGCTCGTCCACGGTGATGCCGAAGTCCGTTGCCAGACCTTCGAGTCCGCTGCTGTAGCCCTGGCCGACGGCGCGGAACTTCCAGGCGCCCTGACGACGGTAGAACTCGCCGAGCACGAAGGCCGTCTCCACGGTCGCGCCGGTGCTGTCGAAGCGGGCGACCGGCCGGCCGCTCACGGCGTCGGTCACCTCGACGTAGAGGCCGGGTACCTGCCCGAAGGTCCCGCCGTCGACGGAGGCGGCGAGCACGATCCGCTCGATGGCGCCCTCCACGCGCGCGAGGTCCACGGAAAGGGTGTCGGTCACGCTCGTGCCCACCGTCCGCTTGCCCTCGTGACGCACCGCGCCGGAGGAATGGGCGGGCTGGTTGTAGAAGACGAAGTCGCCGTCGGAGCGGACCTTGCCGGTGGCCAGCAGCAGCGCGGAGGCGTCCGCGTCGGGCACCCCTGGTCCGGCGCGCCAGCCCAGTTCGACGCGCAGGGCCGTGGTCGGCACCGGCGTGTTCGAACCTTTCTGCATTGACATGTCCGCCCCCATCCGTGTCGGTTTCCGGGCGCCCTCGGCCGTGGAGGTCATCCCTACCCGCACAACCTATTCGCGGGCACAGCGAACTCCCACGACCGGCACCGGAAGATCGCCGGTCAACTGCCGGTAACCCCGCAGGACCTCGCCCTTTACACGATTAAAACGCCGACAGACGTCCTATTTTGCCAAGTTCGCTCGGATTGGGGATCCCCGGTCACTGCCGGCACGGAAAACAACCCTCTTATCGGTCTCCCCAACGAGCACATCGTGGGCTTAACTTATGTGCCATGACCTCCCCCCGCTCCACTTATGGTGGCGGCTACTACTCCGCCTCCTTCCCGGACACCCCGATCTACGACTCGCTGGTGGCCGAACGTGGCACCCCGCAGATCGCCCCGATCCGGGTTCCCGCCGCCTACGACACGGGCAGCAACCTGCCCGCTCTGCCGTCGGCACTGCCCGCCCTCCCGGCGGCTCCCTCCCCGCAGGCCCCCGCCTACGGCTACCCCCAGATGCCGCAGCCCGCGCCACTGCAGCAGGCGCCCACGGCGTACATCCCGCAGCAGGCGAGCGCCCCGCGCGGCTATCCGGGCCCGCAGGCGCCGCAGCAGCAGCGCCCGATGGGCACGGGATACGAGGCCATGCGTCCGGCCGCGCCGCGGCCCACGCCGGCTCCGTACCAGGACCCGTACAACAACCAGCATTACCGCGGCTACTGACCGGCGCCCCACCGCTGTCGGTGCCTGCTGGCACGATGGCGGCATGGGAAACGCCGAGGTGCAGTCGATTCACGTCCATCCGGTCAAAGCGCTCCGGGGGCACGCGCCCCGGGAGGCTGTGGTGGAGCCCTGGGGCCTGGCCGGTGACCGGCGCTGGACACTGATCGACGACGGGGGAAAGGTCGTCACCCAGCGCGAGCAGCCGCGCCTCGCGCTGGCCGCCGCCGAGCTGCTGCCCGGCGGCGGCGTTCGTCTGTCCGCGCCCGGCCTGGCGCCGCTGGCGGTGTCCGTGCCCGAACCGGCCGGGACCGTGCCGGTGAACGTCTTCGGTACAAAGGTCGAAGCGGTCCCCGCCGCGCAGGCCGCGCACGCCTGGTGCAGCGCCTATCTGCGGGCGGACGTCCGCCTGGTGCACATGGACGACCCGGCCACCCGCCGCCCTGTCGACCCCGGGTACGCCCTGCCCGGCGAGACGGTCAGTTTCGCCGACGGCTACCCTCTGCTGATCACCACGACGGCGTCCCTCGACGCCCTGAACTCACTGATATCCGAGGGCTCGCACGCCCACGAGGGCCCGCTGCCGATGAACCGCTTCCGGCCCAACGTCGTCGTCGCCGGGACCGAGGCCTGGGCCGAGGACCACTGGTCGCGGATCTCCGTCGGCGAGGTGGTCTTCCGCGTCGCGAAGGCGAGCGGGCGCTGTGTCGTCACCACCGTCGACCAGGACACCGCCGTACGCGGCCGGGAGCCCCTGCGTACCCTGGCCCGCCACCGCAAGGCCGGCACGAGGCTGATCTTCGGCCAGAACCTGGTGCCCCTCTCGCCCGGCACGATCAGGGTCGGGGACCCGGTCCGGGTGCTGGGCTAGCCCGCGACGACGACGGCGGTCCCCGACTGCCTGGACGGCCTCCACAGGCCTCCACAGGCCTCCACGAGCCTCCACGGGCAGGGGAACCGTCGGCGGGACACGGTCGTTGGGAGGACTGAGAGATTCATGAGAAACCGCGTTCGTGACCGTCCACGGTGGACGTGATGTCGCTCTCTCTTGCTCCGGGCCGTGCATGCGCGCGCGGTCCGGGAGTTATGACGGAGCGGAAGGGGGTGGGGAGATGCGGGCTCTCAGCGGCCTGTGGCGCTGGCGGCACAATCCGCTGCGCCGCGCGACCGACCTGGCCGAGGCGTGGGTGGCCCTCGTGGCGCTGGTGCTGATCGCCGTGGCCGCGCCCGTGACCGGCTGCCTGGTCGGCGCCGCTGCCCAGGACTCGCTGCAGCGATCCGTGCGCGAGCAGCAGCACACACGCCACCTCGTCACGGCCACGGTGGTGCGCGACCTGAGCGAAGCCCCGCTCGAACCCGACCCCGACACCACGACGGTGCGCGAGACCCACACACGTGTCCTCGCGGACTGGACCGCGGCGGACGGCACGCACAGGCGCGGCCCGGCCCTGGCGGAGCTCAAGTCCCCGCACATAGGGGACCACTTCAGACTCTGGACGGATCCGCAGGGCCGAATAGCGGCCCGCCCGCTGGACTCCCCCACCGCCACGACCCACGCGGTGCTGGCCGGGATCGGCGCGGCGCTGCTGGTCACGGGCCTGGTCGAATGGGGCAGGCGGCTGACCGTGTGGCGTATGGTCCGCAGCCGGTACGCAGGTTGGGACCAGGCCTGGGACCGGGCGGGCCCGGACTGGGGCAAGGCGGGCACCGGCTGCTGACCGCCTTCCGGCTCTGGTCAACCCATCCTGCACGCACACGCTACGGTGGACCGGCCGAAGCGCTTTCGGCGACAACCCGCGGATGAGCGAACCGCAGGGGGCGCACAGGTTTTCGGGAGCGCGAGCGCGCGGCAGCCCAGGGCTGAGCACGGTCGCGATCCGGGCACCGGCGGCGATCCCCCTACGGGAGCGAGCCATCAGTACGACGAGGTGGGGGCACAGCAACGCCATGGCACAGGGCACGGTCCAGGTGACGCACACCGGTACGTCGCGGTGGCGGCGCCGCACAGGTGAGTACGCTTCGCTCGCCGCCGCCCTGGAGGCCGCCGCCGACGGCGACGTCCTCACCATCGCCCCGGGGACCTACCGGGAAAACCTCGTGGTCCAGAGGGCGGTGACGCTCCGTGGCCCCGAGGGCTCGCCCGGCTCGGTGCGGATCGCGCCCGTGGACGGCGTGCCGCTCACCGTGCGCGCCTCGGCCGTGGTGCAGGACCTGCACGTGGAGGGCCAGGACGCGGCGGCGCCCGCACTGCTGGTCGAGGAGGGCACGCCCGAGCTGATGGACGTGCGGATCGTCACCCGGTCCGCCGCGGGTATCGAGGTGCGCGGCGGTGCCAGGCCGACCGTGCGCCGCTGCACCGTCGACAACCCGGCGGGCATCGGTATCGCCGTACTCGACGGCGGGGGCGGGGTGTTCGAGGAATGCGAGGTCGTCGCGGCCGGACAGGCAGCCGTGGCCGTCCGGGGCGGTGCCCATCCGCGCCTGGAGCGCTGCCGGGTGCATCACGCCTCGGGCACCGGGCTGACCGTGACCGGCGAGAACTCCGCGCTGGAGGCGGTGGGTTGTGAGGTCTACGAGGTCCGCGGCTCCGGTGTGCAGGTCACCCAGCGGGCGACGGCGCATCTCACCGACTGCGATGTGCACCGCACCACCGCGGACGGCGTCACCATGGACACGGACGCGGTGCTCACCCTCGCCGACTGCCGGATCCACGACATCCCCGAGAACGCGGTCGATCTGCGCTCCCGCTCGGTGCTCACGCTGACCCGGACGACGGTCCGTCAGTTCGGGCGCAACGGCCTGTCGGTGTGGGACCCGGGGACCCGGGTGGACGCCAACCAGTGCGAGATCTTCGACAGCACCGGCGACTATCCGGCGGTGTGGGTCAGTGACGGCGCCACCGCCGTCCTCGACTCCTGCCGGGTGCACGACGTGCCGGACGCGCTGTTCGTGCTGGACCGCGGTTCGCGGGCGGACGTCGTGGACAGCGATCTGTCGCAGGTGCGCAACACGGCGGTGTCGGTCAGCGACGGGGCGACGGCGCAGCTCGACGACTGCCGGATCCGGGAGGCGGCGACCGGAGCGTGGTTCCGCGACCACGGCAGCGGCGGCACGCTGAACAACTGCACCCTGGACGGCACCCAGACCGGTGTGATCGTCACCAAGGGCGCCGACCCGACCATCGAGCGCTGCACGGTCGACTCCCCCGCCGAGGCCGGCTTCTACGTCTCCGCGGGCGGCCGCGGCAGCTTCCTGAACTGCCGGGTCAGCGGCAGCGCCGGGTACGGCTTCCATGTGATCGACGGCTGCCGTGCGACGCTGCGCAAGTGCCGTACGGAGCGCTGTACGCGCGGCGGTTACGAGTTCGCCGAGGCGGGCCCCGACGCCGGCTCCGGGTCGGGCCCGGTCGTGGAGGACTGCACCAGCGACGAGAGCGCCGGGCTGCGGCCGCCCACGGTCCGCGAGACCGCCGTACAGACGATGGCGCACCCCGGTCTGCTCGGCTCGATCCCCGGTCAGCGCAACACGGAGCAGGAGCCGCTGATCGCCGCCGCCGCGCCGGAGCAGCCGGTGCGGACGTCGAAGGACGTGCTCGGGGAACTCGACGCGCTGGTGGGCCTGGAGAGCGTCAAGCGGGAGGTGCGGGCGCTGACCGACATGATCGAGGTGGGCCGGCGCCGGCAGCAGGCAGGTCTGAAGGCGGCCTCGGTCAAGCGGCATCTGGTCTTCACCGGCTCCCCCGGCACCGGCAAGACGACGGTCGCCCGGCTCTACGGCGAGATCCTGGCCTCCCTCGGCGTGCTGGAGAAGGGGCACCTGGTGGAGGTGTCCCGGGTCGATCTGGTCGGCGAGCACATCGGCTCCACGGCGATCCGCACGCAGGAGGCGTTCGAGAAGGCGCGCGGCGGTGTGCTGTTCATCGACGAGGCGTACGCGCTGTCTCCGGAGGACGCGGGGCGTGACTTCGGCAAGGAAGCCATCGACACGCTGGTGAAGCTGATGGAGGACCACCGGGACGCGGTGGTGGTCATCGTCGCCGGCTACACGGCGGAGATGGAGCGCTTCCTCTCCGTCAACCCCGGTGTCGCCTCCCGCTTCTCCCGCACCATCACCTTCGGCGACTACGGCCCCGACGAACTGCTCCGGATCGTGGAACAGCAGGCCGACGAGCACGAGTACCGGCTGACGCCGGGCGCGTCCGAGGCGCTGCTGAAGTACTTCACGGCCATCCCCAAAGGCCCGGCGTTCGGCAACGGCCGTACCGCCAGGCAGACGTTCGAGGCGATGGTGGAGCGCCACGCGAGCCGCGTCGCGCAGCTGGCCGACCCCAGCACCGACGACCTGACCCTGCTGTTCGCGGAGGACCTGCCGGAGCTGTCCTGAGCGAGCCAGGGCGTCCGCACGCGGTTGTCCTACCGCGAGGTGGAGGTCCCGAGCCTCGGCGGCTTCCTGCTCGTCGCGGGAAGCGAGGAGGCCCTCGCCCCGTGCCGTGCCGTGCAGAACACGGTGCTCGTGGACGACCTGGACGGGCTGCACGCGCTGCCGGCCGAGCACGGCGGAAAGATCGTGGAGATCGTGGAGTACGTCGAGCACACGGTCTAGCCCGGCTCCCCCGCTCGCGCCCCGGGCTTCCCCGGCTCCGGTCGTTGTCCCGGCAGCTCCGGGCGTAGTCGGTTCAGCAGGCGGGCGCGTTCCCTGGCGAAGGCTGGGTCGGCCTGGTAGTCGGAGTGGCCGAGGATGGGGGCGGGGAGGGGGTGCGCGGGCGTCCGGCCGTAGGCGAGCGGGTCCCGCAGGGGGGCGTGGTCGACCCCGGGGGTGGAGTCGTCGGGGACGCGGACGGGGCCGCCGATGGGGTCGGTGAGCCGGTAGAGATTGCCCCAGCAGGCGACGTCGCGGTGCAGGGCGGAGAGCGCGGGCGGTCCGAAGTGGGCCGGGAACCAGCGGCCGTACAGGCGCTCCAGCGGGGAGCCGTAGGTGAGCAGCGCGATCCGGCCGCGGACGGACGGGGGCAGCTGCCAGGCGGCCGCCGCGGCGAGGACGCTGCCCTGGGAGTGGCCGGAGAGCACGAGGCGGCCCCCGGTGCGCTGGGTCCAGGTGGCCATGCGCCAGGTCAGGTCCGGCACGGCGCGCTCGGCGTAGCACGGCGGTGCGAAGGGGTGCGCGGCGCGCGGCCAGAAGGTGCCGACGTCCCAGAGGATGCCGATCGTGCGACGCGCCGAGGCGTCCTTGTAGGCGCGCCGGCCCCAGGTCACGAAGAGTATGAAGCCGAGGCCGACCAGCCAGGAGCCCAGCGCCTGCGAGGTCTCGGCAACGGCTTGTACGGCGTCGTAGGTGCGGCGGGCGGCTGCGGCGGGCGTCTTCCCGGTGGCCAGGGCGCCGGTCAGCGCCACGGCTCCGAGCGCCAGGGTGGTGGCGGTGAGCACGGCGACGACGAGGGGGGCGCGGTCGGTGAGGGCGGCCAGCGCGCGGACCTGGGCGATGGTGCGGGTACGGGCCTGGTCCTCGGGTTCGCCGGGATGCTCGTGGCGGACCCGGTCGCGTTCGGCGCGGGCCAGCCGGGCAGTGCGCATCCCGAGCCCGGCGGCGAGGACCAGCAAGGCCGCGAGGACCGGCGGGATGGTGGACGCCTGCCAGGTCAGCAGGACGGGCGGACCCGGCAGCAGGGCGTGGGTGCCATCGAGCCAGTCGGCGACACGCTGGGCGACCCCGCCGGACATCACACCGCCCAGCGCGCAGGCGAGCAGGGCGACGGCCGGTCCGCTGAGGCCGCGCATCCCGGCGCGTGGATCGGGGCTGCGGCGGTAGAGGTCCCGGGCCACCACGGCGAGCGCGACGACCAGCAGTCCCTGGGCCAGCATGAGGGCGCCGAGGGCCGGGTCGCCCGCCAGCCGCCCGGTGGACCGCCAGCCGGGCCGGGGCCAGCCGGCGTAGACCATGGTGAGCAGCAGCAATGCGAGCGCGCCGAGCGGCAGTCCGCGGACGAGATGCCGGTCGAGCCGCTGGTCGAGCTCGTTCTCGCTGCGGCCCCGGCGGCAGACGACGGCCACCGCTGCCGCCGCGCAGGCCAGCAGGGCCGCGGTGAGCAGCCAGCTCAGCACGTCC
>NZ_CM002285.1:8544656-8560003 GCF_000497445.1 Streptomyces roseochromogenus subsp. oscitans DS 12.976 | reverse complement strand
GATGCGGCGCCCGTACCAGAAGCCGGGCAGGGCCAGAGCACTGCCGTCGGTGTCCGGTTCGGGGTCGTGGGACATCGGCCGGTGGGACTCGTACGCGCTCCAGGTGCGGTGCGACAGGTACCAGAGCAGGCAGGTCAGCGCGGTCGGCACCAGTGCGGCGAGGGCGAGTCGGCGGCCGGGCAGGCTCCACCAGCTGTCGTGCCCGCCGGGGGCGACGGACGCGTGCGGGGCGAGGAAGGTCAGCCAGGAGTGACGGCGGGTGCAGGCGTGGACGCCGGCGCACTGCCAGGCGACCAGGTCCAGGGCCACCTCGCAGGCGGCGGTCACCAGCAGCACGGTCAGGGTGAGGGCGGCCAGCCGTACGAGGAGGCCGTACAGGCGGGCGGCGCGCTGCCGGCCGGGGGCGGCGGGGCGCATCCAGTGGGCGAGGTTGACCACCATGAACGGCAGCAGCACCAGCCACAGGGCGCGGCTGCTGTCGCCTGAGGTGAGGTTGCACCAGACGTACGCCTCCTGGACGGGCTCGTCGCGCGAGCCCTCCGCGGCCCCGGCGTCCTCGGCGCGCCGGAAGACGGCGGCCGTGTCGTCACCGGTGACCCGGACGGTCCGCGGATCGCCGAGCATCTGCTCGGGAGTGGTCCCGCCCACCCCGTGGACCAGTAACTCCAGCTCGGGTTCCGGCCCGGCAACGTTGTCGGTACGCTGCCCGGCCGGGCGCTTCTCTGCGCGGTTCACTGTTCTCGCACCCCCGGGAGGCACCGAAGGCATGTGTCGGTGCGGGCTTCAGGCTCTCCGCTCCGGTGGGGGTGTACACCTCTCGTCACGGAATCTCCCCGATCCGTTTGGCGCAGCCGGGACGGCGGAGGCGGGGGTGGCATGTGCGCGTCGTGACAGGTGGTGGCGCAACCCCTGCCGACCCGTGAAAGGATGGGACGCCCGCGCATCTCCGGACGGACGGTACCTCCTGGTCGGAGGCGGTGCGCGGAGGTGTCGGACGGATGGCGGCGAAAGGACCGGAGCGTACGTGAGTGAGAATCAGAACCTCCTCGCGGAGCAGCGTCGCGCCCTGATCCTGGACGAGGTCCGGCGCCGGGGCGGGGTGCGCGTCAACGAACTGACCCGCAAGCTCGGCGTGTCGGACATGACCGTCCGCCGTGACCTGGACGCCCTCGCCCGTCAGGGCGTGCTGGAAAAGGTGCACGGCGGTGCGGTGCCGGTGGTCGAGGCCAGCACCCATGAGCCGGGCTTCGAGGCCAAGTCGGGTCTGGAGCTGACGGCCAAGGAGGACATCGCCCGGGCCGCCGCCCGGCTGGTCACCCCGGGCACGGCGATCGCCCTGTCCGGCGGTACGACGACGTACGCGCTCGCGCAGCACCTGCTGGAGGTGCCCGATCTGACCGTCGTGACGAACTCGGTGCGGGTCGCGGACGTGTTCCACGCGGCGCAGCGCACCTCGGGCCAGCGGCAGGGTGCTGCCACGGTCGTACTGACCGGCGGGGTGCGTACCCCGTCGGACTCGCTGGTGGGGCCGGTGGCCGACCAGGCGATCGCCGCTCTCCACTTCGATCTGCTGTTCCTCGGGGTGCACGGCATATCGGTCGAGGCCGGTCTGTCCACGCCGAACCTCGCGGAGGCGGAGACGAACCGTCGGCTGGTGCACTCAGCGCGCCGGGTCGTGGTGGTCGCCGACCACACCAAGTGGGGTACGGTGGGCCTGAGTTCGTTCGCCACGCTGGAGCAGGTGGACACGCTCGTCACGGACGCGGGTCTGCCGGCCGAGGCGCGCGCGGAGATCTCGGAGCACTTGCGCGTGGTGGTGGCGGGCGAGCCCGGGGAAGACGACACAGACATCTGAGAGACTGTCAGCTATGGTGGGCCGCCCGGTCGACCGCCCTGTGGGAGGGGCACAAGGGGGTTACATCCATGGCTCGTCGTCTGCGCCCGGTGGACCTCGACTTCGTCGGGGCCGCGCCCGTCCGTCTGGTCTTCGCGCGGAACATGTCCGCCGCCCCCGAGCAGGTCTTCCACGCGCTCGCGGAGGACGTGCCCGGCTGGACGCGGTGGTTCTCGGCGGTGACGCTCGCCCGGGCCACCGACGGCGGTGCCGGGCGTGAGATCCGGCTCGTGGGCGGGACTCGGTTCGCGGAGACGGTCCTCGTGGCGAAGGAGCCCGAGGTGTACGCCTACCGCGTCGACACCACCAACGCGCCGGGCGCCCGTGCCCTGGTCGAGGAGTGGCGCCTCACCCCTCGTGGCACCGGCACCCTCGTGCAGTGGACCTTCGCCGCCGATGGGACGGCCGCGTTCCGGTTCGTGCTCCGGCTGGCCCGGGCGGGCCTGGGGCGGGCTTTCCGTGACGCGGTGACGGCCTTGGACCGGCGCCTGGCGAAACCGTGCTCGGGAAGCGGTGATCAGTAGGCTCCGCGGCTGTGGTGTGCCTCGGTCACGACTGCGGCCATCAGTTCCGCATCCAGCGCGGAGACGTCGGCCAGACGCGAGACCGAGGACAGCGAGTTGAGCAGTGTCTTGGTGACGCGCAGGGCGGACTGGGGACGGCGGACGATGGGCTTGGCCCAGGCGGCGACGGCCGCGTCCAGCTCCTGAGCGGGGACGACCCGCTGCAGGATGGACAGGGACCGGGCTTCCGCCGCCGTGATGGCGCGTCCGGTGAGGACGATCTCGCGGACGTGGGCGGCGCCGACCTCGCTGATGAGACGGGGCAGCAGACCGCCCCACGCGGTGGGCAGCCCGAGCGCGAGTTCCGGGAGCCGGAAGGTCGCGTCCTCGGAGCCGACCCGCAGATCGCAGGCGAGCGCCAGGGCGAAGCCGGCCCCGATGGCCTTGCCGTGGACGCGGGCGATGGTGACGGCCGGGTTCGTGGTCAGGGCGTCGCAGACGCGCCGCGCCTTGATCCCCGTCATGCGGATGCCGCTGCCCAGGGGGTCGTGGACGAGCTGCCGGCTGAACTCGCTGCGGTCCCCGCCGAGGCAGAAGTCGTCGCCGCTCCCGGCGAGCACGAGCACGCGGACTGCCGGGTCCTGGTCCTGGAGGACCGCCAGGAGGTCGTCCAGCAGGTCATCGGTGACCATGTTGCCCTGCTCGGGGTTGTTCAGCTCGATCGTGAGTACCGGGCCCTCCCGGTGGGTCCGCAGGGTCCGCCGTACGGCGTCGGCCGGGAGGGTCGTCAGGGGGAGGGCAGTCATGTCGTCACTTTCAGGGAGGTGATGCGCCGGAAGACCATCCGGTTCGCGTAGGCCGGTCCCGCGGTCGGCCGCAGGGTGGGGAATCGTTCCAGCAGCTGGGTGAGCAGAAGTCTCGCCTCCAGGCGGGCCAGGGCCGTGCCGAGGCAGTAGTGGGCGCCGCCGCCGAAGGTGAGGTGGCCGCCCTTGCGGCGGATGTCGAAGACGTGGGGTTCCGGGTTGCGCCGCGGGTCGTGGTTGGCTGCGCCGTAGAGGACGTGGACGGTGGTGTCCTTGGTGACGGGTACGCCGGCGAGGACGGTGTCGTCCGCTGCGAAGCGGGAGTTGAGGTGGATCGGCGGGTCGTAGCGCAGCGCCTCGTCGATCGCGTCGTCCATGTGCTCGGGGTGCCGGCGCAGCCAGTCGGCCCGGGCGGGGTCCTGGGTCAGGAACCACACCGCGTTGGTCAGCAGGGTAGCGGTGGTCTCCAGGGAGGCGATGGTGAGGAACATCGTCAGGTCGTACAGCATCTGGTCGGCCGCCGCGCGGTCGTCGGGGTACTGGGCGTCCCAGTAGCGGATCCAGCCGGTGAGGACGTCGTCGCCGGGGTGGGCGCGGCGGTGGGCGACGAGGCCGGTGAAGTAGTCCTTCATCTCCAGGGTGGCCTGGGCCGAGACGGCCAGTTCCCTCCTGGTGGGGATGAGTTCCTGGGCGTGAATCTGACGGTGGGTGAAGTCGAGGATGTGGGGGTAGTGCTCGGCCGGGATGGCGAGCCACTGGCCGACGGTGTGGATGGGCAGTTGGTCGCCGACCGTGGTGACGAAGTCGGCCTCGCCGTGGGTGCGCAGCGCTGAGTCGAGGCGGTCCAGGAGCCGGGTGACGTGGTCCTCGATCCGAGGCCGCATGGCGTCGAGAGTGCCGCGGTCGAAGAGGTTGCCGAGGGCGCGGCGCCGGAAGGTGTGCTCGGGCGGGTTGAGGCGGGAGAGCGTCCGTGTCATCTCGCGGGTCGCCGGGTCCTGCCAGCGGGCCGCGTGGGACCGGCGTTCCTGCCAGGCGAAGTCCGGTACGAGCCAGTCCCGGCCGCGCAGGATCTGGCTGCAGGTGTCGAATCCGGTCACGAAGTACCCGCCCCAGGGAGCGGGCACCACCTCACCCAGTGCGCGCAGTTCGTCCCAGACGGGGAGGGGGTTGGCCTGTCCTTCGCCGGAACGGAGGCGACGAAGGAGGGAGATGACGGCTCGGCGGTCGGTGATTTTACCGCGTATGTCGCCAACGGCGGTCACGCGAAGCTCCTCCATGGCTGGGCGCTACCGGATTACCGCCGGAACCTACCCTTCCTCTCTCCCTGGTCATGCGCCTGTCAGTGTTGCTCCCGTCACATGTCGCACACCAGTCACGGAAGAAGTCCACACATGCCGCACATCCGCCCCGGAGGAACTTCGCGGCATCAGACCCGGAAGATGTCCAGGAACGTACTCCAGAATCCCTTCTTTCTGGCCGGTTCCTGACGGGCGGCGGCCACCGGTGCCGTGGGGAGCGGCTGCTCCACCGCGGCGGGGGCGGTACGGCTCTGCAGTGCGGAGGCCATGCGGGTGGCCGGTGTCGGGCTGAAGGCCACGGGCAGTGCGGCCAGCGCCCGGTGGAACGGGCCAGGCCGCCATTCGAGGTCCTCCTCCGGGACGGCCAGGGTCAGGTCGGGCAGGGCGTTGAGGAGCTTCTCGATCGCGGTGACGGCGATGACCTGCGCCGGGTCCTTGGCCGGGCACGCGTGCGGTCCGGCTCCCCAGGCCAGGTGGGCGCCCTTGCTGTGCTTCCGGCGGGCCTCGGCCAGCGCGGGATCGCTGTTGGCCGCGGCGAAGCTGATGACGACCGGTGTGCCCGTCTCGGCCACCACTCCCCCGAGGTCCACGTCCTGGACCGGGTAGTGGGTGGCGTAGTTGGCGATCGGCGTCTGGTTCCACAGCACGTGATCGATCGCCTCCTCGACCAGCAGCCCGGAGTCGCGTCCGCTGGTGTCGGGTGACAGCAGCAGGAGCAGGGCGTTGCCGATCAGATTGCGCTCGGGTTCCACGCCGGCGCCCATCAGCATGACCAGCTGGTCCTTGAGTTCCTCGTCGGTCAGCCCCGCGGGGTGCTGGATCAGCCAGGAGGTCATGTCGTCGCCGGGCCGGCGGCGCTTGAGGGCGATCAACTCCATGAGGCAGGAGGTGAGTTCCTCGTTGGCGCGCAGGGCGTCCTTGCCGTCGAAGATCGCCGACATGGAGGTGGTCAGGGTGTCACCGATGTCCGCCGGGCAGCCGAAGAGCTTGTTGAACAGCAGCAGCGGCAGCAGTTTGGCGTAGTCGTTGAGGAGGTCGGCCCGGCCTCGCTCGCTGAACTGGTCGATGAGGTAGTCGGCGAGGGGCTCGACGTCGCGCCGTATTCGGGTGATGTTGAGCCGGGCCAGGCTGTCCGTGACGGCCTTGCGCAGCCGCAGGTGCACGGCGCCGTCGGTGAACAGGCAGTTGGGCCGGTACGCCATCATCGGCAGCACCGGGTGGTCCAGCCCGATCTGCCCTTCGCTCAGGGCCTTCCAGCGGCGGGCGTCCCGGGCGAAGAGCGTGGAGTTCTGCAGCACGCGCAGGGCCGTCTCATGGCCGACGACGAGCGTGGCGTCGATACCGGGGGCGAGTTCGACCGGTCCGGCCGGACCGTGGGCGCGCAGCCGATCGTAGACCTGGTGGGGGTCGGCGGCGAACGCCGCGTCGTGCATGGGGCATCTGGCCGCGGCGGGGGCGGGGGCTGACTGGCGGTCCATGGGGTTCCTTCTGCTGGCTCCGGGCCGATGGTCCGGCGGGGATGGGGGTGTCAGGCGGCTCGGGTGAGCAGGTGACGCACGAGCTCGATCAGCGCGTGGGCGGAGGACTGCCGGTCGCGGGCGTCGCAGTAGACGACGGGGGTGTCCGGGAGCAGGTCGAGCGCCTCGCGCACCTCCGCCTCCTCGTACGCCGGGCCCGGCTGGAAGCTGTTGACCGCGATGGCGTACTCGAGGCCGTACCGCTCGACGAGGTCGATGACGGGGAAGGTCTCCTCCAGCCGGGCGGGGTCGACCAGGAGGAGCGCGCCCAGCGCGCCGCGGGCCATGTCCTCCCACAGCTGCATGAAGCGCTGCTGTCCGGGGGTGCCGAACAGGTACAGCACGAGTTCGTCGCTGAGCGTCAGCCGGCCGAAGTCCAGGGCCACGGTGGTGGTGGTCTTGTCCGCCACGCCCCTGAGGTCGTCCACGTGGAGGGACGCCTGTGTCATCTTCTCCTCGGTCCGCAGCGGGGTGATCTCCGACAGCGAGCCGATGAAGGTCGTCTTGCCCACCGCGAAGTGCCCGACGACGAGGATCTTGGCGGCGTTGGTCACCGCGCTGGAGACGTAGATGGATCCAGGGGCCGTCTCAGCCGATGAGGGATTGGAGTCCATTCAGAACCTTCTCGAGGGTCGCTCTGTCAACGTTCTGAGCCCGGGGTGGCTCGGCGCGGCGCAGGAGGTGGCCCTGCTCGAATAAATCGGTCAGCAGCAGCCGGGCCACCCCCACCGGCAGTCCCACGTGGCCGGCCACTTCGGCGACCGACAGGTAGCCGCCCGCGATCAGCTTCCAGATCGCCATCACCTCGGGGCCGGCTCCCAGCGGAGGGATCCGCTCGGGAGCCAGGGTGACGAGGGTGTGCAGCGCCAGGTCATCCGAGGCAGGCAGGCTCCGCCCGCCGGTGATGACGTAGGAGCGGACGAATTCGCTGGTGACGGAGGCTTCCTCGCCGGGCCTCGTCATGCTCCGGCACCGCTGTCCGAACGCGGCGCCACGCTCATCGCCTTGCTCAGGCCCGCCACCGTCTTCTGCATCCGGAACGACATGGCCTCCATGTCCACGTCCAGCGCGGCCGAGACGGCGAGATATGCGCCCTGACCCGCGGCGATCAGAAAGATCCAGCCGCCGTCGTACTCCAGCAGCGTCTGCTTCCAGATCCCGTGTCCCGCTCCCACGAACCCCGCGACGGCACGGCTCAGCGACTGCATCGAACTCATCGCTGCGGCGTTCGTCTCGGCGTCGTCCCGCGCGATGTCGTCGGAGCGCTGCAGCAGCAGGCCGTCGCCCGAGACGAGGACCGCGTGCCGGGCCCCGCGCACCTCCAGCACGTCGTTCAGCACCCAGGACAGGTCGATCTTCACTTGTTGTCAGATCCTTCCGTGGTGTTCGTGGTGCGCCCGAGCTGTGTACCGCGCGCGAACGCCCCGAGCCGCGACGCCGTGACCTCGCTGTCCGGTTCGGCCGTTCCCTCCTGGCCGGCGGTGTCGAGGGCCGGGACCACCGTGACCGAGCCACTGCGCCTGCGCCGTTTGGGCAGACCTCCCTGGGTCGTTCCCACCACGTGCGAGGGGCCCACGGCCGGTACGGACGCCAGCCTCTGGGGGATCTCCTCCGGGCCTGCGGGGATCTGGGCGTCGGCCGGAGGGGAAGGAACGTCGGCCGCGAGAAGGCTTTCGGGTACACGAATCACTGCACGTACTCCGCCGTAGGGGGACACGGAGCCGACGGAGACGGCGAAGCCGTAGCGGGCGGCGAGCATGCCGCACACGGCGAAGCCGAACCGCGGCGGATCGCCGAGACCGGTGATGTCGACGGGACCGTCGACGGTGAGCAGTGCCGCCGCCCGGTCCTTGGTCTCCTGGTCCATGCCCAGACCGGCGTCGTCCACGATGAAGCACACACCGGTCGGTACGGCCTGGATGTTGACCTCGACGGGCGTCCCGGGCGCACTGTAGTTCGTCGCGTTGTCCAGCACTTCCGCCAGCACGACGGCCACCGGCTCGACCGCCTTGCCGACGAGCGAGACGTTGACCTGCGAGTGGACACTGACCCGGTTGAAGTCCTTGATCCGGCCCTGGGCGCTGCGCGCGACGTCATAGACCGTGGCGGCGCCGTCACGCCGGCCCAGCCAGCCGCCGCACAGCACGGAGATGCCCTTGGCGCGGCGGCCGAACTGGCTGCCGGTGTGGTCGACCGACATCAGGTCGGCCAGGACCTCCGTGGTGTCGCCGTACTTCCTCAGCAGGCTGTCCAGGAGAACCTGCTGCTCCTCGGCGAGCGACTGCAGCGTTCCCATCGCGGACTTCAGCACCGCCTTGGTCGCCGCCTCGGCGTCCGCCCGTACGTCCGCGAGGTCGCGCTGTTGCTGTGCGGTCAGCGCGGCGATGTGCGTGTGGAGCTGACCGACGTCGCCGCGGGCCTCGCTCAGCCCTGTCTCCAGGTCCTTCCTCGTTCTTCGGAGCGCCATATTGGTTCTCCGGGCCCGCATCACTGCGACGACCGCAGCGATGAGCACCACCAGCAAGATCCACAGCAGTGGATCCTGGGTCAATGACGTCATGAGACTCTCTTCAAGTCGCATCGCGCCAGGAGCAATCGAGCGCGATGGTGGCTTTGCGACTGTCCCCCCGGCGCGCAACTTGACACGCCGTCAGCCCACTGAAAAGTGGGATGATCTTATCAGTCACTCAGACACAACCAGCTTGCTCACAAGCGGGATTGAGACGTCACCAAACCCACACAGTCCTGTCACCTGCCGGTCGGGCAACGGCCGCCGAAGAGGCGGGGCCGGGTCAGTCCGGCCACACACCCGTCGCCAGGAGCGTGTCGATCGCCGCCGCGTACGGCGTGATGTCCAGGCCCTGTTCCGCGACCCAGGCGTCGGAGTAGTACTTGTCGAGATAGCGGTCGCCCGGGTCACAGAGCAGGGTGACGACGCTGCCCCGGCGCCCCTCGGCCACCATCTCGGAGACGATCTTCAGCGCGCTCCACAGTCCCGTGCCCGTGGAGCCGCCCGCCTTGCGGCCGATGGCCGCCTCCAGGGCGCGTACAGCGGCGACACTGGCCGCGTCCGGGACCTTCATCATCCGGTCGATCGCGCCGGGCACGAAGCTCGGCTCCATACGCGGCCGGCCGATGCCCTCGATCCGGGAGCCGCAGTCACAGGTGACGTCCGGATCGCCGGTGGTCCAGCCCTCGAAGAAACAGGAGTTGTCCGGATCGGCGACGCAGACACGGGTGTCGTACTGCATGTAGTGGACATAGCGCGCGAGGGTCGCGGAGGTGCCGCCGGTGCCCGCCGTGGCGACGATCCACGCCGGCTCCGGGAAGCGCTCCAACTCCAGCTGGCGGAAGATGGATTCGGCGATGTTGTTGTTGCCGCGCCAGTCCGTGGCCCGCTCGGCGTAGGTGAACTGGTCCATATAGTGGCCACCGGTCTCCACCGCGAGGCGGGCCGACTCCTCGTACATCTTCCGGGAGTCGTCCACGAAGTGGCACTGGCCGCCATGGAACTCGATGAGGCGGCACTTCTCGGCGCTGGTCGTGCGCGGCATGACCGCGATGAAGGGCACGCCGATCAGCTTGGCGAAGTAGGCCTCGGAGACGGCGGTGGAGCCGCTGGACGCCTCGATCACCGGGCGACCGGGCCGGATCCAGCCATTGCAGAGACCGTAGAGGAAGAGGGAGCGGGCGAGACGGTGCTTGAGGCTGCCGGTGGGGTGCGTCGACTCGTCCTTGAGGTAGAGGTCGATGCCCCAGTGCTCGGGCAGCGGGAAGCGCAGCAGGTGTGTGTCCGCCGACCGGTTGGCGTCGGCCTGCACCTTTCGGACGGCCTCTTTCAGCCAGTCACGATAGGTGGTGTCGCTGCGGTCGACGTCGAGGGTGGCGCCGGGTCTGCTCTGGTGGGTGGTGCTCACGACGGTGCTCCTTACGCTGGGCGCCGACGACGCCTCACGCGCCCGGCATGTCGAGCATAGGCATCTTTGACACCGCTTCCCACCTGCATAAACGCATCTTTGGTGCCCCCAAAGCCACCCTGTGGCACAGCCGTACGGGGCCGTTGGGGGCGCATTTGGCGGGAGTGCTCCGGGCGACTGCGGTACGCACTCCACGTGTACTGGTGCTTCCGGCCGCATCGGGGCAGACTGCACGCGACGGGACGATCGCCCGGCGGGCCTGTCCGACGGTTCCCGTCGTCCGCCCGAAGGGCGGGCCCCGCGGCGTCCGGCGCGCGCGATCGCAAGGCGTCGGAGCGCTCTCGTGGCGGAGCCACGGGGGCGATTCGGCAACGCGGCTGGAGGTCCCCCCCACGCCGTGGGGGAGTGCGTGCCGGGCGTCGCGGGGCAGACGGGAACCGTCGGACAGGCCCTACGGGGGCGCACACTGGATCGCGGGAGCACACGGGCAAGGGGGCGGCGAGGGATGGCGGAGCCGGAGTTCACAGCCTCGGGCGTGCGGATCGGCAAGCGGATGCGTTCGCTCACCCGCGCCGGGCAGGTCCGGATCAACGACGGCAGGGTGGAGCTGCTCACCAGCTACGGCAGCGAGATCGACAGCGCCCCGGTACAGGCGGTGCGCGCGTCCAAGCCGTGGTTCGGGCCGGGCGACAAGGCGCTGGCCGACATCAACGGCAAGCGGTACCTGCTGACGCTCGGCGAGCAGGACCCCGCTCCGGGCGAGCCGGGTCCGCCCGCGGCACGGCGGTTCATCGAGGCGGTGCGCCGGGCCGCCAAACGCGGCGGCTGACCGGCCTACGACAGCCGGCCGGGATCACTCCGGTGGCGTACTCCGGGCAGCGGACCGTCGCGGCGAGTTGCGGGAGCGCATCCCCTGCGTCACGCTGGTCACACGTCACTCTGGGTTTACCGGCGATAACGCTGCGAACCAGCCCGCCGGCCATGGCAGCAGGCGGCTGTCTGGACGCAAGCACCCTGCTGGATCCGTTGTTCTCCGTGTTCTTCCGGTCCCTTCGGACCTCTACATCGGGGAGTCGCAGCCGTGATCAGTCACCCAAGCAGGCACTGCACGGTGGAGCTCCAAGCCCTGCCGTCGCGGATCGGCCAGGTCCGCAGAATCGTATCTGCGCAGTTGCGCTACTGGCATATGGACCCGTTGATAGACCGGGCCGCGCTCGGTGTGACGGAGCTGCTGAGTAACGTGCACCGGCACGCCAGGCCCGACAAGTCGTGCACGGTCGAGCTGGAGCTGGCGCCGGACCGGCTCACGGTCTCGGTGCGCGATCACGATCCGCGGCTGCCGGTGCTGGCCGACGACGCCGCGCACGTGCTGGAGGCCGCACCGCTCGCCACCTGTGGGCGGGGGCTCGCGATGGTGGCGGCGGTGAGCGAGAGCTGGGGCGCCCGGCCGGACGGTGAGAACGGCAAGGTCGTGTGGTTCACACTGTCCGCGCCGGCGGTGGCACGGCCGCATCCGGCTCACACGCCGCGCCGTACGAGGGAGCCACTTCCGACGCCGGAGCCGGTCCCGGTACGGTCCACGGTGCCCGTGGCGGCGTCGGCGCCTGTGCCGGCCGCGGCTTCGGTACCCGCCACTGCTGTGCCGGCCGGGACTCCGGTACGCACCGGGGCTCCCGTCGGTGCCGCGGCGCAGGTTACGAGCGTGGCGCCTGCTCCCGCCGTGGCCGGGGTGAAGGCTCCCGCCCGGTCGGCCGTTCCTGGCTGACCGGGCGGTGACCTTGGGTGGGCGCGGGGGGGGCGCTCACCAGCGACGGCGGGACCACGCAGCTGACGGCGCCTCAGTTCCCCAAGGGGCGCGAGGCCGTACCCATATGCGGCTCCGCCGCGACGAGGTCCCCCCGGGTTCGAGCGAAGCCGAGAACTCGGAGGAACAACCCGCCACAACGGATCCGCACTCGCGCACAGTCGAAACACGGCTCGGCAGGCGGGCGCTCTCAGCGGGACGTCACTCCGTTGCGATGGCCCGGAGGACGTCCAGCCGGGACGCTCGACGGGAGGGGCGCAGGCCCGCCAGCGCGCCGGCGGTGAGGCCGACGAGGGCCACGACGGCGAGCCGGGCGGGTGGGAGCGCGAAGGCGAACGCCGTGTCGCTCGCGCCGTCGGACGCCTTGACCAGCACCCAGCCCAGGAAGGCGCCGAGCCCGAGCCCTCCCACCGTGCCGAACGCGCCGACCAGGACCGACTCCCAGCGGACCATCGCCCGCAGCTGGGCGCGGGTCTGCCCGACGGCGCGCAACAGGCCCAGTTCCCGGGTGCGTTCGTGCAGCGCGAGGGTCAGGGTGTTGGCGATGCCGAGCAGGGCGATGACCACCGCGAGGGCGAGCAGCGCGTAGACGAGGGTGAGCATCATGTCGATGCCGCCGGCCGACGACTGCGCGTACTCGTCACGGGTCTGCACCTCGGGGTTGCCGTACCGCGCGGCTGCCTTCCGTACCGCCGCCTTGCCCGCGTCCGCGCTCACCCCGTGCTTGAAGGTGACCGCGATCACGGAGTCCGCGTCCTGGATGCGGTGCGGGGCCCAGGCGGCGCGGGTGATGACGTAGTCGCCCGCGAGTTCCGACTGGCCGTACACGGCCCGGACGGTGAAGTTTTCGCTCCTGCCGTCGGTGAAGGTCAGGCGCGCGGTGCCGCCGGTGCGCAGATGCTGCCGGTCGGCCTCCGTCCGGGTGACGGCGATGCCATCCGCGCCGAGGTCCCGCAGCGAGCCGGTGACCGTGCCGAGGTCGAAGGTGCGGGCGAGTGCCACGGGATCGGTGACGGTCAACGCCCGTCCCCTGCCGTTCACTTCGGCGACGCCGCGGCCCAGCCCCACAGCCGTGTCCACCTCGGGCAGCCGCTGCAGGGCGGGGGCCAGCCGGGGGCTGAGTCCGCTGCCGCCCGCACCGAAGGACGGGCTGCTGACGGCGACGTCACCGGCGAAGGACCGGGACACCGTCTGGTCCATCGTGGCCTTCAGCGAGGCGCCGAAGACGGTGAACAGCGAGACCACGGCCACGCCGATCATCAGCGCGCTCGCGGTGGCCGCCGTCCGCCTCGGGCTGCGCAGGGCGTTGCGCCGGGCAAGCCCGCCCGTCACACCGCGCAGCCGGTCCAAGGGGGCGCCCAGCAGTCGTACGGCCGTCGTCGCGGCGACCGGGCCGAGGACGACGAAGGCCGCCAGGGCGAGCAGCGCGCCGACTCCCGCCAGCCATACCGACGGGGTGACGAACACGCCGGCGAGGGTCGCGGCGAGCGCGAGCGCGCCCAGGACGCTTCCGGCGATCGCGCGCGGGCGGGACGCGCCCGAGCCGTCGACAGCCGTCTCCCGCAGGGCCGCGAGCGGTGCGGTGCGTCCGGCGCGCCGGGCCGGGAGCAGCGCGGAGCCGAGGCAGATCACGATGCCCACCGCGAGCGGCAGCATCATCGACAGGGTCTTGATCACCAAGTCGCCGTCGGGGAACGGGAATCCGATCGCCGGGAACAGTGCCTGGAGGCCGGCGGCGATGCCGATGCCGCCCGCGAGTCCGGCGAGGGACGCGGTGAGCGCGACGAGACAGGCCTCGGCGAGCGCGGCGGCGGTCACCTGGCGGCGGGCCGCGCCGAGTGCCCGCAACAGGGCGTTCTCGCGGGTGCGTTGGGCGACCACGATGGCGAACGTGTTGTGGATGGAGAAGGTGGCGACGAGCAGGGCCACGCCGGAGAACACGAGCAGGAAGGTGGTGAAGACGGTCAGGAACTGACCGGAGATCATGTCGGTGTTCTCCTGCGCCGCCCGCTGACCGGTGATGGCCTCGACTCCCCGGGGCAGCACGGGAGTCAGCCGCCGTACCAGCTCCCGCTGGGTCACTCCGGGTCCGGCCCGCACGTCGATCGCCGCGGCCTGGCCGGGTCGCGCGGTGAGGTACTTCTCGGCGTCGGCCCTGGTCATGCCGGTGAACGTCACCTGGGCCATGCCGTCCTGGCCGCCGAAGGTGGCGAGGCCGACAAGGGTGACCCGCACCGGGTCCGGCGTACGCAGCGTGGTGGTGTCACCGATCTTCAGGCCGCCCTTCTTCGCGGCACCCCGGTTCACCACGACCTCGCCCGGCTTCGCGGGCACGCGGCCCTCGGCCAGCCGGTACGGGTTCAGGCGGGTGTCCGTGATCCAGTTACCGGCGAGCGTAGGCGGCCCCTGGCCGCCCACCGGTTTGCCGTCGGAACCGACGAGCTGGCCGGCGCCCTGGATGTTCGGTGCGGCGGCCGCCACGCCGGGGACCCGTTCGATGGTCTGCACCAGCGAGGTGTCCACCGGCCGTCGTACGCCCTGGGCCTCGCCGGGTGTGGTGATGGCGTCGGCGCCGCGTACGACGGCGTCCGTGCCGCTGGTGGCCTCGCCGAACATGCTGCCGAAGCTCGCGCGCAGCGTGTCGCCCATGACGAGGGTGCCGGTCAGGAAGGCGACGCCGAGGAACACGGCGAGGAAGGTGCCGGCGAACCGGCGCCGGTGTGCGCGCAGGGAGGTGAGGCTGAGCCGGAGCGAGGCGTTCATGTCCGCACCTCGAAGGCCTTCAGGCGGTCCAGGACCCGGTCCGCGGTCGGCGCCTCCATCCGGTCGACCAGCCGTCCGTCGGCGAGGAAGAGCACCTCGTCGGCGTGCCCGGCGGCCACCGGGTCGTGCGTGACCATGACGACCGTACGGTCCATCTCCCGTACGGCGGAGCCGAGGAGGCCGAGGACCTCCGCGCCGGAGCGGGAGTCGAGGTTTCCGGTCGGTTCGTCGGCGAAGACCACATCGGGCCGCCCGGCGAACGCCCGTGCCACGGCGACGCGTTGCTGCTGTCCGCCGGAGAGCTCCGAGGGCCGGTGGTGCAGCCGGTCACGCAGCCCGACGACATCGATGAGCGCGTCGATCCACTCCCGGTCGCCGTGCCGGCCGGCCAGGTCCAGGGGGAGCGTGATGTTCTCCGCGACGGTCAGCGTCGGCACCAGGTTGAACGCCTGGAAGACGAAGCCGACCCGGTCGCGGCGCAGCAGAGTAAGCCGCCGGTCGTCCAGCGCGCCGAGTTCGGTGTCGCCGATGTAGGCGGCGCCGGAGGTGAGCGTGTCGAGGCCGGCCGCGCAGTGCATGAGGGTGGATTTGCCGGAGCCGGAGGGGCCCATGATCGCTGTGAAGCGTCCGGCGGGAAAGGAGACGTCGACGGCGTCCAGGGCGCGTACGGCGGTGTCGCCACCGCCGTACACCTTCACCGCGTCGACCACGCGGGCGGCGGCCCGCGGTGCGGTGGCCGTGGTCATGCCGCGCCTCCCTTGCCGGCGCGGCCGAACTGCTCCTCCAGGACGGACAGCCGGCGCCAGTACTCGTCCTCGTCGATCTCGCCGGAGGCGAAGCGGCGGCCG
>NZ_CM002285.1:8539667-8544216 GCF_000497445.1 Streptomyces roseochromogenus subsp. oscitans DS 12.976 | reverse complement strand
GGGGCCGCCGCGGCCGCGCCAGGCGGTGCGGCGCAGGACGGTGACGGCGCCGATCACGACGGCCGCCCAGATCAGCGGGAAGAACAGGATCCACGGGCCGGGCCCGCCGTTCCAGCTCGCAAGGGTCTGCATCTCAGGTCATCTCCCGTGTCTCTTTTTCGTCTGTCTTTTTCGTCGTCTTCGGGGATGCCACGAGACTCCCTCCGGCAGGGGGTCCGGGTCGTCGTGCGGCCGGCGGCAGTGCGGCTACCTCCCGGGGAGTACGGCGTGGGCGGCGCACTGCTCCGCACGGACCGGCCGACTGTAACTACTGGTATGTACACTGGGTGCATGAGCACCCCGGAAAGACTGATCGAGTCCACCCGTGAGCTGCTGTGGGAGCGCGGGTACGTGGGCACGAGCCCGAAGGCGATCCTGGAGCGCGCGGGCGCGGGCCAGGGCAGCATGTACCACCACTTCAAGGGCAAGCCGGACCTGGCCCTGGCGGCGATCCGGCGCACCGCCGAGGAGTTGCGCGTCACCGCCGAGCGGGCGCTGGGCGGGCCGGGCACGCCGTACGAGCGGATCGAGGCGTATCTGCTGCGCGAGCGCGATGTGCTGCGCGGCTGCCCGGTGGGCCGGCTGACCATGGATCCTGACGTGATCGCCAGCGACGAGCTGCGCGCGCCGGTGGACGAGACGATCGCGTGGATCCGGGAGCGGATCGCCGGGATCGTCGAAGAGGGCAAGCGGCAGGGGCAGTTCGCGGCTTCGCTGGACGGCGAGGAGATCAGCGCAGCCGTCCTCGCGACCGTGCAGGGCGGCTATGTCCTGGCCCGCGCCTCCGGCTCCCCGGCCGCCTTCGACGCCGGTGTTCGCGGTCTGCTCGCCCTTCTTGCGCCCCGGACCGCCTGAGACCCGAGAAGGGAAGTACGACATGCACGCCATGCAGTACGAGTTCACCCTGCCCGCGGACTACGACATGGGCGTCATCCGCTCCCGCGTCGCCCGCGTCGGGCATCTGCTGGACGACTGGGACGGCCTCGGCATCAAGACGTACCTGCTGCGCGAGCGCGGGGTGGACGGCTCGCCGGCGAACCAGTACGGGCCGTTCTATCTCTGGAACACCGTGGAGGGCATGAACAACTTCCTGTGGGGAGGCGCCTTCCAGAGGCCCGTGGACGACTTCGGGCGGCCGGCGATACGGCAGTGGAGCGGCCTGGCGTTCGAGGAGGGCGCCGCCAGCGGGTCCACGCCCGCGTACGCCGTGCGGCGGCGCCAACCGGTGCCGGAGGGCGTGGAGCTGGCCGCCGTCATGGCGGACGCGGTGACTGAGACCGGGCGGCTGGCGGCCGAGGACGGTGCGGTGCTGGCGGCGGCCGCCGTGGACACGCGCGCGTGGGAGCTGGTGCACTTCTCGCTCTGGGAGAGCGACACGCGCAAGGCCGACGGGGATGTCTACCAGGTGCTGCACCTTTCCGCGCCCGGCCGGGACCGGCTCCCGCGCGGACGGCAGTGGTGAGCCGCGTCCGCACGGTCCTCGGCGACATCCGGCCCGCGGAGCTGGGGGTGTGCGACGCGCACGACCATCTCTTCCTGCGCAGCCGCCAGTTGCCGGGCCAGGAGCTGGACGACGTGCCGGCGGCTCGGGCCGAGCTGGCCGCGTTCCGGGCGGCGGGTGGAGCGGCTGTCGTGCAGTGGACGCCGTACGGCCTGGGACGGCGGGCGACGGACCTGCCGGAGCTGTCCCGGACCACCGGAGTGCGCCTGGTCTGCGCCACCGGACTGCACCAAGCCGCCCACTACGAAACGGAGTTGCTCGGCTCGCTGCGCGGCCGGCTGGCCGAGGTGTTCGTGTCCGAACTGACCGAGGGCATCGGTACGACCGGGGTGCGCGCTGGTCTGATCAAGGTGGCGGGCGGCTTTCACGCGCTCGACGGGCACGCCCGCTGGACCATGACGGCGGCGGCCGAGGCGCACCGTGCCACCGGCGCGCCGATCGCCGTGCACCTGGAGCTGGGCACCGGCGCGCTGGACGTACTCGACCTGCTGTGCGGCGAGTTGGGCGTGCCCGGTGACCGGGTGATCCTGGGCCATCTGAACCGCTTCCCCGACCCGGTCGTACAGCGGCAGGCGGCCGCGTCCGGCTGCTGGCTGGCCTTCGACGGGCCCTCCCGCGCCCATTTCGCCACGGACTGGCGGATGCCGGAAGCGGTACGGGCCCTGGCGGACGCCGGGTTCGGCGACCGGCTGCTGCTCGGCGGGGACACCGTGGTCGCCGGGGCCCGCTCGGTGGACGGCGGGCCGGGGATGCCGTATCTGCTGCGCCGGGTGCGGTCCCGGCTGGAAGAGGCGCTGGGTGCGGAGCTGGTGGACCGGGTCCTCACGGAGCATCCCGGGCGGGCGTTCGCGGCCGACTGGGCGTGAGAGGGCGGTGGGCGGCGCCGTAAGTGGTCGTGCGCGGCCGACTGCCGGACATCGCCTGCGAACCGGACGCCCACGAGGGGCTGTTGACGCTGGTCGCCCTCGGCTGCGGCACGGGTCTGGTGCCCCGGCTGGTGCTGGGGAGCAGCGCGGTCCGCGACCGGCTGACCGTTCTTCCGGCGGATCCGGCGCCGGAGCGGTTCGCGATCGGGTGGTGCGTACGCCGGGCGGATCTGCGGCGGCCGCCTGCGGCGAGGCTGTGGAGCCTGACGGCTCAGGCCTCGGCGTAACGGCGTACGCGGTGCCGTCCCGACAGCTCCGGCAGCACCGTCTCGATCAGGCGGATGCGCCCGGCGGGCAGGATCTCCAGGGCCGGAGCGGGCCGGATCTCCTCGTGCGCCCCGGTCATCGCAGCGCCGCCAGCGGATCGTCCAGGACCGGTTGCCAGGCCAGTTCGGCGGCTCCGACGAGGCTGTTGTGGTCGAGGGTGCAGGGCAGGATCGGCACTCCGCCGCTCTGGCCCCACAGGCTGCGGTCGGCGACGACGGCGCGCAGCCGGTCGGGGTCGGCGTCCAGGAGGGTGCGGTGCAGGCCGCCGAGGATGATGCGGTCGGGGTTGAGGATGTTGACCAGGCCGGCCAGGCCCAGGCCCAGGCGGTCGATGAGGGCCTCGGCGGCGCTGCGGACGGCCGGGTCGGCGTACTGGGTGCGCAGCAGGTCGTTGGCCTGCTGGAGCAGGGACACCTCGGGGCCCGGCTCGCGGCCGGCTTCGACCAGCAGGGCCAGCGGGTCGGCCTCGACGTCCAGACAGCCCCGGCTGCCGCAGTAGCAGGGCCGGCCCTCCGGGTTCACGGTGAGGTGGCCGACCTCCAGGGCGAGGCCCGAACTGCCGGTGTGCAGGCGGCCGTCCAGCACCAGGGCGCCGCCGACGCCCCGGTGTCCGGTGGCCACGCACAGCAGGTCGCGGGCGCCGCTCCCGGCGCCGTGCCGGTGCTCGGCGAGCGCGGCGAGGTTGACGTCGTTGCCCGCGAAGGCCGGCCCGGTGATGCCGGCCTCGCGCACGCACTCCGCGAAGATCCGGCGGACGGGGGCGCCTACGGGCCAGGCCAGGTGCAGGGGGTTGAGGGCGAGGCCGTCGGGTTCGGCCACGGCGGACGGTACGGCGAGTCCGGCGCCGACGCAGCGGCGGCCGGTGGTGCGCAGCAGTTCCGCGCCCGCCTCGACGACCGAGCCGAGCACCTTCGCCGGGTCGGCGTCGACTGTCTCGCAGCCGGGCGAGGTCGCCACGATCCGCCCGCCGAGGCCGACCAGGGCCGCCCGGAAACCATCGGCGTGGACCTGCGCGGCGAGCGCCACCGGGCCGTCCTCGGCGACCTCCAGGCGGTGCGAGGGCCGGCCCTGGGAGCCGGCCGCGGCGGCCGGCCGGGCGTCCACCCGGATCAGCCCGAGCGCCTCCAGCTCGGCGGCCACCGCGCCCGCGGTCGCCCGGGTGACACCGAGCTCCGCGGTGAGTACGGCGCGGGTCGGCGCCCGTCCGGTGTGCACCAGCTCCAGTGCGGGTCCGAGCGCGCCGCGCCCTCGGTCCAACCGCGCTCTGGAGGTGGTCCTCTCCCCCGCTGTCCGGGGCTCCGCCTTGCCGCTCATGAGGGCGAGTCTCCCATGATCCGCAACCGTGGTGGCCTGCGGTGTCGGTTACAAGCCGCTCACCCGCAGGGTGATGTTCAGGCGTCCGGCGAGGCCCAGGCCGGGCGGGGCCGTGCCCGGGTGCACGCGCGGCACGCCGTGGTGGGCGAGCCGGGAGAGCCCGCCGAAGACGAACAGGTCACCGCTGCGCAGCTCCACGTCGGTGTACGGCTTGGCGCGCGTCTCGGTGTTGCCGAAGCGGAAGACGCAGGTGTCGCCGAGCCTGAGGGAGACCACAGGCGCGTCCGCCCGCTCGTCGCTGTCACGGTGCATGCCCATACGGGCGTCGCCGTCATAGAAGTTGATCAGCGCGATGTCGTACGTGTACGGCTGCTGCGGGCCCAGCGCGGCTTCGGCTGCGCTGCGGCCCAGCTCGCCGAGCCAGGCCGGGAACGGCTTCACGGGGGCGCCGTCGCCGTCGACGGCGGTGCGGGCGTAGGCGTACGGGTACCAGTGCCAGCCC
>NZ_CM002285.1:8488094-8538432 GCF_000497445.1 Streptomyces roseochromogenus subsp. oscitans DS 12.976 | reverse complement strand
CCGGCGCGACCTCCGCGCGCTCCCGGGGAAACAGCTCCGCGTCCATACGCTCCATCGTGCCGCATGCCCGCGCCACCATCCCTGAGCTGCGGCTCCGCTAGCCTGGGAGGCACGATGAGCGACCGTATGACGACACCGTGGGGCGAGGCCGAGCTGTCCCGCTTCCCCGAGGATCCGCGCGACCGGCTGCGTGCCTGGGACGCCTCCGACGCGTACCTGCTGCGCCATCTGGCCGAGGAGGGCGTGCCGCTCACGGGTTCGGTCGTGGTGGTCGGGGACCGCTGGGGCGCGCTGGTCACGGCACTCGCGGAGCACCGGCCGACGCAGATCACCGACTCCTTCCTGAGCCAGGAGGCGACGCGGGCGAATCTGGCGCGGGCCGGCGTCGAGCCCGGTGCCGTGCGGCTGCTGACCACCCAGGATCCGCCGCCGGAGCGGGTGGACGTGCTGCTGGTGCGGGTGCCGAAGAGCCTGGCGCTGCTGGAGGACCAGCTGCTGAGGCTGGCGCCCGCCGTGCACGCGGGCACGCTGATCGTCGGCACCGGGATGGTGAAGGAGATCCACACCTCCACGCTGCAGCTGTTCGAGCGGATCCTCGGCCCGACCCGCACCTCGCTGGCGCGGCAGAAGGCCCGGCTCATCTTCTGCACCCCGGACCCGGCGCTGGAGCGGCCGGCGAACCCGTGGCCGTACAGCTACGCGCTCCCGGACGGGACCGGGGCGGTCTCCGGGCGAACGGTCGTCAACCACGCGGGCGTCTTCTGCGCCGACCGCCTCGACATCGGCACCCGGTTCTTCCTGCGCCACCTGCCCGGGCCGGGCGCGGACCGTGTGGTGGACCTCGGGTGCGGCAACGGCGTCGTGGGTACGGCGGTGGCGCTGGCGGATCCGTCGGCCGAGGTGCTGTTCGTGGACGAGTCCTTCCAGGCGGTGGCCTCGGCGGAGGCGACGTACAAGGCCAACGGGGTGCCCGGGCATGCCGAGTTCCGGGTCGGCGACGGGCTGGCCGGGGTCGCCCCCGGCAGCGTGGACCTGGTCCTGAACAACCCGCCGTTCCACTCCCACCAGGCGACGACGGACGCGACGGCCTGGCGGATGTTCACCGGCGCGAAGCGGGCGCTGCGGCCCGGCGGCGAGCTGTGGGTGATCGGCAACCGGCACCTGGGCTATCACGTGAAGCTGCGGCGGCTGTTCGGGAACAGTGAACTGGTCGCGAGCGACCCGAAGTTCGTGGTCCTGAGGGCCGTCAAGAAGGACTAGCGCCTGTCCGTCGGAACCTGTCGCAGACGCGGCGGACCGGCACGCCCATCTGCGCCGTCGGCGCCCGCCTCCGCGTTGCAACTGAACGCTCCCCCACGCTCCCATACGCTCGCGCGGGGGCACCCCCATCGCCCGCCCACCTGCGCTGATGGGGCGCCGCCGAGTTTCTCCGCCCTGATCCGCCGGACAGGCACTAAGCCGTCCCGGACAGCACCCCGATGATCCGTCGGACCTCCTGGGCCATCGCCTCCCGGCCCACGCTGAGGTACTTGCGCGAGTCGACGGCTTCCGGGTGGGCGGCGAGGAAGTTCCGGATCGCGCCGGTCATGGCCATGTTGAGAGCCGTGCCGACGTTGACCTTGGCGATGCCGCCGGCGACCGCCGCGACCAGTGCGTCGTCCGGCACACCGGAGGAGCCGTGCAGGACGAGCGGGACGGGCAGTGCGGCGGACAGGCGTTTGAGCAGGCCGTGGTCGAGGGTGGCGGTGCGGGTGGTCATCGCGTGCACGCTGCCGACGGCGACGGCGAGCGCGTCCACGCCGGTACCGGCCACGAAGTCGCGCGCCTGGTCCGGGTCGGTGCGGGCACCGGGCGCGTGGGCGTCCAGCGCGGCTCTGCCGTCCTTGCCGCCGATCTGGCCCAACTCGGCCTCGATCCACAGCCCTTGGGAGTGGGCCCAGTCGGCGGCGGCCCGGGTCGCGGTGAGGTTGTCGGCGTACGGCAGCCGGGCCGCGTCGTACATCACCGAGCTGAACCCGGCGTCGGGCGCCTGGCGCAGCAGGTGGTCGCTCTGCACATGGTCCAGGTGCAGAGCGACGGGTACGGTGGCGTGTTCGGCGGCGGCGACGGCCGCGCGGGCCAGCGGGAGCAGCCGACCGTAGCGGAACTTGACGGCGTTCTCGCTGACCTGGAGGACGACGGGCGCACCGGCCGACTCGGCGCCGGCGATGACGGCCTCGACGTGTTCCAGGGTGATGACGTTGAACGCGGCGACGGCGGATCTGGTGTCGGCGGCTGCGGTGACCAGCTCGCCGGTGGACGTGAGGGGCACGGGAGGTGTCCTTCCGGGGCGCGGGTCAGGGAGCCAGGATCACCGAGCGGGTGAGGTGGCGTGGCTGGTCGGGGTCGAGTCCGCGGGCGGCGGCGACGGCGACCGCGAGCCGCTGGACGCGGACGAGTTCGGCGAGCGGGTCGAGTCCGCCGTCGATCCAGGACCCGCCGGTCGCGCGCACCTGTTCGGCCAGGCCTTCGGGCGCCTCGCCCAGCATCCAGGTGGCCGTGCCCTCGGTGGTGACGCTGATCGGGCCGTGCCGGTACTCCATCGCCGGGTACGCCTCGGTCCAGGACAGCGAGGCCTCGCGCATCTTCAGCCCGGCCTCGTTGGCGAGCCCGACGGTCCAGCCGCGCCCGAGGAAGGTGAACTGGGTGCAGTCGACCAGCCCTTCGGGAAGAGAAGTGGAGAGGGCCGTGCGCGCGTCGGCGACGACGGAGTCGGTGTGCAGGCCGAGACAGGAGCGCAGGAGGGTGAGGGCGGTGGTGGCGAACCGGGTCTGGACGACGGAGCGTTCGTCGGCGAAGTCCAGCACCACGAGGTCGTCGGCGGCGGACATGACGGGTGTGTCGGGGTCTGCGGTGACGGCGGTGGTGCGGGTCCGTCCTTTCAGCTCCCCCAGCAGTTCCAGCACTTCGGTCGTCGTACCGGAGCGGGTGAGGGCGACGACCCGGTCGTATGCGCGTCCGTACGGGAACTCGGAGGCCGCGAACGCGTCGGTCTCGCCCTGGCCGGAGCCTTCCCGCAGACCGGCCACGGCCTGTGCCATGAAGTACGAAGTGCCGCACCCCACGATCGCGACCCGCTCCCCCGGCCCCGGCAGCGCGTCCTGGTGCCGCCCAGCCGCCTCGGCCGCCCGCATCCAGCACTCCGGCTGGCTGTTCAGCTCGTCCTCGACATGAGTCATGCTCACACCTTCCCCCTGATTGATTGTTCTTGCAAGATATAGCGAGCTTTCGAGCACAATCAAGCATTCGAGCGCAGACCGGGTGCGTTAGGGTCGCCGGGGAATGGGAGTGCGGTCGGCGAGCGACCGGGAAACGACCGCGCAACGGTCGGAGAGCGGAGGTGCGGATGTCCCGGGACGCCCGCTGGAAGGCGCTGCTGGAACTGCTCGTCGAGCGCGGCCGGCTGGAGGTCGAGGAGGCGGCGGCCGAGCTGGAGGTGTCGGCGGCGACGATCCGCCGGGACTTCGACCAGCTCGCCGAGCAGCAGATGCTGGTGCGCACCCGGGGCGGAGCGGTGGTGCACGGGGTGTCGTACGAACTCCCGCTGCGCTACAAGACGGCCCGGCGCGCCTCGGAGAAGCAGCGCATCGCCAAGGCGGTGGCCGAACTCGTCGCCCCCGGCGAGGCGGTGGGGCTGACCGGCGGTACGACCACCACGGAGGTGGCCCGTGCCCTGGCCGTGCGCGGCGACCTGTCCACCGGTTCGCCCGCGCTGACCGTCGTCACCAACGCGCTCAACATCGCCAACGAGCTGGCCGTACGGCCCCAGTTCAAGATCGTGGTGACGGGAGGGGTGGCGCGCCCGCAGTCGTACGAACTCATCGGTCCGCTCGCGGACGGGGTGCTCGGGCAGATCACGCTCGACGTGGCCGTGCTCGGCGTGGTCGCGTTCGACGTCACGCATGGCGCGGCCGCCCATGACGAGGCGGAGGCCGCGATCAACCGGCTGCTGTGCGAGCGCGCCGAGCGGGTGGTGGTCGCCGCGGACTCCAGCAAGCTGGGCCAGCGGGCGTTCGCCCGGATCTGCGGGGCGGAGCTGGTGGACACGCTCGTGACGGACACGGCGGTGGGGCAGGAGACGGTACGCCGCTTCGAGGAGGCGGGCGTCCGGGTCCTCGCGGTGTGAGGGGAGGCCGGCCCGGACAGGGTCGGCGTGCACCGGGTCCCGTGGCAGGCGCCCGGCTCAGATACGGCTGAGGTCGGTCTTCACGAACCCCGCGCCGCGCTGGTCGTTGCAGCCGGCCGGTGGCCTGTCGAGCGGGTCGGGCCAGGCCTGTTGGGCCTGCAGCGCCACGCTCACCAGGGTCAGCAGCAGGTCGACGTCGCTCGCGGCGTCGAGGCGGATGGTCACCCACTGCGAGCCGGGCACGACCCTGATCGCACCCGAGTCCTTGAAGTCCTTGGCGAACCGTCTGATCGCCCTGTCGGTCAACTGCAGATCGACATCGCGGTCCGAGTGGAAGTGGGCGATCTCGCCCTGGGCCGAACTCACCGCCTGTCCCAGGCCGCAGCTCGGGACCGCCTGACTCAGGTCGGGCCAGGTCGCCAGTTGCGCGAGCGCGCGCGAGGCCAACGTCATGGGCCCATCATGGACCGCTCACCCATCGGCAACCAGCTCGTGAACAAGCATTAACCAAGCCGTTTCCCGCCGCGGACCGGGCATGTGCGCCCCGGAACCACCCGAACAGGACCTGCGTCACGCCGCGTTGACGCCCTCGCCGTCCCGGACGCGTACAAGTCGGCGCAGGTCACGGCCACATCGGTCGCAAGGTGCGCACGCCGATCCCGGTCAATGGGCATCCGGAACCGGCCGATCGTACGGGCGAGGACCGATGTCGCCGATGCGGGTGACGGCGGAGAGCCGCCTCAGCCGGCCCCACTCCCTTGCCCCACCCCGCGTCCCCGCCTAGCCTGAGTTTGTGCCGCAAATAAACAAACTCCGATCGCACAGTGCCGTGCCGGATGCCGGCCGTGATCTGACCCGCCTCCGCCGCGCGCTCACCGCCTTCTTCGCCCTGGACGGCTTCATCTTCGCGGGCTGGGTGGTCCGGATCCCTGCCATCAAGGAGCAGACCGACGCCTCCGCCAGCGGTCTGGGGCTGGCCCTGCTCGGTGTCTCCGCCGGCGCCGTCGTCACCATGACCCTCATCGGGCGGCTCTGCCGACGCCACGGCAGCCATCCGGTCACGGTGGTGTGCGCGGTGGCGCTCTCCCTCAGCGTCAGCCTGCCCCCGCTGACCCACTCCGCGCCCGCCCTCGGCGCCGTACTCCTCGTCTTCGGCGCCGCCTACGGCGGTATCAACGTCGCGTTCAACAGCGCCGCCGTCGACCTGGTGGCCGCGTTGCGGCGGCCGATCATGCCCACGTTCCATGCCGCGTTCAGCCTCGGCGGCATGATCGGCGCCGGCCTCGGCGGGCTGGTCGCCGGTGCGCTCTCCCCCACCCGGCATCTGTTCGGCCTCACCCTGACCGGGCTGCTCGTCACGGCCGTCGCCGGACGCACCCTGCTGCGACAGGACCCGCCCCGGCCCGCCGCCCGGCCCGCGTCCTCGCCCACGCAGGCGTACCGCGGCGCACCGCGGCGGACCGGCGGCCGCGGGCTGGTCGCCGTCTTCGGGCTGATCGCACTGTGCACCGCCTACGGCGAGGGCGCCATGGCCGACTGGGGCGCGCTCCATCTCCAGCAGGACCTCGCGGCGTCGTCCGGCGTGGCGGCGGCCGGGTACTCGTGTTTCGCGCTGGCCATGACCGTGGGCCGGGCCACCGGCACGACCCTCCTGGAGCGGCTCGGCCGGACCCGTACGGTGATCGCCGGCGGCACCGTCGCGGCGGCGGGCATGCTGCTCGGCTCGCTGGCGCCCTCCGTGTGGGCCGCGCTGGCCGGCTTCGCCGTCACCGGGCTCGGGCTCGCCAACCTCTTCCCGGTCGCCGTGGAGCGCGCGGGCTCACTGACGGGTCCGTCCGGTGTGGCCGTCGCCTCGACGCTGGGCTACGGCGGCATGCTCCTCGGACCGCCCGCGATCGGGTTCATGGCCGACTGGTTCTCCCTGCCGGCCGCACTCACCAGCGTGGCGGCGCTGGCCGGCGTCGCCGCGGTCATCGGGGTGGCCACACGGCGGACGATGGGCAGTTGACCCGGAAAAGGCACACCTTCGTCCGCACTCCATCCGGCAGACTCACCCCCATGAACACTGCCGACTTCCTTCAGACCCTGGACCGCGAGGGCCGGCTGCTCGCGGCGGCCGCCGAAGCCGCGGGGACCGACGCCAAGGTGCCCACCTGCCCGGAGTGGCAGGTGCGGGACCTGCTGCGGCACCTCGGGGCGGTGCACCGCTGGGCCGCCGGTTTCGTCGCCGACGGGCTCACCGCGCCGCGCCCCCCGGACGACGCGCCGGACCTGAACGGCGCCGAGCTGGTGGGCTGGTACCGGGACAGTCACCGCCTGCTGGTCGACACCCTGGCCGCCGCGCCCGCCGACGTGGAGTGCTGGGCCTTCCTTCCGTCACCCAGCCCTCTGGCGTTCTGGGCCCGCCGGCAGGCACACGAGACGACCGTCCACCGCTACGACGCGGAGGCGGCACGGGGCGGCACGGCATCCCCGGTCGCGCCGGACTTCGCGGTGGACGGCATCGACGAACTGCTGCGCGGTTTCCATGCCCGCTCCAGGAGCCGCCTGCGTACGGAGGAGCCGCGGGTGCTGCGGGTGAGGGCGCTGAACGCGGGGGCGGACGCGGTGTGGACCGTACGGCTCACGGCCGAGCCGCCGGTGACCGTACGGGAGGAGGGCGGGGAGGCCGAGGCCGAACTGTCCGGCCCCGCCGAGGAGTTGTATCTCGCCCTGTGGAACCGAAGGCCCGTGCCGAGCGTGTCCGGTGACCACTCCCTCGCCGTGCTGTGGCGGGAGAAGGGCGGCATCTGACACAGCGTCAGTCGGCTGCCCGGCCGGCCGACCAGCCGGTCAGTCGGCGTCGGCCAGCATCCGGGCCAGCACCGCGCGCTGCACGGGCCGCACCTCGGCGTGCAGCGCGCGCCCCTTCGCTGTGAGCGCCACCCGCACCCCGCGCCGGTCCTCGGCGCACATGGCGCGCTCAACCAGGCCGTCCTTCTCCAGGCGGCCGATCAGCCGGGACAGCGCGCTCTGGCTGAGGTGGACGCGCTCGGAGATCTCCTGCACACGGGAGGCACAGCCGCCGTCCGCCGCCGCGCCCTCGGCGAGCAGGTCGAGGACCTCGAAGTCGCTGGCGCACAAGCCGTGTCCGTGCAGCTCACGGTCAAGCTCGCACTGGGTGCGGGCATGCAGCGCGAGGATGTCCCGCCACTGCTCCACGAGCGCCTGCTCGGCCCTGTTCGACGCCATGGGCGCACCGTAGCAGACAAGCAAGATTATTGCATCGGAATTAAATGCATTTGCATGTGATGCATACGCATGTAATCTCGTCGGCATGACCTCTCCGCTCAACCCCTCCGCGACCCCGTCCCCGGCGGTTCGCTGGACCCCCCGGCTGTGGGGCACCCTGCTGGTGCTCTGCGCGGCGATGTTCCTGGACGCGCTGGACGTGTCGATGGTCGGCGTCGCGCTTCCGTCCATCGGCTCGGACCTGCACCTGTCCACGTCGACGCTGCAATGGATCGTCAGCGGCTACATCCTGGGCTACGGCGGCCTGCTCCTCCTCGGCGGCCGCACCGCCGACCTGCTCGGCCGGCGTCAGGTGTTCCTCGTCGCCCTCGGCGTCTTCGCGCTCGCCTCACTGCTCGGCGGGCTCGTGGACTCGGGTCCGCTGCTGATCGCCAGCCGATTCATCAAGGGCCTGAGCGCGGCCTTCACGGCACCGGCCGGCCTGTCGATCATCACCACGACGTTCCCGGAGGGCCCGCTGCGCAACCGGGCGCTCTCCATCTACACGACCTGCGCCGCCACCGGCTTCTCCATGGGCCTGGTGCTCTCGGGCCTGCTCACCGAGGCCAGCTGGCGCTTCACCATGCTGCTGCCCGCGCCGATCGCGCTGGCCGCGCTCCTCGCCGGCCTGCGGCTGCTGCCGCGCAGCGCCCGCGAGGAGAACCACAACGGCTACGACATCCCCGGCGCCGTCCTCGGTACCGCCTCGATGCTGCTGCTGGTCTTCACCGTCGTCCAGGCCCCCGAGGCCGGCTGGGCCTCGGCCCGCACCCTGCTGTCCTTCGTCGCCGTCGCGGTGCTGCTGAGCGCGTTCGTCCTCATCGAGCGGCGCTCGCCGAGCCCGCTGATCCGGCTGGGCGTACTGCGCTCGGGCAGCCAGGTCCGCGCCCAGTTCGGCGCGATCGCCTTCTTCGGCTCGTACGTCGGCTTCCAGTTCCTGACGACGCTGTACATGCAGTCCCTGCTCGGCTGGTCGGCGCTGCACACGGCGCTCGCGTTCCTGCCGGCGGGCGCGCTGGTGGCGGTGTCCTCCACCAAGGTCGGCGCGATCGTCGACCGGTTCGGCACACCCCGGCTGATCGCGACCGGCTTCGCCTTGATGGTCCTCGGGTACGCGCTGTTCCTGCGCGTCGATCTCGACCCCGGGTACGCGGCCGTGATCCTGCCGTCCATGCTGCTGATCGGCGCGGCCTGCGCGCTGGTCTTCCCGTCGCTCAACATCCAGGCCACCAACGGGGTCGAGGACCACGAGCAGGGCATGGTCTCCGGGCTGCTCAACACCTCGGTGCAGGTGGGCGGCGCGATCTTCCTGGCGGTGGTCACGGCCGTGGTGACGGCCGGCGCTCCCGCGCACGCCACCCCGCAGGCCGTGCTCGACAGCTACCGGCCGGGCTTCATGGTCGTCACGGCCATCGCGGCGGCCGGCCTGCTGATCACCCTCACCGGCCTGCGCAGCCGTCGAGCCCAGCCGTCCGTAGTCGTCGCCGGGTCCACCGTGAGGGAGGCGGAAGCGGAGCGCGTGGCGGTCCGCGACTAGGGGGAAGCCTCCGAGTGCGCGCCCGGCGGGGCTGGTTGCTCCGCCGGGCGCGCCTCTGTGAAGCTGGGGGAATGTACGCATACGGGGGACGCCGTACCAAAGCTCAACAGGACGCGGCGACGGTGGAGATCGGTTATGCGCTGGTGAGCGCGGCCTTCGCGGCGGCGGTGCTGTTCGGAGCCGTGGCCGGGCCCGCGCTCCTCTTCGATCTGCCGCATCTGCTGTCCGAGACCCTGCTGCGGCTCGGCATGGCGGTGGCGCCGATGGTGTTCGTGGCCCGGGTGGTCAGTGTCCTGGTGCGCTTCCGGCAGGCTGCTCAGCCCAGCCATCCGGGTCGTACCAACCCCGACTCGTAGGCGAGCACGACGAGTTGGGCGCGGTCCCGTGCGCCCAGCTTCACCATCGTGCGGCTCACATGGGTCTTGGCCGTGAGCGGGCTGACCACCAGCCGGCGGGCGATCTCCTCATTGGACAGGCCGATGCCGACCAGCGCCATCACCTCCCGCTCCCGCTCGGTGAGCCGGCCGAGGGCATCCGCCGCCGCGGGTTCCTTGGAGCGGGCCGCGAACTCGGCGATCAGCCGACGGGTGACGCCCGGCGACAGCAGCGCGTCACCCTGGACCACCGCCCGTACCGCGCGCAGGAGTTCGTCCGGCTCGGTGTCCTTGACCAGGAAGCCGGAGGCGCCGGAGCGGATAGCCTCGAAGACGTACTCGTCCAGCTCGAAGGTGGTGAGCATGACCACCTTCACGTCCTGCAGCTCCGCCTCGCCGGTGATGCGCCGGGTCGCGGCGAGCCCGTCCAGCAGGGGCATGCGGATGTCCATCAGGACGACGTCCGGCCGCAGTTCGCGCACCAGGCGCACTGCCTGAGCACCGTCGGCCGCCTCCCCGGCCACCTCGATGTCCGGCTGTGCGTCGAGCAACGCCCTGAAACCGGCCCGCACCAACGACTGGTCGTCGGCGAGCAGTACCCGGATCACTGGTCCTCCCTGAGGTGCGACGGCAGTACGGCGAGCACCCGGAAACCGCCGTCGGGGCGCGGGCCCGCCTCGATGGTGCCACCGAGCGCGGCCGCCCGCTCCCGCATGCCGGCCAGCCCGTTCCCGCTGCCCCCGGCATCGGCACCGGTGGCCGGCCCGTCGTCGTCGATGCACAGCCGCAGCGCGTCGCCGTCATGGGCGAACCGCACGCGCGCGTGCCGCGATCCGGAATGCCGTACGACGTTGGTCAGGGCCTCCTGCACGATGCGGAAGGCGGCGAGGTCGGCACCGGGCGGCAACCGCGGTGGCTCGCCCTCGATCCGCACGGTCAGCCCGGCCGCGGCCGCCTGCTCCACCAGCTCCGGCAGCCTGTCCAGGCCGGGGGCGGGGGCGCGCGGTGCGGCGCCGGAGGTGCGCAGGGTGTCGAGGACCTGGCGTACTTCCCCGAGCGCCTCCTTGCTGGCGGCCTTGATGGTGGTGAGCGCGGCCCGCGCCTGCTCGGGATCGCTGTCGAGCAGCGCGAGCCCCATGCCGGCCTGGACGTTGATGACGGAGATGCTGTGCGCGAGGACGTCGTGCAACTCGCGGGCGATCCGCAGCCGTTCCTCGTCCGCGCGGCGCCGCGCCGCCTGTGCCCGGTCGGCGCGCTCGCGCGCCCACTGTTCGCGCCGTATCCGGGCCAGTTCGGACAGGGCGACGATGGCCAGCACCCAGGTGGCGACGACGATCTCCTGGGTGAGGCTCGCGCCCTTGTCCCCCGATGGCGGCAGCCAGCGGTAGAGCCAGAGGGTGATCAGGGCGTGCCCGGCCCACAGCAGGCCGACGGAGGCCCAGGCGGCCCGCCGGTGCCCGGCGACGACGGCGCTGAAGCAGCCGACGGCGACGGTCAGGAGGACCGGCCCGTAGGGGTAGCCCGCGGCCAGGTAGCCGAGGGTCACCGTGGCGGTGCCGAAGGCCACGGCCACCGGGTACCGGTGCCGCCACAGCAGCAGGACCGAGGCGATGAGCAGCAGCACGCGCGCGTACGGGTCGAGCGGCACGCGCAGGGGCTGGCTGTGCGCCGCGAAGTTGGTGCCGATCAGGACGAACGCGGTGAGCAGCACGGTCGAGCGCCAGGGCCAGCGGCGGGCGAGGGGCGGCTCGGCCCCGTCGTCGTCCGGGGCGCCGCGCCACACAGGCCCGTACCGCCACCGGTGCGAGGGGGCGCGCTGCTCTTCCATGACCGCCACGCTAGACGCCGGCGCCACGGGAGGGCGTCAGCCGGACGAGGTGATCACTCGTACTCCCCGGGAAGTACGACGCCCAGGAGGGACCGAGTGCACCGTGTGCCCCTGGCCTACCGCAGGCCCACGCTGTGCGCCAGCCTCGTGACCGCGTGGCGGAAGAACGTCTCCCGGTCCTCCACCACGTTGTTGAACTGGCCGAACAGCTCGAAGCCCACCAGCCCGAACAGCTGCGCCCAGGCCGCCACCAGCGCCACGGCGGCCTCGGGACGCAGCTCGGGGGCGAACGCTGCGACCATGTGCTCGCCCTCGGGCCGGAGTGCGGCGGGCAGGGGCAGTTCGGCGAGGCCGGGGCCCTCGTGGGCGTCGCGGACGATGCCGATGAGGACGAGTCCGACCCGGGCCGCGGCCCTGATCGTGGTCTCGGGGGCGGAGTAGCCGGGCACGGGTGAGCCGTAGATCAGGGCGTACTCGTGGGGATGCGCGAGCGCCCAGCCGCGCGCCGCCTCGCACACGGCCGTCCAGCGGTCCACGGGAGCGGCCCCGGAAACGGCGTCGCGGGCCTTCTCCGCGGCCTCGCCGAGGGAGTCGTAGGCATCGATGATCAGGGCGGTCAGCAGCTCGTCGCGGCTGGGGAAATAGCGGTACAGGGCCGAGGAGACCATGCCCAGCTCACGGGCGACGGCCCGCAGCGAGAGCTTCGCCGCGCCTTCCTCCGCCAGCTGTCTGCGGGCCGCTTCCTTGATGGCGGCGGTGACTTCGATCCTGGCCCGTGCACGGGCGCCCTGTGGGGTGCTCATACCGGCAGTCTGCCACGCGGGAGAGCGGTGCACACAAAAGAGAGCACTGCTCTTGCATTCTCGCGCCGGCCTGCCCACACTGGAGTCAAGCGAGAGCACCGCTCTCCCAAAGTGTGGGGGTCCCCATGTCGTCGTCTTCGTCTTCGCCGTACTACCTCAAGGGCAGCCCGATGAACGACCGGATGAACAGCGTCATCGGCTGGCTCGCCCGGCACGGCCTCAGCCTCGCGGGCAGCGCGGAGTTGTCCGTGGCGGGCCGCAAGAGCGGGCAGATGCAGCGCATCCCGGTCAACCCGCACACCTACGACGGCGGGCAGTACCTGGTCTCGGCGCGCGGCCACTCGCAGTGGGTGCGGAACATGCGCGCGGCCTGCGGCGGCGAACTGCGCGTCGGCCGCAAGGTGCGCACCTTCACCGCGGTGGAGCTTCCCGACGCGGAGAAGCTCCCGGTCCTGCGGGCCTATCTGGAGAAGTGGGGCTGGCAGGTCAACCAGTTCTTCAACGGGGTGACCGCCCAGTCCACCGACGAGGAGATCATCGCCTGCGCCGGCGACCACCCGGTCTTCCGGATCACCGTCACGGACTGAACCGTGTGGGACGGGAACGGTCAAGAACTGACGGGTTCCTCCGCCGGGACGGCCTGCCCCCGGTCCAGCGCGGTCAGGGCACGCTGGGCGATCGGGTGGACGCGGACGATCTCGCCCAGCGAGGTCGAGCCCTGCGTGATGTCCCGGAACGCCTTCCATGCCGGGCGGAAGCCGGTGAGGGCCGCGTGGAAGAGGCCGGGACGCTTCTCGAACACGGTCAGCAGGCGCTTGCCGACGCTCATCTCGACACCGAGCCCGGCCTTGATCGCGAACGCGTAGTTCAGGGCCTGGCGCCGGGTGTCGACCGCGTCGTGCGCCTCGGCGATACGGACCGCCCACTCCCCCGCGAGCCGGCCCGAGCGCAGCGCGAAGGAGATGCCCTCACGCGTCCACGGCTCCAGCAGCCCGGCCGCGTCACCGCAGACCAGCACCCGGCCCCGGGACAGCGGGGAGTCATCCGCGCGGCAGCGGGTCAGATGGCCGGAGGAGATGGCGGGCTCGAAGCCGGACAGGCCGAGGCGGGCGATGAAGTCCTCCAAGTACCGCTTGGTGGCGGCGCCTTCACCGCGCGCGGAGATCACGCCGACCGTCAGCGTGTCGCCCTTCGGGAACACCCAGCCGTAACTGCCCGGCATCGGGCCCCAGTCGATGAGGACCCGCCCCTTCCAGTCCTCGGCGACCGACTCCGGGACCGGGATCTCCGCCTCCAGACCGAGGTCCACCTGGGCCGGCTTCACACCGACATGTGCCCCTATGCGGCTGGCGCTGCCGTCGGCACCGACGACCGCGCGTGCCAGCACCGTCTCGCCGCCGTGCAGGACGACGGCCACCGTGCGCCGGTCGGGGACCGCCGAGCCGTGCTGCTCGACCCGCTGGACCGTGACGCCCGTACGCAGCTCGGCGCCCGCCTTCTGGGCGTGCTCGACCAGCTGCTGGTCGAACTCGGGCCGGTTGATCAGCCCGAACAGCATCTGCTTGGAGCGGCGGGTGCGGGTGAAGCGGCCGTTGTGCGTGAAGGTGACCGCGTGCACCCGGTCGCGGAAGGGCAGCTCGAAACCGGGGGGCAGCGCGTCGCGCGAGGGGCCGATGATGCCACCGCCGCAGGTCTTGTAGCGGGGCAACTCGGCTTTCTCCAGCAACAGCACACGCCGTCCCGCGACCGCGGCCGCATAGGCGGCCGAGGCCCCCGCGGGTCCCGCGCCCACCACGACGACGTCCCACACCCGCTGCACGTCGTCCGCCGAAGAGTTCTCGCCGCTCACGATGGTCTACTGCTCCGATCCAGCCGCTGCCGTAGTGTCCCTCGCATCCTACGGCGGCCGTCGTCGCAGGCCACTGTGGGAGTATCGGGGGTATCACCCCGTACAACGTCGCACCCACGAGGAGCGTGCCCATGTCGTCGAATCCGGTCGCCGAGACCGTCGCCTCGCTGCTGCCACGGGCCAAGGCGGAGCTGGCCGAACTGGTCGCCTTCAAGTCGGTGGCGGACTTCGCGCAGTTCCCGAAGAGCGAGAGCGAGGCCGCCGCGCGCTGGATCGCCGACGCCCTGCGCGCCGAGGGTTTCGCCGACGTGGCGCTGCTGGACACCCCGGACGGCACCCAGTCCGTCTACGGCTACCTGCCGGGCCCCGAGGGGGCGAGGACGGTTCTCCTCTATGCGCACTACGACGTGCAGCCGCCGCTGGACGAGGCCCGCTGGACCACCCCGCCGTTCGAGCTGACCGAGCGCGACGGCCGCTGGTACGGCCGCGGGAGTGCCGACTGCAAGGGCGGCGTCCTCATGCACCTGCTCGCGCTGCGCGCCCTGAAGGCGAACGGCGGCGTCCCGGTGCATGTCAAGGTGATCGTCGAGGGCTCGGAGGAGCAGGGCACGGGCGGCCTGGAGCGGTACGCCGAGGAGCACCCGGAGCTGCTGGCCGCGGACACCATCGTGATCGGCGACGCGGGCAACTTCCGGGTCGGCCTGCCCACGGTCACCACCACGCTGCGCGGCATGACCCTGGTCCGGGTGGCCGTCGACACGCTCGCGGGCAATCTGCACTCCGGCCAGTTCGGCGGCGCCGCCCCGGACGCGCTGGCCGCGCTGATCCGCGTGCTGGACTCGCTGCGCGCCGAGGACGGTTCGACCACGGTCGACGGTCTCGACGCGACGGCGGCGTGGGACGGCCTGGAGTACACCGAGGAGCAGTTCCGTACGGACGCCAGGGTGCTGGACGGCGTGGAACTGATCGGTGGCGGCTCGGTCGCCGACCGGATCTGGGCCCGCCCGGCAATCACCGTGCTCGGCATCGACTGCCCGCCGGTCATCGGCGCCACCCCGTCCGTGCAGTCGAGCGCCCGCGCCCTGATCAGCCTGCGGGTGCCGCCGGGCGTGGACGCCGCGGAGGCGACCAAGCTGCTCCAGGCGCATGTCGAGACGCACGCCCCCTGGGGTGCCCGGGTCACCACCGAGCAGATCGGCCAGGGCCAGCCCTTCCGCGCCGACCCCTCCAGCCCTGCGTACCAGGCGATGGCCGACGCGATGGCGGTCGCCTACCCCGGCGAGACCATGCAGTACGCCGGCCAGGGCGGCTCCATCCCGCTGTGCAACACCCTCGCCGGCCTCTACCCGCAGGCCGAGATCCTGCTCATCGGCCTGAGCGAGCCGGAGGCGCAGATCCACGCGGTCGACGAGAGCGTGTCCCCCGAGGAGCTGGAGCGGCTGTCGGTCGCCGAGGCGCTGTTCCTGCGCAACTACGCGGCGGGCTAGGCCCTGTCGTCACCTTCGCGCCGTCGTCCGCCCGGAGGGCGGGCCCGGCGGCGGCGACGGGGGTCCCCCGCGGTGGGGATCTCCCGCGTGCGAAGCCGAGCGTAGGGGAAGCGTGCGATCGGCAACGCGGCTGGGGGTGTCCCCTCTGGGGAGTGCGTGTCGTGCCATACGCCGCCGGACCAGGGGCACCTCCCACGTCCTTAGGGCAGTGGGGGAGGGAAGGGGGCGACAGGGCCTCACGCCCTTCTGCCGACGGCAGAGCGCCCTCGCCCACAGGTGGGGGCGCTGCCTACGGTCGGGGCATGGACGTCATCGAACTGCTCCCCCGTCTGCACCTCCTCCGTTTCCCGGTGGGCCAGGCCTATCTCTGGCGCGACGACGACGCGTTGACGCTGATCGACGCGGGCACGATCGGCGCCGGTCGCGCGATCGCCGACGCGGTCACGGGCCTGGGGTACGCGCCCGGGGACGTACAGCGGATCGTGCTGACCCACTTCCACGAGGACCACGTGGGCGGCGCGGGCGAGTTCGCAGCGCTCAGCGGTGCCGAGGTGCTGGCGCACGACCTGGACGCGCCGTTCGTCCGTGGTGAACTCCCCGGCCCGCCCCCGCGGTTCGAGGAGTGGGAGCTGCCACTCCACGCGGCGGCGGCCCGGCATCTGCCCGCGGGCACACCAGTGCCGCCAGCCGCGGTCACCGCCGTGTCCGACGGCGATGTCCTGGACTTCGGCGGCGGCGCCCGGGTCGTCCATGTACCCGGGCACACGGACGGCAGCATCGCCCTGTTCCTGCCCGCGCAGGGCGTGCTGTTCACCGGGGACACGGTGGCGGCCTCACCGGTCGACGGCACGGTGATCCCGGGCGTCTTCAACCTCGACCGACCCCAACTCCTGGCCTCGCTCGGTCGGTTGGCCGAGCTGGACGCGGACGTGGCGTGCTTCGGCCACGGAGACGCGGTGGCAGGGGGCGCGGCCGCCGCACTGCGCAAGGCGGCGAGCGCTCGCTGAGCACGGGGGACGTGTTCCGGCCACGGCCGGCCTCCGTACGCCGGACGACTCGGCCGAGCAGGCGGCACGGCCTTCAGCCACCGTCGGCTCGCGCGCGCCGGGCGACTCGGCCGAGCGAAGGACACGGTCTCCAGCCACCGCCGAAGGGTGCGTCCCGGACGGATCAGCCGACCGGTACCCCGGCCTCCAGGTACAGGGCGGTTCCCCGCTCGCGGGCCCGCAGGGCCCAGCGCAGGCGCTCGTAGCGGACCGGAGGCAGCATGCCGGCTGCCTCCTGTTCGGTGGCGAAGCGCCAGGCACGCAGTTCCGGGCCGGGCAGCAGGACCCGGGACGCCTCGCCGGACTCCAGCCTGCCGCCGTCGAACAGCAGCCGCAGCCCGCCGAAGCCGGGCGGCACCGGCCGTTCCCAGTCGACGACGAGCAGACGGGGCACGTCTCTCAGCCGTATTCCGGTCTCCTCGGCGACCTCGCGCATCCCGGCGCGGGCCGGTGCCTCGCCGCGCTCCACCACACCGCCGGGGAACTCCCAGCCGGGCTTGTAGGTCGGGTCCACGAGCAGCACCCGGTCGTGCTCGTCGAAGAGCAGCACCCCGGCGGCGAGGGTCTCGGCGGTCGGCTCGGGGGTCTGCACGATGTCGCAGGGCGGTACGGCACCGCTGCCGACGGCGTCGGCGATGCGGACGGCGGTGGCGTACGGCGTGAGGGCGCTGGTGTCCACGAGATGGGCGTCGGCGGTGAGCCAGGAGGCGAGGGCGGCGTGGTAGGGCTCGATGTGGTCGTAGGCCCACTGCCGCTGCCGTATCTCGCCGTCGGGCAGGTCCGGCGGGATCTCCCGCCCGGCTATCCGCTCGCGCAGGATCGTTTCAGCCGGAGCGAGCAGCAGATGGTGCACCGGGATCCTGCGGGCGGCGAGGCCGCCGAAGATCTCGTCGCGGTACTCCTGACGGAGCAGGGTCATGGGCACCACGAGGCTCCCGCCCAGCTCGGCGAGGAGCGCGGCCGCCGTGTCGACCACGAGCCGGCGCCAGATCGGCAGGTCCTGGAAGTCGCCGACCTCGGCGAGGCGCTTGGCCGGCAGCAGATGCGTGAGCTCTCCGCCGATGACCTCGGGGTCGAAGAGCGTGCTGTTCGGGATCAGTTCGATCAGTTCCCGTGCGGTGGTGGTCTTCCCCGCACCGAACGCGCCGTTGATCCAGACGACGGTCACGGACTCCCCCTCTTCTGTTGGCCCCCTGAGGCTTGCCCGCTCCACCCTGCCACGGAAACCCCGCCCCGGTGAGGGCGCCGAAAGGGCGGTGCCGGTGCCCTCTGCGGCGGGGACACCGGCACCTGCGCCGCGAGCCGTCGGAGCTACTTCTCCCTGGTGCCGGTGTCGTCGAAGCCGAAGCTGTCCAGGGTGACCGGGTGGCCGCCGGTCGAGTCGAGCGTGTCCGAGACATTGAAGTCACCCAGGGTCATCCCGGTGGGGCCCTTGTCCGCCGCGTGGGAGGGGGTGACGGCGGCCACGACGAATCCGGTGGCCAGGGTGGCGATGGCGAGCATGCTGCGCTTCTTCATGGGCTGACCAACTGCGGATCCGGCCAGGGGTCACGCGGATACCGGCAAGCGGACGACGCGGGCCATCGCGTCCCGGTGGGAGGTCGCATGGAGACGTCCGACGGTCATATCCACGTCGGGGCGCAGGGCGACGCTGCGGCCGTGCGCAACGTCCTCGCCGCCACGTTCGGCCTCGTCGGCACCCTCACCCTCTCAGCCGAGGCGGGCCCGGGCCGCGGGCTGCGAGCTGCGGGTGCCCCGCGCCTTCGTCTCGCGGCACCCCGAGCGCGTCACGTGCCTGCCGTGCCGCGAGCACGCCCGCGACCAGCACCAGCGGCTCGCCGGCCAACTCGACCACCTGGCCGGCCCGGACCGGACCGCTCGCCGATCGTGCCCGGGTGGAGCGGGCGGCCGCCCATCACCGCGTGCCGGCACGGCGGTTCACGGCACCGTGAGGGGACCGGCCGTGCCGTAATCGGCTGGCACGCGCCCGCACGGCGCCGGTATCGTCCGGCATCCCGCCCTGCCCTCGTGTGAGGCAGGCCCCGACCAGAAATGCGCCGCCATGACCAGCCCGCCCCTGACCACGACCCTCTGGCGCCCCACCGGACCCGAGGAACTGGAGCTGGTGCGCGCTCTCGGCTGGCGGGCCTGGCCGCCCCGGCTCCCGGAGCAGCCGATCTTCTACCCGGTCCTCAACGAGGACTACGCGATCCGGATCGCCCGAGACTGGAACGTCCGGTACGACGGCGCCGGCTTCGTGACCCGCTTCGAGGTCGACACCGAGTTCCTCGACCGCTGTCCGGTACGGCAGGCCGGCGGCGAGACGATCCTGGAACTGTGGGTGCCGGCCGAGGAGTTGGAGGAGTTCAACGCCCATATCGCCGGCCGTATCGAGGTCGTACGGGAGTTCCGGTGAACGGGCCCACGGCCTTCGGCGCCCCGGACGATCGCGCCGTAGATGTTCCCCCCGCAGACGATCGCATCGAGGACGTCGTGCGCTCGGGCGACCGGCTGGTCCGGGCCGCGGCCGGGCTGTCCGACGCCGGACTGCGCGCTCCGTCGGAGCTGCCCGGCTGGACGCGCGGCCATGTGCTCGCCCACGTCGCCCACAGCGTCGATGCCTATGTGTGGCTGCTGCGGCTCGCGCACACCGGCCGGGAACCGGGCCCGCACGCGGACGCGGTGACGCTGTCCGCGGCGGTCGAGCGGGATGCGGCGCTGCCCGCGGACCGGCTCGTGGACAGGCTGCGGGAGAGCCTGGACCGGTTCGCGGCGCGGTCGCGTACGACGCCCGCCCCCGTCTGGGACCGCCTGGTCCCGGCGCTGGCCGGCTGGCTCCACCCGGCCCGGTACCTGCTGCTGCGCTGCCTGCGGGAACTGGAGACCCATCACCTCGACCTGGGCCTCGGACACGGCACCGACCAGTGGCCGAACACGTATGTCGCCTGGGCGCTGGACGACACCCTCGTCACGCTGCGCGCCCAGGGGTTTCCGCTCGCCTCGGTGGAGGCGGTGGATCTCGGCCGGCGCTGGCCGGTGGCGGCCCAGGGCCCCTCGGTCGCCGGGGCCGGGCACCAGGTGCTCGGCTGGCTCAGCGGACGGACTCCGGCCGACGCGCTGACGACCGGCCGTCCGGCACACCTCCTGCCCCGCCCGCCCGCATGGCCCCAGCCTCCGCTGCCCGGCTGGGGACGCGTCGACGACGGGGCGTGAGCCGGGAAACCGACGCGCCCGAAGCCCGGGAAGCCGACGCGCCCGAAGCCCGGGAAGCCAACACATCCGAACGCTCGATCACACCTGCGGACGAAATCTCTGGCCCATCAAGGCATCTGACGGGATATCGAACAGTCTGGACGCGCCTCTTCCAACACAGTCCGACACGTCCTACCGTAAACGCGCACAGCCGACACACAGATGACGCCCAGGCGGCGCCATGTCGTCATTCACCGTTCGCGAGTCGGAGGAACGTCAACGATGCGTCACCCTCACACGCGCACAACCCGCCGAAGAGTGGTCGAAGCCTTCACCGCGGGACTGCTGTGCGCGGCGGGCCTCGCCACCCCCGCGCACGCCTTCCCCGCGCACGCGGCCCCCGCCCAGACCCCGGCAGCCTCCGCTGTCCCCGCCCTGGCCGACGGTCTCGCCCTCACCCCGCCGATGGGCTTCAACAACTGGAACTCGACGCACTGCGGTGCCGACTTCAACGAGACCATGGTCAAGGGAATCGCCGACCTCTTCGTGACCAAGGGCCTGAAGGAGGCCGGCTACCAGTACGTCAACCTGGACGACTGCTGGGCACTGCCACACCGCGACGCCGACGGCAAGCTGGTACCCGACCCGGCCCGCTTCCCGAACGGCATCAAGGCCGTCGCCGACTACGTCCACTCCAAGGGACTCAAACTCGGCATCTACACCAGCGCCGGCACCAAGACCTGCAACAGCGCGGGCTTCCCGGGCGCGCTCGGTCACGAGTACAGCGACGCCCAGCAGTTCGCCGACTGGGGCGTGGACTACTTGAAATACGACAACTGCAATAACCAGGGCGTCGACGCCAAGCAGCGCTACACGACCATGCGCGACGCGCTCAAGGCCGCCTCTCGGAAAACAGGCCGGCCCATCGTGTACAGCATCTGCGAATGGGGCGAGAACAAGCCCTGGGAGTGGGCGGCGGACGTCGGTCATCTGTGGCGCACCACCGGTGACATCAGCGACAACTGGGGCTCGATGCTGTCGATCCTCAAGCAGAACCTCCCGCTCGCGCCGTACGCCGGACCCGGCCGCTGGAACGACCCCGACATGCTGGAGGTCGGCAACGGCGGCATGACGGACACCGAGTACCGCTCGCACTTCTCCCTCTGGTCGGTCATGGCGGCGCCCCTGCTCATCGGCACCGACCTGCGCAAGGCCTCCCAGGTGACCTTCGGCATCCTGGACAACAAGGAGGTCATCGCCGTCGACCAGGACCCGCTGGGCAAGCAGGGCACGGTCGTCTCCGCCACCGGCGGACGCTGGGTGATCGCCAAGGAGATGAAGGACGGCAGCCGGGCGGTCGCCCTGTTCAACGAGTCCGGCGCCGCCCAGCGGATCGCCACCAGCGCGGCCGCCGTAGGCCTGCCCGACGCCCCCGCCTACACCCTGCGCGACCTGTGGCAGCACCGCAGCTACAACACCGCGGGCACCGTCGCGGCCACCGTCCCGGCCCATGGCACGGTCCTGCTGCGCATCTCGGCCGACCCGCACTGGGCGGCCAACCCGCCCGCCACCGAACTGGGCCTGGACGGCAGCCCGTTGCTGGAGGCCGCCGCCCCGACGCCGCTGACCAGCACCGTCACCGACCTCGGCCGCACCCCCGCGCGCGGGGTGTCCGTGTCCCTGACCGGCCCCGAGGGGTGGACCGTACGGCCCGCATCAGGGACCACGGCCACCGGCCTCGCCACCGGCAGGAGCCTGCGCACCGCCTGGAGCGTCACCGCCCCGGCGGGAACACCCACCGGCTCCTACGGCCTCACGCTCCAGGCGCATTACCGCTCACCCGCCGGACAGCGCGTCACCAGCACGCTCCCGCTGACCGCGTCGGTCGTGGTACGGCCGCCCGCCGGGACGTCGTATCTCAGCGACCTGAACTGGCTGTCGGCGACGAGTGGTTGGGGGCCGGTGGAACGCGACACCAGCAACGGGGAGAGCGCGGCGGGCGACGGCCACCCGATCACCATCGGCGGCACGGTGTACGCCAAGGGCCTCGGAGTCCACGCACCCAGCGACATCTCCTTCTACACCGGCAAGTCCTGCCGGAAGGTCACCGCGGACGTCGGCGTCGACGACGAGAAGGGCACCAAGGGCACCGTCGCCTTCGAGATCTGGGCGGACGGCACCAAGGTCGCCTCGACCGGGGTCCTGACCAACGCGATGCCGGCCCAGCCGGTCTCCGCCGACGTCACCGGCGCCCAGGTGATCCGCCTGGTCGTCACCGACGGCGGGGACGGGAACGACTCCGACCATGCGGACTGGGCGAACGCCACGCTGACCTGCTGACGGCGCCCACCCAACAGGGCGGTCGGACCGTACGCGGCTGCGGGTGCGGGTGCGTGGGGGCTGTTCACGCAGTTCCCCGCGCCCCTTGGGAACTGCAGTGCCGTCGCTTTCAAAGCGCCGCCGCCGCTGCGCCCCAGCACCCTCCTGGCTCAGACCCCCGCCTTCGCGTCCGGCCTCCGGGCCAGCGCAGCGGCTGCCGCGCCGACCAGCCCCGCGTCCGTACCCATCTGTGCGGGCACGACCGTCAGCCGCTGGACGAAGGACAGCGTCGCGTAGTCGGTGAGCGCCTTGCGCAGGGGCGTGAAGAGGATGTCGCCCGCCTTGCCCACGCCCCCGCCGATCACCGCGATGTCGATCTCGACCAGGGTCGCGGTGGCCGCGATCCCGGCGGCCAGCGCCTGGGCCGCCCGCGCGAAGGAGGCCACCGCGACCGGGTCGCCCTCGCGGGCGGCGGCGGCCACCGCGGCGGCCGAGGTGTCACCGTCAGGGCCGGGACGCCAGCCCTGTTCCAGGGCGCGGCGGGCGATGTTCGGCCCGCTCGCGATCCGCTCCACGCAGCCGCGCGAACCGCACGGGCACGGGTCGCCGTCGAGGTCGACGCTGATGTGCCCGATGTGCCCGGCGTTGCCGGTCGGACCGGGGTGCAGTCGGCCGTTCAGGACCAGGCCGCCACCCACACCGGTCGACACCACCATGCACAGCGCGTTGTCGTGGCCGCGGGCGGCTCCCTGCCAGTGCTCGGCGGCCGTGATCGCGACACCGTCGCCGATCAGCTCGACCGGAAGCCCGCCGGTGGTCGCGCGCACCCGCTCGACCAGCGGGAAGTCGCGCCAGCCCGGCACGTTCACGGGGCTCACGGTGCCCGCGGAGGCGTCCACCGGGCCGGCGCTGCCGATGCCGATGGCGCCGGCGTGTCCCCACAGCGGTGACCCGGCGAGCTCGCCGAGGACCTCCTCGACGGCGCGCATGACCGTTTCCCCGTCCTGCTGCGCGGGCGTGCCGCGCTGGGCCCGCGTCAGGATCCGTCCGTCGTCGTCCACCAGCGCGCCGGCGATCTTGGTACCGCCGATGTCCAGGGCCGCCACGAGGTCGGTGTGCATCAGAGTGAAATCTCCCCGTTGAAGCTTGAAAACCAAAGAAGGGGCAGGCCGGTCAAGCGTTGGGGGCGCAGGCCGACAGACAGCGGTGGACAGTCTCTCGCGCATCTGACAACGTTGTCCAGGCTCTATGCTCGACGCCACATCCTCATACAATCCACGAGTCGGCGCACCACCCCGCACGCACCGATTCCGCGGACCAGACGGACGACAGGACAGGACACCGCATCGTGCCCGAGACGACCCGCCGCGCAGACAGCCTTCCCGGCACCCGTTACGGCAACCGCCCGACGATGAAGGATGTGGCGGCGCGGGCCGGTGTCGGGCTGAAGACGGTCTCCCGGGTGGTCAACGGCGAGCCCGGCGTCACCCCGGACACCGAGCGCCGGGTGCAGGAGGCGATCGACGCGCTGGGCTTCCGCCGCAACGACAGCGCCCGGGTGCTGCGCAAGGGCCGTACGGCGAGCATCGGCCTGGTCCTGGAGGACCTCGCCGACCCCTTCTACGGCCCGCTCAGCCGCGCCGTGGAGGAGGTGGCCCGGGCCCATGGCGCCCTGCTCATCAACGGCTCCAGCGCCGAGGACCCGGAGCGCGAGCAGGAGCTGGCGCTGGCCTTGTGCGCCCGCCGGGTGGACGGTCTGGTGGTGATCCCGGCCGGGGACGACCATCGCTATCTCGAACCGGAGATCAGGGCCGGGGTGGCGACCGTCTTCGTTGACCGTCCGGCCGGGCGGATCGACGCCGACGTGGTGCTGTCGGACAACTTCGGCGGGGCCCGGAACGGCGTCGCCCATCTGATCGCGCACGGCCACCGCCGGATCGGGTTCATCGGCGACATGCCCCGTATCCACACCGCCGCCGAGCGGCTACGCGGCTACCGGGCGGCCATGGAGGACGCCGGGATACCGGTCGAGGACGCCTGGATGTCCCTCGGGCAGACGAATCCGGAGCGGGTGCGCAGGGCGGCGGAGGAGATGCTCTCGGGGCCCGAGCCCGTCACCGCGGTCTTCACGGGCAACAACCGGGTGACGGTCACCGTGATCCGGGTGCTGGCCGAGCGGTCCCGCCGCGTCGCGCTCGTCGGCTTCGACGACTTCGAGCTGGCCGATCTGCTCCAGCCGGGCGTCACGGTCGTCGCCCAGGACGCGGCCGCCCTCGGCCGTACCGCCGCCGAGCGCCTGTTCCGTCAGCTGGACGGCGGGCTCGTGACACCGGAGCGCATCGAACTGCCCACCCGGCTGATCACGCGCGGCTCGGGCGAGCTGCCGCCGGCCGACTGAGCCGCCCATGACCGGCCGCACTCTGGAGGAACTCGGCCTCGCCGAGGTCCCCCGCGACGATCCGCTGACCTATCCCGGCGCCTGGCCCGCCGAGTCCGGGCTGCTGCACGGCGACCTGCTGCTCCCGCTGGAGCGCCTGGTGTACGACGACCGGGTGCCGCTGCTGGCCGTCGGCTCCAACGCCTGCCCCGGCCAACTGCGTTACAAGATGGCGGAGTTCGGGATCGGCTCCCCCCTGCCTATGGTGCGGTCGCGGGTGTCCGGGCTGGACGTGGGCGTCTCGGGGCATGTCAGCCTCTTCGGCTATGTCTCCGCGTCCCCGGTCAACGCCCCGCGTGCATCAAGCGAGTTGTTCGTCCTCTGGCTGGACCGGCGCCAGCTGGAGGTGATCGACGCCAGCGAGCCCCACTTCCGGCGGGCCTGGCTGCCCGCGCCGCGGGTGCGGATCGAGCTGCCGGACGGTTCCGCACTCACCGGGGCGTACGCCTACGTCAACCGGCACGGGGTGCTGCACAACGGCGTCGGTGTGCCGCGCCGCCATCCCGGCGACCAGCACGTCCTGATCTCCGAACTCCTCGCGCGATCGGCTCGGTTACGGGAACTGTTCGGGGTCAAGCCGGAGGAGTTCTGTGCGCGGGCACGCCGTGACGCCGGGCTGTGCGCGCGGGGCACGCGGCTGTTCGCCGAGCAGAAGTGGGTGACGGAGTCGGGTTTCGAGTCGTACGCCGACGATCAGCAGACCGGGAGTCCCGGCACCGGGGCGTCGTTGTTCCCGCCCTTGAGGTAGACGTCGCTGACGTAGACACCGGTGTTGCCGCTGTCGTCGTCGGTCTTCGCCCACCACACGTTCGTCCAGCGGCCGTAGGTCTCCCGGCGCCCCAGATTCGCCTGGCAGTAGAAGTAGTCGGTGCCCGCGTTCAGCGTTCCGGCCGCGGCGCCGGAGGCCGTGTAGGACGTGGCGCTGCGCCAGACCTGGCAGTTGTACTTGCCACCGCCGGTGGGCCCGCAGGCCGGCGCCGGGTTCGAGGTGTGGCCCGTACCGCCGGTCCCGGTGGGGGCGTCGGAGGGTTCGGCCGACGTGGAGGCGGGCGCCGAGGCGGAGGCGCTGGAGGACGGCTTGGCGTCACCGGCCCCGCTCGGCTTCCCGGTGGGCGCGGCGCTCTTCCCGCCGGCTCGGTGCGGGTGTCCGGGCTGGGTGGACCCCTCGGTGCCGGCCCGTCTCGTGGCGGCGTCCGTGCTGTGGGCGGCGGCTGCAACGGAGTCCGCCCCCGGCGCACCCTGATCGCGCACCAGGGCCACGGTGACCCCGGCCACGGCGAGCACGACGGCGACGGCAGCGGCGGCGAGCAGGGCCCGGCCCTTGCGACGGGGCGAACCCGATGCCGTGCTCATGGGTCCGGTGGGGGCACCGGACGCGAAGGCCGGGGTCGGTCCGGTGGGAGCGCCGGGCGGGAATGCGGGGGGCGGTCCGGTGGCAGCGCCGGTGTGCGGGGCGGGGCTTTCCGGGTGATCCGGGTGAGAGGACACCGGCTCCATCGGCACACCGGCCTGCGGAGCGGGAGCGTGCGCACCGGCATCCGGAGCCGGACCATATGCACCAGCCCGCGCGGCGGAACCATGCGCACCGGCCTCGGGAGCGGGATCGTAAGGGGCCGTCGGACCGCCCGTGCCCGGGTCCACCGGCCCGAATCCCGGTGGCGCGGACGGCGTGCCGCGCTCCGACGGTCCGGGCACCCGTGGCGGCGTGGCGCGCAAGGTGGTCGTCGGAGTGTCCGGGGTTCTCGCCTGTGTCACCTCGTGCAGCGCCTCGCGGGCCTCCTCGGCGTCCGGGCGGGCGTCCGGGCGCTTGTCCATCAGGCGCCGCAGCACCGGTGCCAGCGGGCCCGCCCGGCGCGGCTCGGGCAGGGGCTCGCAGACGATCGCGGTGAGCGTCGAGTAGGTGGACGTACGGCGGAACGGCGAGGCACCCTCGACGGCCGCGTACAGCGTCGCGCCGAGGGCCCAGACGTCGGCGGGCGGTCCCGGCTCGGCGCCCTGGGCGCGCTCGGGGGCCAGATAGTCCAGCGAGCCGACGAGTTCGCCGCTGCGGGTGAGGCGGGTGGCCGAACCGTCGCCGGGGTCGTCCATGGTGGCGATGCCGAAATCGGTCAGGACGACCCGGCCGGAGCGGTCGAGGAGGATGTTGCCGGGTTTGACGTCGCGGTGCAGGACGCCGGCGCGGTGGGCGGCGGCCAGTGCGTCCGTCACCGCCGCGCCGATGCGCGCCGCCTCGTACGGGTCGAGGGTGCCGCGCTCGCGCAGGATGCCGTCGAGGGAGGGTCCGTCGATCAGTTCCATGACGATCAGCGGGCGCCCGTCGACCTCGGCGACGTCGTGCACGGCGACGACGCCGGGGTGGCGGACCCGGGCGGCGGCCCGGGCCTCGCGCTGCATGCGCAGCCGCAGGTCGGACAGTTCCGGTCCGGCCGCGTCGGTGTAGGTGCGCAGCTCCTTGACCGCGACCTCGCGGCCGAGGACCTCGTCCACCGCCCGCCAGACCACCCCCATGCCGCCGCGCCCGAGGCGTGCGGTGACGCGGTAACGACCTGCCAGCACCCGGCCGAGCCCGTCGTCCGTGTGCCCGGACTCCTCCGGTCCCTGCTCCCCCGAAGACACCGCCGCCCCGTTCCTGTGTCGTCCTCTGCCGCGTCCGCGTGGTCGATGCGTGACGTCCAGCGTACGGGCCGGCGGCGCCGGTTCAAGCCGCCGGCGGATGCTGTGACAGGTTCTCCACCTCGCGTCCGCTCTTCGCGAAGGCGCCTGGTCCGCCCTTTCGTGGAGGCGCCGCGTCCGCTACTTCGCGGAGGCCGTCAGGTCGCCGCGCCGGGGCGCCGCGAAGCCCTCCAGGCCGGCGCGGGTCAGGCCGGTGAGGCGGGCGACCTCGGCGATGTCGAGGGCGCCGCAGTCCAGGCCGCGCAGCAGATAGCCGCTGAGGGCCTTGGCGGTGGCGGGCTCGTCCATGACGTCGCCGCCCGCGTGGTTGGCGTAGCGGGCGAGGCGGGCCGCCGCCTGCTCGAAGCCCTCGCGGTAGAAGGCGAAGACGGCCGCGTAGCGGGTCGGGATGTGCCCGGGGTGCATGTCCCAGCCCTGGTAGTAGGCGCGGGCGAGGGCGCGGCGGGTGAGGCCGTAGTGCAGGCGCCAGGCGTCGTGGACCTTCTCGGTCGGGCCGACGGGCAGCACGTTCGTCGAGCCGTCGGAGACCCGGACGCCGGTGCCGGCGGCCGCGACCTGCATGATCGCCTTGGCGTGGTCGGCGGCCGGGTGGTCGCTGGCCTGGTAGGCGGCGGAGACGCCGAGGCAGGCGCTGTAGTCGAAGGTGCCGTAGTGCAGCCCCGTGGCGCGGCCCTCGGCGGCCTGGATCATCCGGGCGACGGTGGCGGTGCCGTCGGTGGCGAGGATGGACTGGCTGGTCTCGATCTGGATCTCGAAGCCGAGCCGGCCGGCGTCCAGGCCGTGTACCTTCTCGAAGGCCTCCAGCAGGCGTACGAACGCGGTGACCTGCTCGGGGTAGGTCACCTTGGGCAGGGTGAGGACCAGGCCCTCGGGCAGGCCGCCCGACTCGATCAGGCCGGTGAGGAAGACGTCGAGGGTGCGGATGCCGCGGTCGCGTACCGCCGCCTCCATGCACTTCATACGGATGCCCATGTAAGGCGCCGCCGTGCCGTTCCGGTACGCCTGCGCGATCAGCCGGGCCGCGCGGGCCGCCGTCGCGTCCTCCTCGGCGTCGGGGTGGGCGCCGTAGCCGTCCTCGAAGTCGACGCGCAGGTCTTCGATGGGCTCGCGCTCCAGCTTGGCGCGGACGCGGGAGTAGACCGGCTCGGCCAGCTCGTCCGACAGGCCGAGGACCGCCGCGAAGGAGGCCGCGTCGGGGGCGTGCTCGTCGAGGGCGGCGAGGGCCTGGTCGCCCCAGGAGCGGATGGTGCCGGCGGCGAAGGCGTCACCGGGGACGTAGACGGTGTGGACGGGCTGCCGGGTGCCCGGGTCCCCGGGGTAGCGGCGCTCCAGCTCCGCGTCGACCGGTGCGAGGGAGGCGCTGATCTCCTCGCTGACGGCGCCCGCGAGGCTTGTCGCCACCTTCTCCTGCTGACCCATCCCACACCCTCCAATGTTTCCGCTCTACGGAATCAACAATCCGTATAGCGAAGTTATCTGCCAACCTTCCCGCTGGTCAACACCGCATTCTGTTCACTCCACCCGGCCAACCCGGCGTGTTCACGTGGCTCTGCCACCGTGCGGGGCCGCACTGCCCCTACCGTCACAGCGCATCCGCAACGACTCGTCCGAAGCCGCCGCAGAAGGAGCGCCCGTGCCGAACCGCAGCCGCGTCACCCGCCGTATGGGCCTGAAGACCGTGTTAGCGGTCACGATCCCCATGTCCCTGTCCAGTACAGCACTCGCCGCCGGCCCCGCCTCGGCCGGCGAACCGCCGAGCGGTCCGCTCCGTGTCATGTCGTACAACCTCCGCTACGCGAGCTCCGCCGAACCCCACAGCTGGGCCGCCCGCAGACCCGTGACGCACGCCCTGCTGCAGCGCGAGCGGTGCCATGTCATCGGCACCCAGGAAGGCCTCTACCAGCAGCTGCGCGACATCGAGGCCGACCTCGGCACTCCCTACGACTGGATCGGCACCGGACGCGCCGGCGGCAGCCGCGACGAGTTCATGGCGGTCTTCTACGACACCCGCCGCCTCGCCCCGCAGGAGTACGACCACTTCTGGCTCTCCGGCACTCCGGACGTGATCGGGTCCAACACCTGGGGCGGCGGCTCCATCCGGATGGTGACCTGGGTCCGGTTCCAGGATCTGCTCGACGGCGACCGCGAGTTCTACGTCCTGAACACGCACCTCGACAACCAGAGCCAGAACGCACGCGCGCGTGCCGCCGCCCTGATCTGCCAGCGCATCGCCGGACTCGACCGCTCGCTCCCGCTCCTCGTCACCGGCGACTTCAACGTCTCCGCCCACAAGAACCCGGTCTACGACACGATGCTGGGCGCCGGCCTGGCCGACACCTGGGACGCCGCGGCCGAGCGCGGCAAGCTGTACGGGACCTTCCACGGGTACAAGCCGCTGACCCCCGACGGCGACCGCATCGACTGGATCCTCGCCACCCCTGGTGTCACGACGCACCAAGCCTCGATCAACACGTTCTCGCTGAACGGCCGGTTCCCGAGCGACCACCTGCCGGTGCAGGCCTCCCTGACACTGGGATGAGACGAGGCGAGGCCCCCGTGACCGGCGGCGCGGTCACGGGGGCCTCGTACAGCGGAGGCGGGGATCAGCCCTTGCGGGTCTTGATCTCCTCGGTCAGCTGCGGGACGACGTCGAAGAGGTCGCCGACGACGCCGTAGTCGACCAGCTCGAAGATCGGGGCCTCGGGGTCCTTGTTGACGGCCACGATGGTCTTCGAGGTCTGCATACCGGCGCGGTGCTGGATCGCGCCGGAGATGCCGTTGGCGATGTACAGCTGCGGCGAGACCGCCTTACCGGTCTGGCCGACCTGGTTGGTGTGCGGGTACCAGCCGGCGTCGACGGCGGCACGCGAGGCACCGACGGCCGCGCCGAGGGAGTCGGCGAGCGCCTCGATGATCGCGAAGTTCTCGGCGCCGTTCACACCGCGGCCACCGGAGACCACGATCGCGGCCTCGGTCAGCTCCGGGCGGCCCGTCGACTCGCGCGGGGTGCGGGCGGTGACCTTGGTGCCGGTCGCCTTGTCCGAGAAGGACACGGCGAGCGCCTCGACCGCGCCGGCGGCCGGGGCGGCCTCCACGGCGGCCGAGTTCGGCTTGACCGTGATGACCGGGGTGCCCTTGATGACACGGGACTTGGTGGTGAAGGACGCGGCGAACACCGACTGGGTGGCCACCGGACCCTCGTCGCCGGCCTCCAGGTCGACGGCGTCGGTGATGATGCCGGAGCCGATGCGCAGCGCCAGACGGGCGGCGATCTCCTTGCCCTCGGCGGAGGACGGGACCAGCACGGCGGCCAGGGAGCCCCCGGCGGACACAGCCTCGTAGGCGGCCTGCAGGGCGTCGACCTTCGGCACGACCAGGTAGTCGGCGTACTCGGACGCGTCGTGGGTGAGGACCTTCACCGCGCCGTGCTCGGCGAGCGTGGCGGCGGTGTCGGCGGCGCCGTTGCCCAGCGCGACGGCGACGGGCTCGCCGATGCGGCGGGCCAGGGTCAGCAGTTCGAGGGTGGGCTTGCGGACGGCACCGTCCACGTGGTCGACGTAGACGAGAACTTCAGCCATGGGATTGCTCTCCTGCGTAACGAAGTTGAGGGGCGGTCAGCGGGTGCGAACCCTTAGATGAACTTCTGGCTCGCGAGGAACTCAGCGAGCTGCTTGCCGCCCTCGCCCTCGTCCTTGACGATGGTGCCGGCCGTGCGCGCCGGACGCTCGTTGGCCTCGTCGACCTTGGTGAACGCGCCCTCCAGGCCGACCTCCTCGGCCTCGATGTCCAGGTCGGACAGGTCCCAGGACTCCACCGGCTTCTTCTTGGCGGCCATGATGCCCTTGAAGGACGGGTAACGCGCCTCGCCCGACTGGTCGGTGACGGAGACGACGGCCGGGAGGGAGGCCTCCAGCTGCTCGCTGGCGGCGTCGCCGTCGCGACGGCCCTTGACCGTGCCGTCCTCGACCGAGACCTCGGAGAGCAGGGTGACCTGCGGGACACCGAGACGCTCGGCCACGAGGGCCGGGACGATACCGCCGGTGCCGTCGGTGGAGGCCATGCCGGAGATCACCAGGTCGTAACCGGCCTTCTCGATCGCCTTGGCCAGCACCAGGGAGGTGCCGATGGCGTCGGTGCCGTGCAGGTCGTCGTCCTCGACGTGGATGGCCTTGTCGGCACCCATGGAGAGGGCCTTGCGGAGCGCGTCCTTGGCGTCCTCGGGGCCGACCGTCAGGACGGTGACCTCGGCGTCGTCCGCGTTCTCCGCGATCTGGAGGGCCTGCTCGACCGCATACTCGTCCAACTCGGAGAGCAGACCGTCCACGTCGTCGCGGTCGACGGTCAGGTCATCGGCGAAGTGCCGGTCGCCAGTGGCGTCGGGCACGTACTTCACAGTGACAACGATCCTCAAGCTCACGCCGGCTCTCCTACTGCATCGTCTATGTCGGGCTGCCTCTTGCAGGCAGCATAGGCGCCTCAAGCGGCCGATCCCGGTCGGGGCGTCCGCGCGCTCCGACCGAAATATTACTCGTCAGTACACCCAGTTCATGCCCGCTAAGCAAGCGCTTTGAACTGTGACCTTCGCAACGCAGCGTAACCGGAACTCGACGGGCCCGCAGGGGACGGCCGCATGATCAGTCCCGCAGGCCGTTGAAGCGGCCCTGGTGGTACAGGAGCGGACGGCCGGTGCCGGAGTGGTCGCCCAGGACGACTTCGGCGAGCACGATCCGGTGATCACCGGCCGGGACGCGGCCGGTGATCCGGCAGACCAGCCAGGCGAGCACGCCATGGAGCACCGGTACGCCTTCCGGGCCCTCGCGCCAGGCGGTCGGCGCGCCGAAGCGGTCGGCGCCGCTGCGGGCGAAGGTGGCGGCCAGCTCGCTCTGGTGCTCACCGAGGATGTGGACGCCTATGTGGTCGGTCTCGGCTATCGCGGGCCAGCTGGAGGCGCCCGTGCCGATGCCGAAGGAGACGATCGGGGGCTCGGCGGAGACGGAGGTGAGGGAGGTGGCGGTGAAGCCGACCGGACCGGAGTCACCGCACGCGGTGATCACCGCCACACCGGCGGCGTGCCGGCGGAAGGTGGAGCGCAACAGGTCGGGAGAGGCGAGCTGAACGGTGCCGAGGTCGGGCGAGGCCGTCATTCGAGTTGTCCTTCTGCTGGAGGTCGCGAGCTGGGCCGTCGGTGCTCAACAGTCCGGACAGGTGGCGCTCGCGGTGCGGGCGAGGTCTACGTGGACCCGCCCGTGGAGAAGGAGTTCGGTCGGCATAGGGTCAGGTTGACGATAGGTGGCACGCACAGTCAAGTACGTTCCGCGATCCGGGAGATACGTCACCGCACTCACACGGCCTCCCCCAGCGCCGCGATGACATCGGCCTTGCGGGGCTGTCCGGTGGCGCGCCGCACCACCCGCCCGTCGGCGTCGAGCACCAGCACGGTGGGCGTCTTCAGGATCTCCAGCCGGCGTACGAGGTCCAGGTGGGCCTCGGCGTCGATCTCGACGTGGGTCACCCCGGGGACCATGCCGGCGACCTCGCCGAGCACACGCCGGGTGGCCCGGCAGGGCGCACAGAAGGCGCTGGAGAACTGGACCAGCGTGGCCCGCTCACCGAGTGCGCCGCCCAGTTCGGCGGCGCCCAGCCGCTTGCCGTCGTCCCGCCCGCGCACCCGCACTCTCCCGCTCCGCCGCTTGTACAGCACTCCGGCGGCGCTCGCCACGACGAGCACCGCCACGCACACCACCAGTCCGGTCATCATGTGCACAAGCATTCACGAGACTGCAAAGATTCCCGCCTCCCGCAGGAGTTTCCGTTGCGGAATGCTTGGTTCATGGACATCGATGTGAGGGGGCCGCGGTTCGCGGCGGCCGTGACGACGGCGGTTCTGGCCGCCGCCCTGATCCTGCAGAGCGGCTGGCTGCTGGGCTGGCAGACGCTGGTGTTCGCGCTCGGCGCGGCCGCGGGTGTGCAGCGGTCGCCGTACGGCTGGGTGTTCCGCACCGCCGTACGGCCGCGGCTCGGGCCGCCGCGGGAGTTCGAGGCGCCGGAGCCGCCGCGGTTCGCGCAGGCGGTGGGGCTGGTGTTCGCCGGGCTCGGTCTTGCCGGGTTCGCCGTGGGGCCGCAGTGGCTGGGGCTGGCCGCGACCGGGGCGGCGCTCGCCGCCGCCTTCCTGAACGCGGCGTTCGGGTACTGCCTGGGGTGCGAGATGTTCCTTCTTCTGAAGAGGGCCACAGTACGGGCGGAGTAAAGGCGTCTTAAAGATCCAAGGTGGGATGGCGGCCGACGTGACGAGGATCTCGCCACTCCGGGGCACCAGGACTGGCTACCCGTCCGTTCTTCGGGCACGATCTGCGAGACGCCGTAAACCTACGGCTGCGTAACTTCCCCGCCGGGAGTCCCCCTTTCCCGAGCAGAGCAGAAAGGGTCCGTCCCGCCCATGGCAGAGCTGGTCTACCGTCCCGTCATCGGTTTCGCCAAGACGTTGTTCAAGGTCTGGGACCTGAAGATCGACTGCCAGGGGTCGGAGAACGTCCCGCGCTCGGGCGGCGCCGTGCTGGTCAGCAATCACATCAGCTATCTGGACTTCGTCTTCAACGGCCTGGCGGCCCTGCCGCAGAAGCGGCTGGTGCGCTTCATGGCTAAGGAGTCCGTCTTCCGGCACCGGATCTCCGGTCCGCTGATGCGCGGCATGAAGCACATCCCGGTGGACCGCAAGCAGGGCGAGACGGCCTACGCGCACGCGCTGGACTCGCTGCGTTCGGGCGAGGTGGTCGGGGTCTTCCCGGAGGCCACCATCTCGCAGTCGTTCACGCTGAAGAGCTTCAAGTCCGGTGCGGCGCGCCTCGCCCAGGACGCCGGCGTCCCGCTGATCCCGATGGCGGTGTGGGGCACCCAGCGGCTGTGGACGAAGGGCCACCCCCGCAACCTGAAGCGCGACCACCTGCCCATCACCATGCGGGTCGGCGAGGCGGTCGAGGCACCCCGCGACCAGTACGCGGGCGCGATCACCCGCCGGCTGCGCGAGGCCGTCCAGGAAGTGCTGGAGGCCGCACAGCGCGCCTACCCGGGCCGCCCCAAGGGCCTTGAGGACTCCTGGTGGCTGCCGGCCCATCTGGGGGGTACGGCACCTACGGTGGAGCAGCTGCGCGCGGCTGAGGCGCGGTGACCTGCGGTGCGTTAGCAGTGTGGGGCCCTGAGCGGTTTGTTCGGCTGCGGGCCGGTGGAGGGCGGTCCGGCTCGTGGGAGGTGCGGGCGTCTTCGGGCTGCGGGTCCGTTGTCGCTTGTCGCGCAGTTCCCCGCGCCCCTGGGGAGTTGCAGAGCCGTCGGCATCATGCGGCGGTTACCGGCTCTGGCCGGGTGGATCGGCGCGCGTTGTGTGAAGGACTGGTGGCTGGTGCGCAGCGCTGCGACGGCGCGCTCCCGTCCGGGCCGGTACGCGCAGGTCGCGCAGGTCGCTGGTGAGCGCCCACGTCGGTTACGGCGCCGTCCGCACGAGCCGCGCCGTGTACGCGCCATGGCGCGGTGCATCTGGAGATGCGTGACGCGTACGGCGTCGGTGACGAGGCCGAGGAGTTCGAGCAGTCCAAGCGCACAGGCCACGTCGACCTCGACCCGACGGCACGGTGGTGGCCCGACTGGCAGGGCATGGTGAGGGAGACCGTCGGCCGTGGCGTGATGATGCGTCGGTCCAGGATCGTTTCCGAGCCCGTGACGGACTACATCCGGTGAAAGCACGCTGCCACCCCGCTGAGCGTCGAGGCGGGTGAACCTGTGCGCAGGCTGCCCCGTCGGCGGGCCGTGGACATTGCCCTGCCAGGAGCCTACGTCCGGCTGTTTCGATGACCGCCTGGTGCAGTTCAACATCTTCACCAGGGACGGTGATTGGGCGGATTCATGGCCGGGAAGTTGGCGACTGCGATTGAGCCGATCTCTTGCAGGGGTTTCCGCGGAGATGGTGCGGCGGAACATTCGGAGGTCGCAATCAGGGCGCGGTGAGGACGAGGACGACGTTGTGGCCGCCGAAGCCGAAGGAGTGGCTGACGGCGGTGCGCAGGTCCTGGCGGCGGGGTTGCTTGGTGACGCAGTCGATGTCGAACTCGGGCGCGGGCGCCTGGAGGTTGGCGATCGGCGGGATGCGGCGGTGCTGGAGCGAGAGGACCGTCAGCGCCGCTTCGATGGCCCCGGACGCGCCGAGGGTGTGCCCGAGCACGCCCTTGGCGGCGGTGACGCTCGGGCGGTGCGGCAGGACCCGGGCGATCAGCGCGGCCTCGGCGGCGTCGTTGAGCGGTGTCGAAGTGCCGTGCGCATTGACGTGATCCACATCGTCCGGGGCGAGCCCTGCCTCGGCGAGGGCGGTGCGCAGGGCGGCCTCGGCGCCGTGGGCGTCCTCGGGCAGTGCCGTCGGGTGGTGGGCGTCGGACGTGCTGCCGCAGCCCGCGAGCAGGGCGCGGGGGCGCATGCCGCGGGCGGTGGCGTCGGCGGTGCGCTCCAGTACGAGGATCCCGGCGCCCTCCGCCATGACGAAGCCGTCCCGGTCGGCGGCGAACGGCCGGGAGGCCGCGGTCCGGTCGGACCGTACGGAGAGGGCGCCCATGCGCCAGAAGCCGATGGTGCACACGCGGCTGACCGCGGCTTCCACGCCTCCCGTGACCGCGATGTCGCACAAGTCGGCGGCCAGCAGGTCACGGGCCGTGGCGATGGCACTCGCGCCGGAAGCGCATGCGGTGGCGGGGCTGAGGCTGGGCCCGCGCGCCTGGAGGTCGATGGAGACCTCGCCCGTACCGAGGTTCGGGATGATCATCGGAATGGCGAGCGGTGACGTCAGGTCGGCTCCGCGCTGTTCGAGGCGTGCGCACTGCTCCTCCAGCTTCTCCAGTCCGCCCATGCCGCAGCCGATGACCGTGGCGACCCTGGCCCCGTCCCAGCAGGCGGGGTCGAGCCCCGCGTCGCGGACCGCCTCCCGGGCCGCCAGCACGGCGAGTTTGGCGAAGCGGCCCATGCGCCAGGCCTTGCGTCCGGTCCGCCGGTCCAGATCCTGCTTCGCGAGCGGGACCCGGCAGGAGAAGTCGACGGGCAGTCCGGCGAGGGCGGGGTCCGGGGCGGCGGTGGCCTGCCCGGCGCAGACACCGGTCCATGTGTCCTCGACGCCGATCCCGGCGGGTGTGACCAGTCCCAGGCCGGTGACGGCGATCGAGGCGGTCACGGGGCCGTCACCGGGTCCGAGGTGCGCAGTGTGCCGACGTACTCGGTGACTTCGGCCAGTGTGGTGGTCCGGGTGGCGTGCTCGCTGTCGATCTTCACTCCGAGTCTCTCGTCCAGGATCAGCGCGAACTCGGCCAGTGCGAGGGAGTCCAGTTCGAGCTGCTCCAGAGTGACCTCGGGGCCGATTTCGGCTTCCGGAACGAGGAAGCTGCCGGTCAGTACGGAGCGGATGGTGTCGTAGGTGTCGGTCATGGCCTTTTCCTCGGGGCTCGACGTCGGGACTGCGGATGTGTATCAGGGGCTCCACTCCAGGAGGACCAGCCCGCCGGAGGCTCCGCTGGCCAGCCCGAACAGGGCGACCAGGTCGTCCGGGCGTAACCGCCCCCGCTCCGCGGCTTGTGCGAGTTGCAGGGGAAGGCCGGCGGTGGCGACGTTGCCGTAGGCCGTGAAGACGGCTACGGCCTTGTCCTCTGGCACGCCGAGGGAGTCGAGGATGGTGCGGGTGAAGGCGACGGACGGCTGGTGCACGCACACAAGGTCCAGGTCTCCCGGCTTGCGGCCGGCCGCGTGGAGCACGTCGAACGCGCGGGCCTCCAGGCCCGGGAAGGAGGCGGCGAGGGCCGCGGAGTCGAACCGGACCGCGGGGGCGTCGGCGGCTTGCGGGAAGTACGGGTTGGAGACGGTGGCGGCCTGCCAGCCCGAGGAGTTGGCGCAGAACGCGGCGGCGAGAATCCCGGGCCGGTCGCTCGCCTCCACGAGCAGGGCCGCGCCGAGGTCGCCCAGTGTCAACGCGGGCAGCAGCAGGGCCAGTTCCCGGCGGTCACGGACCGGGAGCGCGGACAGCCGGCTCCCGCGCTCCCCCGTGGTCACGAGCACGCGTGCGTAACGGCCCGCCCGGATCAGGGCGTCGGCGATCTCCAGGGCGTTCAGGACGCCGTTGCAGGCGTTCTGCACATCGAAGACCGGTGCGGTGACACCGAGTTTGTGTGCCACGACATGTGCGGTGGCCGGCTCCTCGACGTCCTCGCTCGCGGAGGCGAAGATCAGCAGGTCGACGGCGTCCGGGGCCAGACCGGCCTGCTCCAGGGCGCTGCGGCCGGCCGCGGCGGCCAGGTCGGAGGGCCAGGTCCCGGGTGGGGCGACGCGGCGCTCCTCGAAGCCGTACATCTGTCTCAGGAGACCGGGCATGAGCCGTACGCCGGGGTTTCGGGAGCGCACCTCGTCCTCGATCTCCGGGCCGGTCTGACGGTCGGCGGGCACATGGACGGCGACCCGACGGATCGTGCTGTAGCGGGGGTTGGTCATGGCAGTCGTGTCGTCTCCGCGGCATAGCGCAGTCGTTGCGGCATACCGCAGTCGTCGTCGAGTGCCGCCCGGCGGCGGCTCGGGCCAGTGAAGTGAGGAGGAGCGGCGCACCGCAAACGGATGCCGGTCCGCATGGGGCCATTGGAGTGATCATGGTCGAGGGCTTCATACGGTGGAGTTACGCGCGGCACGGAGAGGGTCTGCCGGGGCCGACAATGCTCCGGTGTCGCTGACCGAGGCCGAATTCCCCTGTGCCGACTACGACTTCACGCCCCACTGGTTCGCCCACAGGGGTGTGCGGCAGCACTACCTCGACGAGGGGGCGGGTGCGCCGGTGCTGATGCTGCACGGCAACCCCAGCTGGAGTTACATGTGGCGGGACCTGGTGCGGGAGTTGCGCGCCCGCCATCGGTGCGTCGTCCCCGACCACATCGGTATGGGCCTGTCCGACCGCCCCGGCGAGTCCGTCTACCCCTATACCGCCTCCTGTCGCCTGGCGGATCTGGAGCGGCTGGTGGAGCACCTGGTGGCCGAGCACGGTCTGCCGGACCGGGGCTGGACCCTGATCGGGCACGACTGGGGCGGTGTCATCGGCATGGCCTGGGCGCGCCGCCGGCCCGAGTGGCTGTCCCGCATCGTCATGCTCAACTCCGCGGCCTTCCCGTTGCCGGCCGGTGCCCGGCTGCCGTGGTACCTCCGCCTGATCCGCGGCGGGGGCCGTCCGCCGGCCTGGTTCGTGCACCGCACCAACGCCTTCGTCCTGGCCGCCGCCCGCCTCGGGGTGACCTCACCGCTGCCCGCGCCCGTGCGCCGTGCCTATGCGGCCCCTTATCGCGGCAGGCAGCGGCGACTGGCGGTGGTGCGGTTCATCCAGGACATCCCGCTGGCCCCCACCGACCCGGCGTGGCCGCTGATCGACGTGGGCCCGGTCGAAGATCCGAAGATGACGTCACTGCCCCTGCTGGTGTGCTGGGGCGGCCGGGACCCGGTCTTCGACCACCGCTTCCTCGCCGAGTGGATGCGCCGCTTCCCCGCCGCCGAGGTGCGGCTGTTTCCATATGCCGGGCACTTCGTCCAGGAGGACGCCCGTGACGAAGTCATCGCGTGCGTACGGGATTTCCTGGGGTGCCCCCCTGAGAGGCAGAGCTGAGCCATGTCCGTCTCCGCGACCGCCGCGACCGGGACGCAGGCCGGGCTGCTGGGCAGGCTGGCGTGCTGGCAGCAGGCAGAGCCCACCGCCGTCGCACTCGACACGTTCTGCGGCCGGCGCCGGGAACGGATCACCTATGCCGGCCTGTACGCCCGGTGCCTGCGCACCGCGGACGCGCTGGCGGCCGCGGGCATCGGCCCGGGCACGCGGGCGGTGGTGCTGACCCGGCGTCCGCTGGACCTGCTCACCACGGTGTACGCGCTGTCCGCGCTCGGCGCCTGCGCCGTACTGATCGACCCCGGCCTGCCCCGTGCGGCCCTGCAACGGTGCCTGCGCGAGGCCGCCCCGCAGGCCTTCGTGGCAGAGCCGCTCGCCCAGGTGGCACGGGTGCTGTACGGCTGGGCACGACCGAGTGTGCACACGGTGCTCTGCACCGGGTCGGGTCCCGGTCCCTGGCCGACGGTCGCCGCACTCGCCCGCACGGCACCACGCGCCGCACTCGACGCCACCGGGGACAGCACGGCGCTGATCGCTTATACCTCCGGTTCCACGGGCACACCGAAGGGCGCGGTGTACACCAACGAACAGCTGGTGCGTCAGTGCGGCGCCACGGGAGGCGTGCTCGGCGCACAGCCGGGAACCGTGGCGGTCGTCGGCTTCCTGCCCTTCGCCCTGGGCGGCCCGGCGCTCGGCGTCACCGTCGTCGTTCCCCGGATGGACTTCCGCAGGCCGGGCCGGGCCCGTCGGGACGATCTGCTGCGCGCGGCAGCGCAGACGCGTGCGGCCTGCGTGCTCGGCTCCCCGGCGCTCATGACCGTTCTCGCCGGGGACGGCCGCAGGGAACCGGCCCTCGCCACCGTACGGTCGGTCGCCACCTTCGGGGCCCCGCTGGAGTACGGCCTGCTGGACCGCCTCACCGCTACCCTGCCGGACCACGCCGTGATCCGGAGCGTCTACGGCGCCACCGAGAGCCTTCCGGTGAGCGCGATCGACGGCCCGGACCTGCGGTCCGCGCGCGCCGCGTCCGAACGGGGCGGTGGCCGGTGCGTGGGCCGGGTGGTGCCGGTCATGTCGGTGCGCGTCATCCCGGCCGAAGCCGGACCGATCGCCCACTGGTCCGCGGTCGAGCCGCTGCCCGCGCACGCCGTCGGCGAGATCACGGTGCGCGGCCCCCTGGTCAGCCGCGGCTACTACGGCCGCCCGCATGCCGACGCCGAGGCGAAGATCCCCGACGGGGCTCACGTCTGGCACCGCACCGGCGACCTGGGCCGCACGGACGACGAGGGCAACCTCTGGTACTGCGGACGCAAGGCCCACGCGGTTCCCGGCCCCGACGGCCCCCTGTACACCGAGTGCGTCGAACCGGCGTGCAACGCGGTCGACGGCGTCCGGCGGACCGCGCTGGTCGACGCCGGCGGAGGCCAACAGGCCGTGCCCGCGCTGTGCGTGGAGGCCGACGCGCCGCGGCGCGGCGCCGAGCGCGGCCGGATCGTCGCGGACCTGCGTCGCACCCTCGCCGCGCTGGAAGGTGGCGCTCAGGTCCGCGCGATCCTCTTCCACCCCGGTTTCCCGGTCGACATCCGGCACAACTCGAAGATCGAGAGAGGGGTGCTCGGCCAGTGGGCGCGGCGTCGTCTGGCGGCGAGCGCCGCTGCCACGAAGGCGGCGGAGGAGGACCGCGGATGAAGATCCTGGTCACGGGCGGCAGCGGATTCCTCGGCGCCGAGGTCTGCCGGCGCCTCGCGGCCCGCGGGCACCAGGTGCGGTCCCTGCAACGCGGCCACCGGGCACCGCCGCCGAGCGGGACCGAGGCCGTGTGGGGCGACATCCGCGACCCCGCTGCGGTCGCAGACGCCGTGCGCGGGTGCGACGCGGTCGTCCACACGGCGGCGCTGGCCGACATCTGGGGGCCGCGACACGACTTCGCCTCCGTCAACATCGCGGGGACGACGGCCGTCCTCGACGCCTGCCGACGCCATGGTGTGCCCTGGCTGGTGAACTCCTCCAGCGCCAGCGTGGTCTTCGCCGGCGGTGACCTGGAAGGCGTCGACGAGTCCGCCCCGTACCCCAGCCGGTTCCTCGCCCCCTATCCCTGGTCCAAGGCCCGTGCCGAACAGCTGGTCCTGGCCGCCAACGGCCCCCGGCTGGCCACCGTGTCCCTGCGCCCCCATCTGATCTGGGGCGACGGCGACCCGCATCTGCTGCCCGGGCTGCGCGCCGCGGTCCGGCGCGGGAGGCTCCTGCTGCCCGGAGCGGGCTCCCAACGCGTGGACACCGTGCACGTCAGTGACGCCGCCGAGGCACACGTGCTGGCGGTGGAGAGACTGACCGCGAACTCCCCTCTGGCAGGCGCCCGCTACTTCGTCACCCAGGGCCGGCCCTGCACCCTCGCCGCGACCGTCCGGGGCCTGCTCGCGTACGGCGGCAGCAGCGTGGAGGTGCGCGGTGTCCCCGCTTCCGCCGCGCTCGCCGTCGCCGCACTCCTCGAAGCCGTGGGGAAGGCGACCCGCAGGCGACGCCGGCCCCTGCTGACACGCTTCCTCGTGGCCGAACTGACCCGCGCCCACTGGTTCGACATCACCGCGGCACGTCGCGACCTCGGCTACACCCCCGCCGACCACTCGTGGTCAAGCGCGTCAGGGAGCGTCTTCCACAGGTAGGACCGGTCCGGGGCCGCTTTCAGGGCGTCGAGGACGACAGGGTGCGGTCGGGCGTACAGCTGCGGATAGTCCACTTCGCCGGCCGCGGGGTCGGGGATCCAGGCGAGGCACTCGCCGTCGAGGGAGAACCGGGCGTCCACGCCGGGCTTGTTTCCGCGCGGGTCCTGTCGATGCCAGGCGCCGTGGAAGCGCACGGCGACCAGACCGTGCACGGCATGGCCGCTGCCGTCGTCGTGCGCCAGCCGTTGGTAGCACAGGGCCGTGGGGATGTCCTCGGCGCGCAGCAGGGCGGCCAGCGCATGGGATTTGGCGTAGCAGATGCCGGTGCCCAGGGCCAGCACGTCGGAGGCGCGCCAGGTGACGCGCGGGTCGCCGGAGTCCCGGGAGTGCGGGATGGTGTCCCGCACGAAGTCGAAGGCGGCCCGCGCATAGGCATACGAGTCGGCCGCCCCTGCGGCCAGTCGCGCGGCCGTCTCGCGGACCACGGGATGGTGATGGTCGATGGCCTCGTCCGCGGCCAAGTACGCGGAAAGATCGGCGGTGTTCTGGATCAGCTCCATGTTCGCAGAGCATAGGAATGCGATCACCCGACAGTCAATGACTTTTCGAGCGACCGCATATCTATGCATCACTGGGGGCTAGCGCGCCATCTCCTCCTTGACGGCGCCGACGAAGGTGTCGACGTCCTCCTCCGTGGTGTCGAAGGAGCACATCCAGCGCACCACCCCGGCCGCCTCGTCCCAGAAGTAGAAACGGAAGCGCTGCTGCAGGCGCTCGCTCACGTCGTGCGGAAGCCTGGCGAACACGCCGTTGGCCTGCACCGGGTAGAGGATCTCCACGCCGTGCACCGCGCGGACGCCCTCGGCGAGCCGCTGGGCCATCTCGTTGGCGTGCCGGGCGTTGCGCAGCCACAGGTCCTTCGCCAGCAGCGCCTCCAACTGCACCGACACGAAGCGCATCTTGGAGGCCAGCTGCATGGACATCTTCCGCAGGTGCTTCATCTGCCGCACCGCGTCCTGGTTGATGACGACGACGGCCTCGCCGAAGACGGCGCCGTTCTTCGTCCCGCCCAGCGAGAGGATGTCGACACCGACCGCGTTGGTGAACGTCCGCATCGGCACGTTCAGGGAGGCGGCCGCGTTGGCTATCCGGGAGCCGTCCAGGTGCACCTTCATGCCCCGGGCGTGGGCGTGCTCGCAGATCGCGCGGATCTCCTCGGGCGTGTACAGCGTGCCCAGCTCTGTGCTCTGGGTGATCGAGACGACCTGCGGCATCGCGCGGTGCTCGTCCTCCCAGCCCCAGGCCTGCCGGTCGATCAGCTCGGGGGTGAGCTTGCCGTCCGGCGTGGGCACGGTGAGCAGCTTCAGGCCGCCCATGCGCTCGGGCGCACCGCCCTCGTCGACGTTGATGTGCGCGCTCTCGGCGCAGATCACCGCACCCCAGCGGTCGGTGACCGCCTGGAGCGCGACGACGTTCGCGCCGGTGCCGTTGAAGACCGGGAAGGCCTCCGCAGTGGCCCCGAAATGGCTCCGGATGATCCGCTGGAGGTGCTCGGTGTACTCGTCCTCGCCGTAGGCCACCTGATGGCCGCCGTTGGCCAGAGCCAGGGCGGCGAGCACCTCGGGGTGGGCCCCGGCGTAGTTGTCGCTTGCGAAACCGCGGACCTGCGGGTCGTGGTGGCGACGCGCGTCGGTCTTGGGAGGGTTCACGGCTTCTCGGTCAGCCACAGGCGGTTTCCGTTCACTTCGGCGGCGGGCTTGCTCCAGACGCCCTCGATGGCTTCGGCGAGGTCCTTGACGTCCGTGAAGCCCGCGAACTTCGCGTTGGGGCGTTCGGCGCGCATGGCGTCGTGCACCAGCGCCTTCACCACCAGGATGGCAGCCGCCGAGCGCGGTCCCTCCTCACCCCCGGCCTTGCGGAAGCCGTCCGCCATCGCGAGCGTCCAGGCCTCGGCGGCGGCCTTGGCCGCCGAGTACGCCGCGTTGCCCGCGGTGGGCTTCGATGCGCCTGCCGCGCTGATCAGCACGTACCGGCCGCGGTCGCTGCGCTGCAGACCGTCGAAGAAGGCCAGGGAGGTGTGCTGGACGGTGCGGATCAGCAGCTTCTCCAGCAGATCCCAGTCGGCGAGGTCCGTCTCGGTGAAGTTCGCGCTGCCGCGCCAGCCGCCGACCAGATGGACCAGGCCGTCGATCCGGCCGTGGTCCTTCTCGATGCGGGCCGCCCAGTCGCGGGTGGACTGCAGGTCGAGCAGATCGACGGTCTCCCCGGTGACCGTGGCACCACCGCGGGCGTAGCGGGCCGCGTCCACGGCCTCCGCCAGGCGCTCGGGGTTGTTGTCGGCACCGACCACGACCGCTCCGGCCTCGGCGAGCCGGACCAGCGCGGCGTGTCCGGCGGGTCCGCCCGCGCCGGCCACCGCGATCACCGCACCACTCAGAGACCCGTTGTTCCCCACGTTCTTCCCCTCTTGACAGGTGTTCTGGACGCGGTCGCTCACGCGGCGACCGGCTCGGCGCTGTCCGCCGTGATGCCCTTGGTGGAGGCGATCACATGCTTCAGCTTCTTGGACAGGGCCTCGTAGAACATGCTCAGCGGAAACTCGTCCGGAAGCACGTCGTCCACGAGCTTGCGCGGCGGCTGGGTCAGGTCGAGGGCGTCCGGCCCCTTGGCCCAGCGGGAACCGGGGTGCGGGGCGAGGTAGGTCGAGACCAGCTCGTAGCCGGCGAACCAGTGCACCAGCTTCGGGCGGTCGATGCCGTCCTTGTAGAGCTTCTCGATCTCGGCGCACAGCTGGTTGGTGACCTGCGGGGCGCGCTCCCAGTCGATGGCGAGCTTGTTGTCGGTCCAGCGCACCACGTCGAGCTTGTGCAGGTAGGCGAAGAGCAGCTGGCCGCCGAGGCCGTCGTAGTTGCGGACGCGGTCGCCGGTCACCGGGAAGCGGAACATCCGGTCGAAGAGCACCGCATACTGCACGTCACGGGCCTGCGGGACGCCGTCCGCCTGCAGCTTCACGGCCTCCTTGAAGGCGGTGAGGTCGCAGCGCAGCTCCTCCAGGCCGTACATCCAGAACGGCTGGCGCTGCTTGATCATGAACGGGTCGAACGGCAGGTCACCGTGGCTGTGGGTGCGGTCGTGGACCATGTCCCACAGCACGAAGGCCTCTTCGCAGCGCTTCTGGTCGTGGACCATCGCGGCGATGTCCTCGGGCAGCTCCAGGCCCAGGATGTCGACGGCGGCGTCGGTCACCCGGCGGAAGCGGGCGGCCTCGCGGTCACAGAAGATGCCACCCCAGGAAAAACGTTCCGGCGCTTCGCGTACGGCGATCGTCTCCGGGAACAGCACCGCGGAGTTGGTGTCGTAGCCGGAGGTGAAGTCCTCGAACGTGATGCCGCAGAACAGCGGGTTGTCGTACCGCGTGCGCTCCAGCTCGGCCAGCCACTCCGGCCAGACCATGCGCAGCACGACCGCCTCCAGGTTGCGGTCCGGGTTGCCGTTCTGCGTGTACATCGGGAAGACGACCAGGTGCTGCAAGCCGTCCGCGCGCTGCGCGGCGGGCTGGAAGGCCAGCAGGGAGTCCAGGAAGTCCGGCACCTGGAAGCCGCCCCCGGCCCAGCCGTGCAGATCCTTCACCAGGGCCCGGTGGTAGGCCTCGTCGTGCGGGAGCAGCACGGAGAGCTGCTCGACCGCGTCGACGACACGCCGTACGGCGGCCTCGACGTCCGCCTTCGCCGGGGCACCCTCGGCCTCGAAGTCGATCGATCCGTCCTTCGACTGCCATGGCCGGATCCGCTCCACGGCATCCTTGAGCACGGCCCAGGCCGGGTGCTCGATCACCCTGGCCGAAGAAGGAATCTGTCCCCCCGTAGCCGCCTGCACAAGAATTTCCGTCATGTCCCATCCTCCACGGGAGAACCTCTCGTATGGACACCGTATGCATACCCGGTTTCCGCCATCAAGAGGCTGAGCGGGAAATTATTCGGTCCAGCTCCTTGGTCACCGCTGTTTTTTCTGCCGTACACCGTGACGACGCTCACTTCCGCCGTCGGCGACCGGCTCTGGCGTGGTGCTTCGCAGCGCGGTCACACGCTCTTCGCGGGACGGTCACGCGTCTGCCGCGCAGAGGTCAAGGGAACGGGGACTCGCCCACGGCAGGGTGACGCGGGGGCGGATACCGGCCAGCTGAGAGCCCGCCACGCCCCGGATGCCTCATGCACGTGCGGGTTCATCGCGGGTCCCGCCCACTAGGCTGCGATTCTGCTCGCGCGGACGACGGGGTCCGCCCGTCCCGCGCGTGCCGAGCCGCCGTCGACGGAAGCGAGTCGAACCTTGAACTTCCTTACCATCGGTCACCGCGGGGTCATGGGTGTCGCGCCCGAGAACACCCTTCGCTCCTTCGTCGCCGCGCAGGAAGCCGGCCTCGACGTCATCGGACTCGATCTGCACCTGAGCAAGGACGGCGCCCTCGTCGTCATGCACGACGCGGAGGTGGACCGAACGACCGACGGCACCGGGCCGGTCGCCGAGAAGACCCTCGCCGAGCTACGGGTCCTGGACGCGGGCCACGGGGCGCGGGTGCCGGTGTTCGAGGAGGTGCTGGCCGCGGTACGCACACCGCTGCAGGTCGAGATCGAGGACGTGGCGGCGGCCCGGGCGCTCGCGGCGGTGATGCACGAGCGCGATCTGGTGGGGCGCGTGGAGGTGTCCTCGTTCCAGGCCGAGGCGATCACCGAGATCGCCCGGCTGGTGCCGGGCGTCCGCACGGCCCTGATCGCCAGCAGCTACGGCATGGAGGTGGCGGAGCGCGCGGTCGCCCTGGGCGCGGCGACCGTCTGCCTCGACATCCGCCGGCTCACCCTGGAGGTCGTCGAGCACGTGCGCGCCTCCGGGCTGCGGATCATCGGCTGGGTCGTCAACACGCACAACCATCTCCGGCTGGTCCGCGCCCTGGAGCTGGACGGGGCGACGACCGACTTCCCGGAGATCAAGCGCACGGCACGCTTCACCGCGTAGGGACCAGCCGGAAGCACTCAGGCGAGCTTCTTGACCAGCAGCTCGAACTGCAGGTCGTCGCGCTGCGGGATACCGAAGCGCTCATCGCCGTACGGGAAGGGTGACATCTGTCCCGTACGGCGGTAGCCGCGGCGCTCGTACCAGGCGATCAGGTCGTCCCGTACGGAGATCACCGTCATGTGCATCTCGGTGACGCCCCAGGTCTCGCGCACCAGGCGCTCGGCCTCGGCCATGATCTGCTTGCCGAGGCCGGCGCCCTGCAGGGCGGGGCTGACCGCGAACATGCCGAAGTAGGCGTGGTCACCGCGGTGTTCGAGCTGGCAGCAGGCGACGATCCGGCCGTCCTGTTCCACCGTCAGCAGCCGGCTGTCGGGCGACTTGATCACCTCCCGCACGCCCTCGGGGTCCGTCCGCCGGCCGTCCAGGATGTCCGCCTCGGTGGTCCACCCGGCCCGGCTGGCGTCCCCGCGGTAGGCCGACTCGATCAGCGCGACCAGCGCGTCGACGTCGGCGTCGGTGGCGTCCCGGAAGCTGGGTCCGGTGGCGGGTGTCTCCATGGGGCGGTCTCCGATCTCGGCGTGGCTCAGCCAGGGTCGAGGGTAACCCTGCCATTAGGCTCCGCCTGCATGGTGCACGTACTCAGCAGCCGGACACTGCTCTCCCCCACCGACCCCGAGCGCTCCCGGGCCTTCTACGGCGAGCAACTGGGCCTGTCCGTCTACCGCGAGTTCGGTACGGGAACCGAGCGCGGGACGGTCTACTTCCTCGGCGGCGGCTTCCTGGAGCTCTCCGGCCGGTCCGAGACCCCGCCGTCGTCCGCGATCCGGCTGTGGCTGCAGGTGGACGACGTGACTGCCGCGCACGAGGAGCTGCGGGCGAAGGGCGTCGACATCGTCCGGCCACCACTGAAGGAGCCGTGGGGCCTGATCGAGATGTGGATCACCGACCCGGACGGCATCCGCATCGCGCTGGTGGAGGTCCCGGCGGACCATCCGATGCGGTACCGGCCGGGGATCTAGGGTCGGCGGATCAGGTCGCAGGACATCGACGGCACCTCATCAGCGCAGGTGAGCGGGCGATGGGGGTGCCCCGCCGCGAGCGAGGTCGAGCGTGGAGGAGCGTCCAGCCGCAAGGCGGAGGAGGGCGCCGACGCGGAGCGGCAGCAACCGACGGCAACGCCGCTGGGGTGCCCCCACGCCCTTAAGGCAGTGAGGGAGGGCGTGCCGGCCCCGCGTCTGCGACCGGATCCGCCGGACAGGCCCTGGGGTTCGGGCGCCCGGCGTCCGGCCCCACCCGTGGGCATGGTCCCGTCCGCGGGCCTGATGCCTGTGGTGAGCACGTGACCGCTGACGCCGAGCAGTGAGGGCAGGGACTCGGTCTGCCGCATCGCCGCGCGGACCAGCCCGCACCCCCGGCAGCCGCGCGGCCCGCTGGACGTGCAACCGCACCGGGTCGAGGACTTCCGCTTCGTGGCCGTCGCCGGCGAGCCACTCCGCGTGCACGCCGCTGCCGCCGCCCACGTCGAGGTTCCGGGCCGGAGCGGGCGGCAGGAGCCTGCGCGGGACGTCCTGGGTGCGCCGGAACTGCAGCCTCCCGCGCCCGTGCGGAGTCGGGCGTCTCCCCGGTCGCGTCCGTAGTACTCGGCGATCTCCCGGCTGGCGAGAGTGCCACGGTGTCCTCGGTGTCCTCGGTGTCCTCGGTGTCCTCGGTGTCCTCGGTGTCCTCGGTGTCCTCGGTGTCCTCGGTGTCCATGGTTTCCATCGCCGGCACCTTCGCGCGCTCCGTAGCCGCGGGGAGCGCCCCGGATGGCCGTGGCGGGAAGCCGGGGTTAGCGTGCCGAGAGACGTCCCCGGGCGCTGCGGCGGCCGGCCCGGCCGGAAGGAACCGTGATGAAGTTCGACAAGCCGGTGGCCGGCGGACCGTGCTGGACCGAGCTGGGGACCAGCGATCTGGAGGGGGCCAAGCGCTTCTACACCGAGCTGTTCGGGTGGCGGCCGGAGACCGATCCGCGGAAGGAGGCGGGCGGGTACACGGTGGCGCGCCTGGGCGACGCGGCGGTCGCCGCGCTCACCCCGCTGTACCAGGAGTCCCAGCCGGTGGCGTGGAACGTCTCCTTCGCGGTGCCGGACGCGGATGCGGCGGTACGACGCGTGGAGGAGGCCGGCGGGACGGTGATCCTCGGCCCGATGGACGTGTTCGACGTGGGCCGGTTCGCCGTGGTCCTCGACCCGACCGGTGCGGTGTTCCAGCTCTGGCAGGCGCGGTCCTTCCCGGGCGCCGGGCTGTTCAACGCGCCCGGTGCCCTCGGCTGGGTGGAGCTGGCGACCCGGGACACCGAGCGGGCGCAGGACTTCTACACCACGGTGTTCGGCTGGAGTGTCAACGCCTCGGAGTGGTACACGCAGTGGGGCATCGACGGCGACGACTTCGGCGGCATGGCCGACATGGGCGACCGGTTCCCTCCCGAGGTACCGCCGCACTGGCTGCCGTACTTCACGGTGGCCGACGTGGACGCGACAGCCGAGGTCGCGCAGAGCGCGGGCGGTGCCGTCGTGCTGGCTCCCGTCTCGGTGCCGGACGGGCCGCGTATCGCGGTGCTGCGGGATCCGCAGGGCGCCGCGTTCGGGGTGCACCGGGCCGGCGAGGAGAGCTGAGACGTTCAGGGTGCACCGGGGGCTGAACGCCGGGAGGCTGAGGCCCGGGTTGAGGGAGCTGACGTGCGTTACACGCTGTCCGGACGGACCGGTCCGCGCGTCAGCGAACTCGCGCTCGGCACGATGACGCTCGGCGAGGACTGGGGCCGGGGTGCCGGCAAGGACACCTGCGCCCGGATCGTCGACACCCATGCCGAGGCGGTCGGCGGCTTCATCGACACCGCGAACAACGACGCGGACGGCAGCCCGGAGCGGATCGTCGGCGAACTGCTCACCGGGCGCCGGGAGTCCGTCGTGCCGGCCGGCACGTACACGCGCGGGACGCGCGACGGGGACCCCGATGCGGCGGGCAGTCACCGCAAGAACCTCGTACGGTCGGTCGAGGAGGTGACGCGGGCCCCGGCCGACGTGATGCGCTCCGGCGAAGTGCTGCACGTGGGTGTGTCGGACTGGCCGGCCTGGGAAATCGCCCAGGCCAACACCCTTGCGGAGCGGCGGGGTTGGACGTGCCTCGCGGGTTCGCGCGGGAAGTACCGGCGCGGGGAGACGGGACGGCTGGACGCCTTGGGTGACGAGCCGGCGGCGTAGGAGGAGGGCGTCATCAGCGCCGTCCTCGATGTCGCCGAGCGGGGCGGCTGGGGCCCGGCGCAGGTGGCCCTGGCCTGGCTGCTGGGCCGGCCCGGCAACGCGACCGATCATCTCCGCCACGAAGCCGGAGCAGCCGGCCGACCATCTCGCGAGCGCGGTGCCGCTGGGATTCCCGCACGACTTCCAGCGGGAGTTGCCTGTCACACGGAACGTCTACGGCGACCGCTGGGCCGACATCGAGGACCGCCGTTCCACCCGTCGCCGTACGGTCCGCGAGGTCCTCTGAGCGGCCTCCCGACGCCCGCTTGACGTCCTCGCCTACGTCCGCAGCACGCCCGTCCTGCCTTCCAGGCGGCCGAGCAACTCGGCGAGCAGGCCAGCGAGTTCATCCTGGCCCTCGGGCTCCAGGACGGACAGTACGGCGGTCTCGTAGGCGAGTTGCTCCGGGAGGATCCCGTCGACCAGCTCGCGGCCGGCGTCGGTGAGACGGAGGTGGGCGACGCGGCGGTCGCGAGTGTCGCCGCGCCGTTCGACCAGTCCGCGTTCCGTCAGCTGCTTGAGCCGCTTGGTGACGGCGGCCCCGGAGGAGAAGGTCTCACGGGCCAGCTCCCCCGGGGTCAGCTCGTGGCCGGTGCGGCGCAGCGCGCCCAGCAGGTCGAACTCGGGACGGCTGAGCCCGGCCCGGCGCAGCGGTGCGTCCTCGGCCTGCTGGAGCAGCGCGGCACAGCGGTTGATCCGTCCGATGACCTCCATGGGCCCGGTGTCCAGCTCGGGGTGCACGGCCTGCCAC
>NZ_CM002285.1:8469344-8487485 GCF_000497445.1 Streptomyces roseochromogenus subsp. oscitans DS 12.976 | reverse complement strand
GCCTCGCCGGCCGCGTCGTCCACCGGCGCCCGTCCTCCGTTCGTCGCCCTCATGGCCGTATGCCCTCCGTCGTCCTGCCCTGGTCGTGGCCCTGGTCGTGGCCCTGGTCGTGGCCCTGGTCGTGGCCCTGGTCGTGGCCCTGGTCGTGGCCCTGGTCGTGGCCCTGGTCGTGGCCCTGGTCGTGGCCCTGGTCCTCGTCCTGCTCCCGCGGTACGAGGCCCTGGCGTCGTACCGTCGCCGCGAGCGTACGGTGTCCGGTCTGTTCGGCGAGGACGACCCGCTCCTCGGGCAGGGCGCGTTGCCACCACTCGCCGGACGCGGCGTCGGCCGTGGCGCGCAGGTCGGCGAGGGCGGCGGCGAGGGAACGGCGGGCGGACTCCAGGGCGCGGGGTGCGGGGTGCGGCTCGGCCAGCAGCCGGACGGCGTTCGCACGGGCGCACTCCGCGATGGTCAGGGCGTGTTCGAGGCGGTCGCCCGCACGCCGGTTGGTGACCCCGACGGCGGCGACGAAGCCGACCAGAGCGCCGACGAGTGTGTCCGCGACCCGCTCGGTGATCAGCTCGGACGGGTTCTGGGCGCGGGCGAACTCGGTGACGAGCAGGGCCATCGGGGTCACGCAGACGCTGCCGAGCCAGTAGTTGCGGCCGATCAGTGCCTCGGCGCCGAAGTTGAGGGCGAGGCAGCACAGCACCAGGGCGGCCGGGTGGAGATGGGCCAGCGGGGTGAGGGCGGCGAAGGCGAGCACGCCGACGACGTTGCCGACGACGCGCTGGATGCCGCGGCTCCAGGTGAGCATGACGTTGGCCTGGTAGAGGGAGGCCGCGGTGACCAGCGCCCAGTAGGGGCGGCCGACGCCGAGCGCGAGGGAGGCGTAGCCGGCGAGGGCGCAGCCGATGGCGGTGCGCGTGGCGAGCGGGGCGAGGGGGGCCAGGCGGTGCCGCAACGGCCGGCGCGGGCAGGCGAGTTCGGTGGCGGCGCCGAGGATTTCGCCGGCGGACTCGCGCGGGGACTCGACGCGCGGTATCCGCCCGGTGCCGCGCAGCGCGCGGGCCCAGGCACGCAGCCGTGCGGGGTCGGATTCGGCGGGGGCGGCGAGGGCGACCTCGGCCCGCACGAGGAGCCCTTCGAGGGCGCGCCGAGTGCGGTCGGGGCGGGCGCCAGGGGGTGTCTCCCGGATCAGGTCGGCCGAGAGGAACGGAGCTTCTTGGCCGAGCCGAGCGGGGCCTGGTGCGTGCGGCTGCGAGGCGGAGGAGGGAGTCGACGATGGGGGTGCCCCCGCGATGGGAGCCCCTCCAGCTAGAGCGAAGTCGAGAGTGGGGGAGGAGACGCGCGTGAGGCGGCGTCGGCGACCGACGGCAACGCGGCTGGGGGTGCCCCCTCTGGGGGACTGCGTGCCGGACCCCGCGACGCCGGCATGATCCAGGAGACACCCCCTGGCGGCGAGCAGGGACTGCCAGGCGGCGTGGATCGCGGCGGCGCTCGCGCCACAGGCCCGGGCGTGACCGTCGGCGGTGCCTCGGGTGTCGGCGTACGCGGCGGCGGCGTTCAGGGCCTGGGCGGTGGCGCGGCGCTCGGGACCGTGCGGGCGGAGCAGTCCGGGCGCCATGCCGACCAGCCAGGCCCAGGCACCGGCCCCGAGGGCCAGCCCGATGTGTCCGGGCACCTGACCGAGGGTCTGCGGCGCGAACAGCGAGGCGGAGCTGATGAAGGTCAGGACCACGCTCCCGGGCGGTCCGAGCCGGGTGGCGTCGGACAGGGTCTTCTGAACGGCCGCCATGACGGCGCCGACGGTGACGAGGACGACGGCGTCGGTCGTGAGCGACGCGGCGAGCAGAGAGACGGCGAGGCCGCCGACCATCCCGAGCACCACCCAGGCCAGCACGCGGGCGCGGGCGGCGTAGGGCCGGTTGTGGCCGTAGAGCGCGCACAGCGACCCGGCCATCGTGTACATGGCGAGGTCGAGGCGGCCGAGGGCCAGCAGGGTCAGGTTGGGCGGGGCAACCGCGGCGACCACGCTCAGCGCGGGCTTGAACCAGATGTCGGAGGGCGGCCCGAGGCGGAGCACTCCGGCGAGGGGAAGTCGGTGGCGGGTCGCACTGCTCATACCATCAATTTAGCATGTGTTTTACTAGTAAAACTTATGGGCGGACACGCTGCCGCACTCACTGCCCCCGCTCGCGGCCTCGCTCGCCACTGAGAGCGCACTCACCCGCTGCGCTCCGCCGAGTGCTCCCCGTGTACACCCTTGCGCTCGCGTGCGCTCCGCCCGGCGTGGGCATCGGATCCCTCGACCGACCGTCGAGCGGGGAGGTGCGCGCGTGCACGGACCGTTGTCGGCAGCGTGGCTGCTGGTCGCGCTCTGCGCGGCGACCGGCGCCTACTGCCTGCTGCGGATGCGCAGCGGCGTCGAGGAGCAGCGCCGGTCCGCGGGCGGCGAGGCGCTGATGGGCTTCGGCATGGCCGTGATGGCCGTACCGGCGGCGGTGTTCACACCACCGCGGTGGGCGTGGCCGGTGTACGCGGCCGTGTTCGGCGCGGCGGCGCTGCACGCGCTGTGGGCCGCGCGCGCCGCCCCGCGTCATCTGCACCACCTGGTGGGCGCGTGCGCGATGGTCTACATGGCGGCGGCGATGGCCGTGGCCCCGCCCGGCCCGCACCACGCGCACGACGGCACCGGGGTGCCGTTGCTGACCGGCTCGCTGCTGGTGTACTTCGCGGGTTACGTGCTGCTCGCCGGCGCCCGCCTGGTGCCGGCCGCGGTCGCGACGCAAGGGAGCGGATCCGGAGCCGTGACCGGGGTGGGGGCCGGGACTGGGCCGGGAACCGTGACTGGGGCGGGAGGCATGGCCCGAGCCAGGGCCGCCGGCTGGGGCGACCGGCCGGAGCTGGCACGGGCCTGCCGACTGTCCATGGGGATCGGCATGGTGGCGATGCTGATGACCATGTGAGCGGGCCTTGGAGGCATGGCCGCGATGTCACTCACCAGCCGGGCGGACCACGGGAGATGGCCGGGGCACCGCTCCCCCGGTGAGCGGGCCATGGACCCGTTGTGTGCGTCACTCCGCGCCGGCTGCGGCTGACGGAGATGGCGGCGCTGGTGCCGGTGCTTCCGGTGCTGGTGGCTCTGGTCCCCGGGGCGCGGGCGCTCGGCTGAGGCTGAGGCTGAGGCTGACGGCACGGTGTGCCTCGCGGCCGTTCGGATGGTGGCCAGGCGCCGCCCGGCCGACGCACCGAGCGGCGTCCTCGCCGGTACCGGCCGTATGGTGGCCACCCAGCGCCCCGTCGACAAAGATCGCGGCATGCACCTCAGCCCCGGCCCGCCTCGGCATCCGCCCCGGACGGTTCGCACCGCGGCCCTCATCGCCGCCGCCCTCGGCGGCGTGCCGCGCGCTGCTGTCGGTCCTCATCGTGATCGACTGGCAGCCGCTGCTCGGTGTGGACGGCGCCCTCTCCCGGACGACCCACCGCTGGGCCGTCCACGACCGCGCTCTCACGCAGGTCTTCCGGGTGCTGACGGACTGGGCGTGGGACCCGCTGACCATGCGCCTGGTGTGAGCGGCCGTCGCGGTGTGGCCGGTGTGGCGGCACGGCGCCTGGTGGACGGCGCTGTGGCTGGTGGTCACCGTGGCCCTGGCGGCGCTCGCGCAGCAGACGGTGAAGGGCGCCGTCGGCCGGCCCCGCGCGTGGCCGGACCCGATCGATTCCGCACGCTACGCGGCCTTCCCGTCCGGCCACGCCATGACGGCCACCGCGCTGTGCGGGCTGCCGCTGTGGCTGGCGCACCGCTTCGGCGCGGGCCGCGCTGGTGGCGTACGGCCGTTGCAGCGGCCGTGGTCTCGGTGGTGGGTATGGGTGTGACCGGGGTGTGGCCGGGCGTCCACTGGCCCTCGGACGTGCTCGGCGGCTGGCTGTTCGGGGCGTTAGTGACGGCGCTGGCTGTCGCGGTCCACGAGTGGCCGCGGACGGGGCGGCCCGACAACGCCGGTGTACCACCCCGATAGGGTCGGACGCATGACTGCCGTGCTGTTCGACTTCTCCGGGACGCTGTTCCGCGTCGAGTCCACCGAGTCCTGGCTGCGTGCGGTCCTGGACGAGACAGGGCACACCCTGCCCGAGCCTGAACTGCGGGCAACCGCAAGGTCCTTGGAAGCCGTCGGCGCCCTCCCCGGCGGCGCGTCACCGGTGCAGTTGCCCGCGCACCTGGCCGGGGTCTGGGCAGTACGGGACGAGAGCGCGGAGCTGCACCGGGCCGCCTACACGGGCCTGTCCCGGCAGGTAGCGCTGCCCGATCCCGCTCTGTACGACTCGCTGTACGAGCGGCACATGACCCCCGCCGCCTGGTCCCCGTACCCGGACGCCGCCGAGGTGCTGCGCGTCCTGCGCGAGCGCGGAATCGGCGTGGGCGTGGTCAGCAACATCGGCTGGGATCTGCGCCCCGTGTTCCGCGAGCACGGGCTCGACCGGTATGTGGACGCGTATGTGCTGTCGTACGAGCATGGCGTGCAGAAGCCGGACCCGCGGCTGTTCTCGGTCGCCTGCGCGGCGCTGGGCGCCGACCCGCGGCAGGTGGTGATGGTGGGCGACAGCAAGGAGGCGGACGGTGGCGCGGCCGCGCTCGGCTGCCGCGTGCACTACGTCGACCACCTGCCGGTGACGGACCGGCCCGACGCACTGCTGCCGGTACTGCACCTGGTGGGCTAGGACAGACCCCGGGGCCCGCCTGTCGGGCGGTGCCGCGCGCCCCGTCCCCAGGACTGGAAAGCCACCGGTCGCGGAGCCGTCAGCCCTGGTAGCCCTCTACCTGGGTGGCGGAGCGCGCCTGTGCCTCGTCCGGGTTCCCGCCGAACTCGGTCTTGGCGCGGCGCTGCCGCAACAGGTCCCAGCACCGGGCGAGTTCACGCTCCAGTTCGCCCAGTCGCTGCTGCTCGGTGGAACTGTCGATCCGCCCCGAGGCCAGCGCCTCGCGGAGCCGCCGCTCGTCCTCGACCATCTCCGTGATCCGGCTCAGGATCCGCTGGTCCTGGTCCTGGTCCATGACCGCCCGCCTCCTTGCCTCGGCGCCGGTGCCCACTCTAGGGAGACGGCGACCGGTGTGCGACACCAGCGGGACGCCTGGCGGGATGCATGACGGGGCGCATGGGCCCAGGCAGCCGGCTCGGGCACTGGGCACGGCCGAGCACGGCACCGCATGTACGGCGAGGGCCCCGCGGAAAGAGGCCCGCCCACGCGTAAAAACACTCGGCGACGGCCGCATAGGATCGACGGACGTGGCACACACTTTCGAAGATCTTGTGCCCCTGGAGCGCGCCGCCGAAGAGGCCCGCACCCGACTCGCCAGCTCCGACGCCGATCCCGCTGCCGCCCGGCAGGCCTGGATCGAGGCCGCCGCCTTCCAGCGGGCCGCCGTCACCGAGCACGCCGAAGCCGAAGGGGCCGTGCGGTACGAGGTGGAGATGGCCGCGAAGAAGGCGGTCCGGCACGCTTCGTGGGATCCGGCCGAGTAGCCGGACGCTCGGGCACCTTGCCGACCTGCGTGGGCTCCTGCACCGCGTAGGGCACGACTGCGGCCAGCCCGTGGACCTGGTGGCCGTCGTCACCCATTCGGTCTACTGCGGTCGCTGTCGCACTTGGGTTCGGGTTCGCTGGTCACGGGCCCCGGCTCGTGACCTGGGGCCTCTCAGCATCTTCGAGCGAAGGAGACACGGCCATGCCCAAAGGCAAGATTCAGGAGTGGGATCAGGCTGAGGGAAAGATCGAGGACGATCAGGGTGGTCCTGCGCTGGACTTCTCCGTGGGCGACCTTCTGAATCCCGAAGATGCCCCGAATTTGCATCAGGGGGACACCGTCAAGTTCCTCTTCGACAACGAACAAGTAGGACACGTGCTCGCGGTCGAAAGAGCCTGAGTCTGCGAAAGCAGCGCACGGCAGGCACCACCCGGAGGTGAGCGGGTGGTGCCTGCGTGGTCTTCTGGACCACGCAGGCAGAGGATCTCGACCTGGCGATTGCCCGGGGCGGCACAGGAGTGAAGGCCAAGCCCGGGTCAGGAATGGGCACAGGACGAGGGCGACAGGATGGCGGCTGCGACGCCGAGGACGCTGATGCCGCACGGGAGGATCGTGTTGACCGTGTGGTCAATGAGGCCGGTGTTATTCGTGCCGCCGCTCGGGTTGGGGTCAGCGTGGACTGCTGTCGCGCCGAAGAGGGTCAGGGTGCTCGCCAGGGCGGTGGTCACGGCTATGGAACGCATGCGCATGGAGTACCTCGGTGTTTCGCTCTGTATCGCTTGCCGGGGACACGTCCATCACACCGGCGGCAACGCCCTGATCGCATGCGCGGCTGGTCCAGTCGCGGCGGCTTTTCCCTCTTTCCGGTGATCGTGGCGCGCCGAGCACTATTGCCGCTGTCGCTACCTGGAGAGGTGGCGCTCGGGGAGGGCGGTGGGCCATGTTCGCTTCCTCGGCCCCGGCCCGGATGGCAGACGGCTACGACTCCTCGGGCCAGCTGGCCAGCGCCTCCCCCTCCTCTCTGTCTACGAGGACGATATGCGCGCCGCCCAGGCTGCCGTACTCGCCGACCCAGCTGCGGAATTTGCGGTCCGCGGTGGCCCTGTCATCCCACCAGCCGTGCATGAGTGGCCGGCCGTCGACGGTCAGGATCAGGTGGAAGCGTTCCGGCTCATCCATGAGGTGGAAGCGATCCGGCTCGTCCATGGCTGTCGCCCCGGGAATCGTCGTCGTTGAGGATCGCCAGTCGGGCGCCCACTGCTTCGGCGGCGGCGCGCAGGCCGGCGACGATTCCTTCCATTGTCATCGGCATGCCCGGCGATGGCTGGTGCACGTTCATGCCGTGGTCCCAGCACAGGTCGAGCCAGCGCGGGCCCTCCTCCGTGTCGAGGACGCGGGCGGTCACGCCAAGACAACCGCATGCGGCGCACGGCCAGAACTCGGGCGTGATGATGCGGTCGATGATCACGTGCATCGGCAGGGATGCTGGTGCGAGCGGGAGGCTGAGCGCGTCGACCTGCTGTTCTTGCATCAGCTGGGCGATGGTCATGCGTCGGCGCGTCGCCTCCCACAAGTCCGAGTCGGTGTTCCCGGCGCCTAAGGGCAGCAAGCTGAACACCACCTCCTTCTACGAGGAGGTGTGGCGGCTGTGGGTCGACAGTCACGAGGCGGTGCCGGACCGCCTGGGCCGGCCGTCACGGCTGCCGGGCATGAAGGCCGTGGCCGGCATCGAGGGCCTCGTGCCGCACGGGCTCCGCCACAGCATGAAGGTGTGGCTGGACGAGCTGAAGCATCCGAGGGTTGCGGTCGAGGAGCGTATACGGCACGTTATTCCTGGAGTTGAGGGCACCTACTCCCACACGACGCCGGCGATGGAGTTGGGCATCTCGGCGGATCTGCAGAGGCTGTGGGAGGGCTCGGTGGCGGTGAAGGATCACCACCGGGAGTGGGAGGAAGCCCGTCCCGGTCTCCCAGAGAAGCGCCGGGAGAAGTCGATCTCCCAGGAATCTCCCAACCTTGAAAACCAAGATCAGGAAGACACAGAGGCGGCGTAGGTGGAAACGGCGTCTGATCTGTATACGAGGTGGGGTGGGGAAGTCGGTTCGCTCGCTCCGGCGCCGTCCGCCTGAGACGATCCCCCGCGTCGCCCCAGACGGACGGCAGCCCTTGACAGGCCCGCGCATGGCGGTGCCCGCTGCGTTGAGTATAGTTGGCTGGCAGCCAGTCAACGCAGGAGTTTCAGGATGTCCCCGCGCAGCGCCTCGGTCAATGAAGAGTTGCGGCGACGTTCCCGGGAGCGGCTGCTGCAGGCCGCGGTGGAACTGGTCGACGAGCGCGGCTTCGAGGCCACGACACTGGGCGACATCGCCGACCGGGCCGGTTCGGCGCGCGGACTGGTGTCGTACTACTTCCCCGGCAAGCGCCAGCTGGTGCAGTCCGCCGTACACCGGCTGATGAACCGCACGCTGGAGGAGGCGCTGGAGCGGGAGCCGCACACGGAGGACGGCCGGGAGCGGCTGGCCCGGGCCATCGACGCGATCCTGGGCCTGGCCCGCGACCGCCCGGTGCTCATGCGGCAGCACATGGCGGGGCTGTTGCAGGCGGAGGGCTTCGTGCAGTGCCCGGAGCAGCGCCGCCTGTCGGAGCTGCTCGGCGACACCGTCGCCAAGTACGGCTCCGAGGATGTCACCGCCGACTACCCGATGCTGCGGGCCCTGCTGATGGGCGCGGTGTACGCAGCGCTGATCCCGGGGGTGCCGATGCCCGTCCCGGTGCTGCGGGCCGAACTGTTCCAGCGGTACGGACTCGACTGGGAGGCGGGGGTGCCGCCGGAGAGCGAGACGGGCGAGGAGGCGCGGAAGTGCGACCTGTCCCGGTTCTTCGCCACGGAGGAGCGCCCGAGCGGCCCCTGAGGGCCGGTCGAGCCCCAACTCACGTCAGCTGCGGCGTGCATGACGGGGCGTCAGGAAACCGGCGTCCCGTGCCTGGGCGATCATCCTGAGGGAGCGGCGGCGGCTGCGTCCGGTCGCGGTCATCACGGCGAGCACCGGGTCGACGCCTCCCCGCTGTGCGGCACGGTACTCCCGCGCGACGAGCCGACGGCCCTCGATGCCACTCGGCCAGCCCGCCCGGGCACGCCGCGGGCCCATGCCGAGCGCGATCTCCGCTGCGCCGCGGGCTTCCGCTTCGTGCCGTCCTTCCGGACGCTCGCCGCCGTACGGCCTCTCCGGCCGCTCAGTGTCGTACGGCCTCTCCGGCCGCTCGCCGTCGTTCCGCTCCTCCGGCTCCTCCGGCTGCTCACCTTCGCGCCGCGCTGCCAAGTCGCAGGCCTCCGGCGCGTATCGCTGCCCCGGCGGCTCGCATGCGGGCCGCTCCTCCAGGCACTCGCCTTCGGGCCGCTCCTCCCACCCCGGCCCCTCAGATCGCTCACCCTCGTGCCGCTCTTCGGGGCGCTCGCCGCCGTCGTCCGCGTACGGCCGCTCCCCGGCCACCCCGCAGGATGCGAACAGCGGGCCCTCGATCCAGTTCGCCAGCGCTGTGAGGTCGGCGAGGGACAGGGCCGGCTGCGCGGTGACGTCCTCGATGGACACGCATCCGTTCTGCAGGACGGCCAGGGCGTCGACCCGGGCGCCGTCGGGGAAGGCCAGTCGGACCTGGAACCAGGAGGTGGTGCCGCAGTGCTCCCGCACCTTCCACGCGGGCCACACCGACACCGCGCCGTCCTCCGCGTTCCGATCGGAAAGATTAAGCAAGGATGCTTCTAGCACACACGCAAAGTAACCGCATGATCGCACTCCATACGAACGGACACGCGTCGGGGTCACCCCGCCGGACCCTGCCGCCATGGGCCAGGGGATGCAATGCTGGAGCGGTCCGCACACCACCCTCCTTCGGGCAAGGAGCACCGCTGTGCTGCGTGTCGCCGTCGTCGGTTCGGGACCGAGCGGGTGTTACACCGCCCAGAGCCTGGTCCAGGGGGATCCCGACGTGTGCGTGGACGTCCTGGACCGGCTGCCGTGCCCGTACGGCCTGGTCCGGTACGGCGTCGCCCCGGACCACGAGAAGATCAAGTCCCTGCAGGGCAGCCTGAGGACGGTGCTGGAGCACGAGCGGGTGCGGTTCCTCGGTGGCGTCCGGGTGGGCTGCCCCGGCGGGCTGCCGGTGGAGCGGCTGCGGGAGCTGTATCACGCGGTGGTGTACTGCGTGGGCGCCGCCACCGACCGACGGCTGGGAATACCGGGCGAGGAGTTGCCGGGCAGCTGGTCCGCGACCGACTTCGTGGCCTGGTACAGCGCGCATCCGGACGCGGCCGACGCGGGTTTCCTGCGCGGGGTGCGGTCGGCCGTCGTCATCGGCGTGGGCAATGTGGCGGTGGACGTCACGCGGATGCTGGTCCGGGGTGCCGCGGAGCTGCGCCCGACGGACATCCCGCAGGCCGCGCTGGACACGCTGGTGGCGAGCGGGATCAGCGAGGTGCACATGGTGGGCCGGCGCGGCCCCTCGCAGGCCCGCTTCACCACCAAGGAGCTGCGCGAGCTGGGCGGGCTGCCCGGCACCGAAGTCACCGTCGATCCGGCCGACTTGGCACTGGATCCGGCCGACCCCGCCACGCTGCCCGCCGTGCAGCGCCGCAATCTGGAGGTGCTGCGCGGCTGGGCCGCCCGGCCGCCGGCCGGCGCCGCGCGGCGGATCGGGCTGCGGTTCTACCTGCGCCCCGTGGAGTTCCTCGCGGGCGGGTGCACCTCCCGCTCGAGCGAAGCCGGGAGTGCGGAAGGCCGGGTGGGCGCCGTGCGCTTCGAGCGGACGGCGCCGGACGGGCACGGCGGGGTGACGGGCACGGGCCGGTTCGAGGAGGTGCCCGCCCAGGTGGTGCTGCGCTCGGTGGGCTATCGCGGAGTGCCGCTGGACGGGCTGCCGTTCGACACGGTGAGCGGTACGGTGCCGAACGCGGCGGGGCGTATCGTGCGCGACGGCGTCCCTCCCCCGGCGAGTACGTCGCCGGGTGGATCAAGCGCGGCCCGACGGGTGTCATCGGCACCAACCGGCCCTGCGCCAAGGAGACGGTGGCCTCCCTGCTCGCGGACGCTCCCGCGCTGCTCACCCGGCAGGTGCCGGAGGACCCGCTGACGGCGCTGCGGGCGGCCGGGATCGAACCGGTGCCGTGGTCGGGGTGGCTGGCGATCGAGCGGGCCGAGGCCGCACTGGGGGCTCGGCTCGGCCGAAGCGTGGTCAAGCTGGCCGACTGGGACGCACTGCTCACGGCGGCCCGGTCGGCGTAGGCCTGGTGGCCAGGGATTTCCCAGCAGTCCGGTGGGCATGACACACAGCGGCAACAGACCGGAAATCAACAAACTGTTCAAGAAGCTTACGGTCTCGTGCTGTTCGGATGTCCCTTCCCGCCCGGCACTGTTGGAGTCCCCATGGCCACCACCGCAGACGTCCATCCCGTCGACGAGATGCCGCCGGTGCGGCAGTTGGCCGCCCTCGGGCTGCAGCATGTGCTCGCGATGTACGCGGGCGCGGTCGCCGTGCCGCTGATCGTGGGCAGCGCGATGAAGCTGTCGCCCGCCGACCTGGCGTATCTGATCACGGCCGATCTGCTGGTGTGCGGTATCGCGACGCTGATCCAGTGCGTCGGCTTCTGGCGGTTCGGCGTCCGGCTGCCGATCATGCAGGGCTGTACGTTCGCGGCCGTGTCGCCGATGGTGCTCATCGGGACGACCGGCGGCGGACTGCCCGCGATCTACGGCTCGGTGATCGTCGCGGGTCTTGCGATCATGCTGCTGGCGCCGGTCTTCGGCAGGCTGCTGCGGTTCTTCCCGCCGCTGGTGACCGGCACGGTGATCCTGATCATCGGGGTCTCGCTGCTGCCGGTCGCGGGCGACTGGGCGGCGGGCGGTGCCGGTGCGAAGGACTTCGGGGAGCCGAAGAATCTGGCGCTGGCCGCCTTCGTGCTGCTGGTCGTGCTGGGCGTGCAGCGGTTCGCGCCCGCCGCCCTCGGCCGGATCGCCGTCCTCATCGGCATCGCGGTGGGCCTGGCGATCGCGGTGCCGTTCGGGTTCACGGACTTCGGTGGCGTCGCCGACGCCGACTGGATGGGCATCAGCACGCCGTTCCACTTCGGGACGCCGGACTTCAAGGCGTCCGCGATCGTGTCCATGCTGGTGGTGGCGCTGGTCACGATGACGGAGACGACCGGTGACCTGATCGCGGTCGGCGAGCTGACCGGCCGGAAGGTCGAGCCGCGCTCGCTCGCCGACGGGCTGCGCGCGGACGGTCTGTCGACGGTGCTGGGCGGTGTGTTCAACACCTTCCCGTACACGGCGTACGCGCAGAACGTGGGCCTGGTCGGCATGACCCGGGTGCGCAGCCGCTGGGTGGTCGCGGCGGCCGGCGGGATCCTGGTGCTGCTCGGGCTGCTGCCCAAGCTGGGCGCGGTGGTCGCGGCGATCCCGGCGCCGGTGCTGGGCGGGGCCGGGCTGGTCATGTTCGGCACGGTCGCGGCGAGCGGCCTGCGGACACTGGCCCGGGTCGACTTCAAGGGCAACCACAATCTGACCGTGGTGGCCGTCTCGGTGGCGATCGGCATGCTGCCGGTGGGCGTGCCGACGGTCTACGCGAAGTTCCCGGACTGGTTCCAGACGGTGATGAACAGCGGCATCAGCGCGGGCTGCCTTTCCGCGATCGTACTGAACCTGCTCTTCAACCACCTTCCCTCAAGGGCGGGTTCGGACCTCGCGACCGAGGTGGAAGGGGTGGTCTAGTGCTGTGACCGCGTAGGTTCGCCGGGTTGGGTCAGGCTGCGGTTTTGAGAGGGCGTCCGCCCCAGCGGATGCCTTTCTCGCTTCGGATACGGGCGCGTTCCTTGCGTTCGGCGGCCAGGACGTCTCGGTGGCGGGCGTTGGCGTTGCGCCAGTGCAGGTAGGCGTGCAGGGTCCTGGTCTGCACGGTGTGGTTGGGGTGGTTTGAGTTGGCGATGGTGAACTGCCTCAGCGGTCCGAAGTGCGCCTCGATCGGGTTTGCCCACGAGGCGTAGGTCGGGGTGAAGCACAGCTCGACCTTGTGTTTCTTCGCCCGGCGTCGGATGTCGTTGCCCTTATGGGCGGACAGGTTGTCCATGATCACGTAGATCGGTGCGCCGTCGGGCCGGGCGGCGCGGATCGATTGTTCGGCCCAGCCCGAGCCTGCGGTGGGGCGGATGCCGAGCGGGCCGAACTCGTCGAACGCGAAGACTCGGTCCGGGAAGTGGTCCAGGACGTGCTCGATGCGGTCGAGCTTGGCGTCGCGATCAGGATCAGGGGACTCCTTCCACGTCTTGGTGCGCTGGAAGGTGATGCCGTGGCGGGCGAGCAGGCACCGTGATGCTTCGCGGCCGATGCGGATGACCCGGCCGTGAACTTTCCGCAGGTAGGCGACGAGTTTGCGCAGTGACCAGCGGGTGAAGGGCTGGCCGAGCTTGACCGGCCGGGTGGTGGCCGTCTGGATGACGAAGTCCTCGTCGTCAGCGTTGAGCAGGCGGGGACTGCCTCCCGCCCATTGAGGGCTAGGCAGGCCAGGCCGATCTCATTGAACCGGTGGATGACGTCCCGGACGGTGTCCTCGTCGGCCTGAACCAGCTGCGCGATCACCAGCACCCGGTTCCCGCCGGCCGAGGCCAGCAGCATCATCGCCCGCCGGTATCGCACCGAACCGGTGCTGCCCCGTCGCACGATCTGCGGACGTCACCGTATATCCAACCGTCACGATGACGAGGGTTTCCGCCCGCCGGTTCGGCCAAGGGGGACCGGGCGCACGAAGCGACAGCAAGTGAACAGATCGTTCACAATACTTAGTTGACATCAAGTCGTGTGCATTTCATCCTCGTCTCATGCCTTCAACTCCTGATCAGCACACCGGTCCCTTCACGCCGCCGCAGCCGGAGCAGGCGCGAGCACACCGCGTCTACGCGTCTCTGTTTCGCATCGCCGAGCGACACGCGACCACTGACAAGCAACGCCACCGACAGGTTCATCCGTCGGCCATCGGGCCGCATGAGGCCGTCAGGCTTGTGTCGTTCCTGCTCAGCGGAGCCGCACAGCCCGATGACGGTGAACCGGAGGTGGACCAGGCTGATATCACCGCTGCATTGAGCCTCGTCCCACTGGTTCGCGGGGAGATGGACGAACTGGAAACCGGACTCCTCCGGATGGCACGGGGTCGCGGCATGACCTGGCAGGAGATCGCTTTCGGACTCGGGCTTGGCACTCCGCAAGCCGCCAGGCAGCGATACGAACGACTGGCCAGTCGCGCCACAGCCGACGCGGACGGCTCGGAGTAGAAGGACCTCTCCCGGATTCGCTCGCCAGTTGGAGGCCGGAGCTACGGCGTCCAAGCGCAGGCCGCCGTCCCACAGCGGGGAGCGAAGGCGAGCATGGATGAGGAGAACCTGAGCATGGGGGAGGGAGCCCAATCAACGACAACCAACCCGGCGAAGCGAGTTGCTTCAGCTGTCGTCGCCGAGGCGGGCGGACTGTCGTTTCGCGGCGGCGAGGAGGGTGTCGAGCAGGTCCGGGAAGAGACGGTCCAGGTCGGGTCGGCGCAGGGCGTTCATCTTGGCTGTGCCGCGGTAGACCTGCCGGATGACCCCGCTCTCGCGCAGCACCCGGAAGTGGTGTGTGGTGGTGGACTTGGTCACCGGCAGGTCGAAGTGGGAGCAGGACAACTCGCCCTCTGCGGCGGCCAGTTCGCGGACGATCCGCAGTCGCATCGGATCGGAGAGCGCGTGCAGCACGGTCTCCAGGCGGATCTCCTCCGGCGCCGGGTGCGGCAGTGCGCGGCCGGTGATGGCGGTGTCGGTCACGGCGGCTGCCCTTCGTCGCGGAATTCGTCGGCAGGGACCATTGTACGAGACACGTCGTAGTTTGACATACCTCGTAGTACGAGGGTTATCGTACGAGTCGACCCAGCGGTCCCGTGACGAATGGAGTCCGTCGTGAGCGCCCTCTTCGAGCCCATCACCCTGCGTGAACTGACCATCCCGAACCGGGTATGGATGCCCCCGATGTGCCAGTACTCGGCCGAGCCGGAGGGGCCGCTCGCCGGCGCCCCGAACGACTGGCACTTCGCGCACTACGGGGCGCGTGCCACGGGCGGCACCGGCCTGATCATCGTGGAGGCCACCGCGGTCTCGCCGGAGGGCCGGATCTCCCCGTACGACCTCGGCCTGTGGAACGACACGCAGGTGGAGGCCTTCCGCCGGATCACCCGCTTCCTGACCGCCCAGGGCGTGGTACCGGGGATCCAGCTGGCCCACAGCGGACGCAAGGCGTCGACCGAGCGCACCTGGAAGGGCGGCGCGCCGGTCGGTCCGGAGGCGCACGGCTGGCAGCCGGTCGCCCCGAGCGCGGTGGCCTTCGACGAACGCCACCCCGTACCGACCGAGTTGACGGTGGAGCGGATCCAGGAGGTCGTAGGGCAGTTCGCCGCCGCGGCGCGCCGGGCGCTCGCCGCCGGCTTCGAGGTCGCCGAGGTGCACGGCGCCCACGGCTACCTGATCAACGAGTTCCTCTCCCCGCACTCCAACCACCGCACCGACGCCTACGGCGGCTCGTACGAGAACCGCACCCGGTTCGCGCTCGAGGTCGTGGACGCCGTACGCGCGGTGTGGCCCGAGGACAAGCCGGTGTTCTTCCGTATCTCAGCCACCGACTGGATCCAGGACGGCGGCTGGACCGAGGAGGACACGGTCCGCTTCGCCCGCGATCTGCACGCCCACGGCGTCGACCTGCTCGACGTCTCCACCGGCGGCAACGCCTCCGGCGTGACCATTCCGACCGGGCCCGGCTACCAGGTGCCGTTCGCCGCCCGGGTGAAGGCCGAGACCCCGCTGCCCGTCGCCGCCGTAGGACTGATCACGGAGGCCGAGCAGGCCGAGAAGATCCTCACGAACGGCGAGGCCGACGCCGTCCTGCTGGGCCGCGAGCTGCTGCGCAACCCGTCCTGGGCCCGGCACACAGCCCGCGAGCTGGGCGGCGAGGTCAAGGTGCCGGACCAGTACCACCGCGCGGTCTGAGCAGAGCGGCCCCGGTCGGCCCGGTCGTCTCCTTCGGGCGACCGGGCCGACCGGGCGAGCTGGGCGCACCCGACGACTGCCGGGGCCGCCGTCTGCTCCCCTGACGGCCCCCGCCGGTCAGCCCGGCAGCAGCCGGCCGACCGTCTCCTCCAGGCGGGGCAGCACCCGCTGCCCCGCCGGCGCCAGGGCGACCGCCGCCAGGACCCCGGCCCAGGCCACCGGACCGAGCGGGGTGCACCCGACGGCGTGGCTGACGCCTGGGGTCTGCACGACCGCGACCAGCGCCACGGCGGAACCCAGACAGGTCACCTGCACCAGACGGCTCTCGCGCCGGTCCAGCAGCGTCTGCACGAGTTGGGCGCCGACCACCGCGCACAGCGCCATCGTGCTGGAGCGGCGCGCGGTGCCGGGGGTGAAGCGGCCGATGAGCCATGCCGTCACCGCGCCCAGGCAGGTGGTGAGCGCCCGGTGCCGGATCTGCCGGAGCAGGGGCGCCCCGAGGACGGCCGAGGCGTCCTCGGGGGATCCGCTGCGGCGGCGTACGGTGCCGGGCTCGTCGTCCTCGGGCGAACCGATGCGGGCACGGGCCGTGCCGGGCTCGTCGGCCTTCTCGGTCACCGCCACCGCCATCGACGGGAACAGGTCGGTGAAGAGGTTCACCATGAGCATCTGCCGGGTGGACAGCGGCGCTCGCCCGGACAGCAGCGTGCCAAGAATGCCGAAGCCGACCTCGCCCCCGTTGCCGCCGATCAGGATGGCGATGGCGTCGGCCACACTGTGCCACAGCGCCCGGCCCTCACCGACCGCGTCGATCAGGACCGTCAGGTCCTCCTCGTCGGTGAGAACGACGTCGGCGGCATTGCGCGCGGCGGCCGAACCGCGCGCGCTGATGCCGACCCCGATGTCGGCGGCGCGGATGGCCGCGGCGTCGTTGGCGCCGTCGCCCACCATGCCGACGACCCGGCCCGCGTCCCGCAGCGCCTCCACGACCTGCAGCTTCTGCTCGGGCGCCACCCGCGCCACCACGCCCGCGTCGCGCAGCATCCGGGCCCGGGCAGCCCGGTCCGCCGCCGCCAGCTCGTCCCCGGTGACCACGACGGTGTCCTCGGGCCAGCCCAGCTCGGCGGCGACGGCTCGTGCGGTCCGCGGGTGGTCGCCGGTGAGCATGACCGGTCGTACGCCCGCCTTGTGCAGCCCCTCCACCAGCGCCGTGGAGGTCTCGCGCGGTACGTCGGACAGGGCGAGCAGACCGGTGAACTCCAGCTCCCGCAGCGGCTGTTCGAGGACGTCGGCGGCCTGCCCCTGGTCCCCCTGCTCGTCCGCGCCGAGCCGCCGTTCGGCCACCGCCAGCACCCTGAGGCCGTCCCCGGCCAAGGCCTGCGCCGCCTCGGAGGCGTGCGCGGGAAGTCCGGAGCAGGCGGGCAGCACGGTCTCCGGGGCGCCCTTGACCACGAGCACGAGCGGGCCGTCCCCGCTCCGGCCGACAGCGGCGGCATAGCCGCGCGCCGCCTCGAACGGCAGGTCGGCCACCCGCGTCCAGTCCGGGTCGGGTCCGGCCGCGGCCAGCACGGCCTCGTCGGTGGCGTGCACCGGCTGCTCCGCACCGCCGTCAGGCTGCGGGCAGGCGCGGGCGGCGGCCCGTACGGTGCCGGCGGACCCCGCGTCGTCCACCCCGCGGACCGTGCCGTCCGCGTCGGAGGTGCGCACCAGCCGCAGCCGGTTCTCGGTGAGGGTGCCGGTCTTGTCGAAGCAGATGGTGTCCATGCGGCCCAGCGCCTCCAGGGTGCGCGGGGTGCGGACGAGGACACCGCCGCGGCTCAGCCGCCGGGCGGCCGCCAGCTGCGCGACCGTGGCCACCAGCGGGAGCCCCTCCGGTACGGCCGCCACGGCCACCGCCACACCCCCGCTGACCGCCTCCCGGATCGCGGTGCCGCGCAGCAGCGCGAGGCTGGTCACCGCGGCGCCGCCCACCAGGGTCAACGGCAGTGCCTCGCGGGTGAGTTCCCGCAACCGGGCCTGTACACCACCGGCCGGGGGCGTACGGGCGGCGAGATGGACAGCGCGGGCGGCCTCCGTGCGCTCACCGGTGTCGACCACCACGGCCCGGGCCTGGCCCGCCGCCACGGTCGTACCCTCGAAGACCATGCAGCGCCGGTCGGCGACCGGGGCGTGCGGGGTCGGGTCCGTCTGCTTCTCCACCGGCAGCGACTCGCCGGTCAGCGCCGACTCGTCGACCTCCAGACCGTCCTGCCACAGCAGCCGGGCGTCGGCGGGCACCACCTCGTCCGCCTTCAGCTGGATCACGTCACCCGGATGCAGCTTGCCCGCGTCCACGGTACGCGTACCGCCGGCCGGTGCCTCCTCCTTCGGTGGCACCAGGCACGCCTTCCGCTGCTGCTCCTCGACCAGTCCGGACAGCGCCTGTTCGGCGCGCAGCCGCTGGACGCCGCCGACCAGGGCGTTCAGGTCGAGGGCACCGACGACGAGCAGCGCGTCCACGACGGAGCCGAGGATCGCCGACGCCGCCGAGCCGACCGCGAGTACCGGGGTGAGCGGGTCCTGGAGTTCGCCGCGTACGGCCCGG
>NZ_CM002285.1:8468061-8468950 GCF_000497445.1 Streptomyces roseochromogenus subsp. oscitans DS 12.976 | reverse complement strand
GCACGCGCCACACGTCGGGCAGCCCGTGCAGAGCCAGGATGTCCGCGCCCCACACCACGGCGCCCTCGCGGTCGGTCAGGGCGAGGGCGATGTCGGCGGCGCGCAGCCCGGCCAGGACGTCGCGCTCGTCGGCCGTGCGCACCCGGGCGACGGCGAGCACCGCGCCCGCGTCGCCGCGCGCCTCGTACACCACGTCGTCCAGCGGCCGGCGCGCGTCCACGACCTGGTCGGCGAGGCCGGTGAAGTCCTCCAGGGCGGGGTCGTCCACGAGTACGACCCTGAGCCCCGCACGGCGGGCCGCGTCCAGCACCGGCTCGGCCCACGGGTCGGCCTCGCCGTCGTCGGCGCGCAGCACGCTCGGGTGCAGGACGACCGTGCCGGCCAGCTCCAGCCGGCGCAGCCGGTCCGGGTCGCGGACCAGCACGCCGGTGCGGGCGAGTGCGGCGCTCAGCAGCGCGTGGAAGGCGGCGGGGCCGTAGCGTGCGGCCTTCGGCGAACCCGCGAGGACCGCCTCGGCCGCCTCGGTGACGTTGTGCTTGACCAGCAGGGTGGCCGCGGCGCCCAGCACACTGCCCGTGGCGGCGTGGTCGGCGTACTCCTGGGCCGGGGTTTCCGGCAGCGGCGGGCGGGGAGCGCCGTCCGCCGGGAGGCTGACGCGGCCGGGCGCGCACAGCTGGTCGTGTACGGCGTCGAAGGCGGCGGCACGCGCCACCGTCTCGGCCACCTGGCAGGCCCGCAGGGCGGCGTCGAGCAGGAGGGAGGCCGGGGTCTGCCCGGCGCCGTGGACCACGGCGTTGGCACAGGCCAGCACGAGGTCCATGCGGGAATCTCCGAGCCGGGCACGCAGCCAGGCTCGAAAGCCCGGGTTCTCCCGCAGCAGGGTCACCAT
>NZ_CM002285.1:8466713-8467667 GCF_000497445.1 Streptomyces roseochromogenus subsp. oscitans DS 12.976 | reverse complement strand
GACCGCCGGCGCCAGCAGCCGTACGGCCCCCAGGGGCGTCGTCAGCAGCCCTACCACCACAGCCCCCTCAGAGCGTGGTGCGGTCGGGCCGCGCCGTGGGACCCAGCGGACCGGTGGACACCTGGCCCGCAGAGCCTTCGGTGCCGCGCTTGGTCCGGGCGGTGCCGGATGCGCTGATACCACGGGATGACCGGCTGCCTCCGGAGGTCCGGCTGCTGCGGGCCGTCCTGGTGCCTCCGGAGGTGCGGCTGCCGGACGCCCGGGTGCCGGCAGCTGTCCTGGCGCCGGCGGATGGCCTGCTGCTTCGGGGTTTCCGGCCGCCTGCGGAGGTTTCGGCACCGCCGGACGCCCCCGCCCCCGTCGCCCCACCCGAGCCGTCAGCGCCCCCGGAGCCGCTGTCGTGGCCCGACCTGAGGGCCGCGGTTCCGAGGTCGTGGGCGGGTTCGGGGCTCTGCGCGGCCGCGTTCTCGCCGTCGGCGGGATGCACTGGCCGCGGCTGCGTCAGCCAGGCCACGGCCGCACCGGTGAGGGCGACGGGCCACTCCACCACGCCCGCCGCACCGAGCACTCCGGCCCCCGCGTACACCGCGATGCGCCGCCCGCGGGGCGAGACCGCGCCGACCTTGTCCAGGGTTTCCGCCGCGGCCCTGCTCACCATGGTGGCGCCGGGCACCCTGCGCAGTGCTGAGGCCGCGCCGCGCAGGGGTGCCATGAGGGCCGACGACGACTTCTGCTCAGCCATGACTCTCCTCGGGTGAGATCGCCTTACGCACCTCACCGAGTGCCCGCCACCACGCTGGTCATCCGCCGTTTCGCCCGGCAGCCCCCCGATTCCGGGGAACGCCACGGACCTCCCCCGTCCCGGGAGCCCTACGGACCTCGCCCATCACCGCAACGCGTGCACACGCCCCGCTCGGGACGGCACCGCACCGGCCGCCGGCCGCCCTCCACGCC
>NZ_CM002285.1:8461128-8466319 GCF_000497445.1 Streptomyces roseochromogenus subsp. oscitans DS 12.976 | reverse complement strand
GCGCGATGCGAGGATGTGCCGCGAGGGAGGGCGGATAGGGCGCAGGGAGCGGGAGGCGGTCGCGCGGGCGGCGCGGCTGTACGAGGCGGCGCGGTCGCCGGCCGACGACCACGCCAGGGCGGTCGAGGCGGTACGGGCGGCGCTGCAGCCGATCCAGGACGCGGCGGTGGAGCAGGCGCTCGACGCCATACCGGTGGCACGGCTGCAGGACGCCACGGGCGGCCGGCCGCGGCTGGGCAGCGTCGACAAGAGCGGACTGCACACCGTGCGCCAGGCGCTCTACCGGTGGCACGGCTGCAGGACGCCACGGGCGGCCGGCCGCGGCTGGGCAGCGTCGGCAAGAGCGGACTGCACACCGTGCGGCAGGCGATCGACGCCGGTCCGTACCGAGTTCACCGCCGTGTCCGGTCCGGCGGTCCTGCTGGCGCAGATCCAGGCGGCGGGCGTCGGCCTCAACCTCCAGGCCGCCTCCGTCGTGATCATCTGCGAGCCCCAGATCACACCGGCCATCGAGCAGCAGGCGGTGGCACGGGCCCACCGCATGGGCCAGGTACGGCCGGTCCGGGTGCACCGCCTGCTGGCTCCGGGCGGCGTGGACGAACGCATGGTGGAGATGCTGCGGCGCAAGGCCCGCCTGTTCGACGCCTACGCCCGCCGCAGCGCGGTGGCGGAGGCGACCCCGGACGCGGTCGACGTGACGGACACGGAGATGGCGCACAGGATCGTCGCGGAGGAACAGGCCCGCCTGGGCTTCGAAACGGGCGACGCAGGCGGCGAAGCCGACGACATGGGCGACGACACGGGCAGCGACTCCGGGGGCGCGGACAACGAATCCGGCGAGTCCCCGAACGACCGCCCCCGTGCCGGACCCGACGAGGTCGCCGACGGCCGTTCTTCCCCGTCCGGGCCCGCGGGCCGGCATCCAGCGCAGGGACCCCCGGAGTCCGTCCCGCCCAGGGCCGCCGCGAATCGTCGTCTCCGGGATGCCGGGTGAACGGCACGGCGAGCAGCCGCAGCGAGGTGCGGACCAACGGGGGCTGCGGCTTCACCCGGTCGTCGGCGCCGGGCGCACCGTTGATCGCGTCGCGGGCCGCCCGTTCCTCCTCCTCGTGGCGGGCCCGCAGAAACCGTTCGAAGTTCGCCGCCGTGTCATGCGGCACGTTCCCTACGCCCCACTGACGCGGCCAACTCCCGCTGGTAGCCGGCGTACGCCGTGCGCAGCGCCTCTCCCGGCCAGTCGGCGGGGAGGAGTTCGGGCGGCAGGACCGGGTCGGTGAGCAGCTGCCGTACGGCCGCGGCGTAGGCGGTGAGGCGGTCCGCCGGGGTGCGGGCGGCCGCCGTGCGGGCGAGCAGGGTGCGCGCGGTGGCCGCCCAGGTGTCCAGCGGCCAGAGCCGGGCCACCAGGTCGTGCGGGGGCTCGTCGGGGCGCGCGGAGCAGGTCAGGGCGACGGAGCTGAGCGTGTCCGGCAGGGCGCGGTCGAGGTTGGCCGGGCGCAGCCACACGCCCTCGCGGAGTTCGGCCAGGCGCAGGGCGGTCAACCGGGCGCGCAGTGCGGCGCGTTCGGCGGGGCCGCGGCCGGTCGCCGTGATCACCACCATCTCCCAGTCGCCGCCCCACGCGCGAGTGCCGGGGCGCAGCGCCTCGTCCTGACGCCGCTGGCGGGCCAGCAGCCGGTCGCTGAGCCGGTAGACGGCGTCGGTGCGGCGCAGGTCGCCGGCGGTCACCATCCGGCTCAGCGCGGCTCGCAGCGTGGACCCGCCGACCCCGAAGGGCTCCACCAGCCGGACCAGGTCCTTGACCGGCAGCTCCGCCGGGTGCGCGCCGAGGAGCAGGCTCAGCACGACCGACCGCGCGGACAGCGGCCGCAAGCCTGCCTCCTCCGGCTCAGGCGAGACGTTCATGCGCATGGGCACGTACTGTACGGCGCACTCGCTTGTTGCACTATTGCTACAGTCGCAGGAAGTGTGCAACATGCTCTCATGGTCTCGATTCCCACGCCCTCGCCCTCGCCCTCGCCTTCCCAGTCACCGTCGCCGTCGCCGTATGCCACCCACGACGTCACCAACCAGGCCCCGCCCCTGGCTCCGTACGACGCCTCCGACGACCCGGCCCTGCTGGAGGGGCTGCGCCGGGAGGGTGCCGGGTGGGCCGAGGACGGCATCCGGCGGTTGGGGGCGCACGCCGGGAGCGCGGAGGCTCAGGAGTGGGGCGAGCTGGCGAACCGGCACGAGCCGGTCCTGCGCACCCATGACCGCTACGGCCATCGTGTCGACGAGGTCGAGTTCCACCCCAGCTGGCACCACCTGATGCGCACGGCGGTCGCCGAGGGGCTGGCCGGGGCTCCGTGGGCGGACGAGCGGCCCGGCGCCCATGTGGCCCGTACCGCGGGCGGACTGGTGTGGGGGCACACGGAGGCCGGGCACGGCTGCCCGACGTCGATGACGTACGCCGCCGTGCCCGCACTGCGCGCACAGCCGGATCTGGCCAAGGTCTACGAACCGCTGCTCACCAGCCGGGAGTACGACCCGGAACTGCGCGTGCCCGCAGAGAAGCCGGGCCTGCTCGCGGGGATGGGCATGACCGAGAAGCAGGGCGGGTCGGACGTCCGGACGAACACCACCGTGGCCACGCCCACCGGTGAGCCCGGGGTGTACACGCTGCGCGGGCACAAGTGGTTCACGTCGGCGCCGATGTGCGACGTCTTTCTGGTGCTCGCACAGGCCCCGGGCGGGCTGTCCTGCTTCCTGGTGCCGCGCGTGCTGCCGGACGGCAGCCGCAACACCTTCCGCATCCAGCGTCTGAAGGACAAACTGGGCAACCGCTCCAACGCGTCCTCGGAGCCGGAGTTCGACCGGACCGTGGCCTGGCTGGTGGGTCCCGAGGGACGAGGTGTGAAGACCATCATCGAGATGGTCAACTGCACCCGGCTGGACTGTGTGATGTCCTCCGCGACGCTGATGCGCAAGACGCTGGTCGAGGCGGGCCATCACGCCCGGTACCGCAGCGCGTTCGGCGCCCGGCTCGTCGAACAGCCGCTGATGCGCAACGTCCTGGCCGATCTGGCGCTGGAGTCGGAGGCGGCGACGACGCTCACGCTGCGGCTGGCGGGCGCGGCCGACCGCGCGGTGCGCGGGGACGCCGGGGAGCGCGCCTTCCGGCGGATCGCCACCGCCGTCGGCAAGTACTGGGTCACCAAGCGGGGCCCGGCGTTCACCGCGGAGGCGCTGGAGTGCCTGGGCGGCAACGGCTATGTCGAGGACTCCGGCATGCCCCGGCACTACCGGGAGGCCCCGCTCCTGTCGATCTGGGAGGGCTCGGGCAACGTCAACGCGCTGGACGTGCTGCGCGCCCTCGGCCGTGAACCGGACAGCGCCGAGGCCCTGTTCACCGAACTCGCCCTCGCGCGCGGGGCGGACGCCCGCCTGGACGCGTATGTGGCCGCACTCAAGGGCCAGTTGGCCGAAACCGACCAGGTCGGTGCGCGCCGGCTGGTCGAGCGGATGGCGCTCGCCCTGCAGGCCTCCCTGCTGGTCCGGCACGCCCCGCACCCGGTCGCGGACGCCTTCTGCGCGAGCCGGCTGGGCGGCGACTGGGGGCACGCGTTCGGCACCCTGCCGGCCACGGCCGACCTCGACACGCTCCTGGAGCGCGCGCTGCCCGGCCTGAACTGACCCCTCCCCCGGGCGAGTACGAGCCCCGCGCACTCCTCCCGCCGGGGCGCTCGCGCCCTGGCCGGTGACAGCCGACGGATCGCACACAGTCAGCGCGTGGTTCCGGACCGTTGTCAGTGTCGTGGTGCACACTCGCGATCAGGTGACACTCGTCTGGGGAGGACAACGTGTTCACGGGGATCGACGAGGTGGACTGGGCCTCGCTGCGGCACGCGCACGGCAGCGCGGAGGACGTACCCGGGTGGTTACGGGCACTGGCTTGCGCGGAAACCGCCGAGCGGGCGACCGCGCTCGACGGGATGTACGGCGCGCTGCACCACCAGGGGTGTGTGTACGACTCGACCCTGGCCAGTGTCCCCTTCCTGCTCTCGCTCGTGGCCCGCGAGGAGCTGCCGGACCGGGGCGACATCGTGGAACTGCTGGTCGGCATCGGCGTGGAGAGCGCGGACGGGGATCCGCGGGCACGGGAGGCGGTGTGCGCGGGTGCCGAGGTCTTCGTACGGCTCGCCGGGGACCCGGACCCGGCGGTGCGCCGGGCGGCCTGCGGGGCCCTCGTGCACTTCCTTGCCACGCCCGCGCGGATCCTGGACCTGTTACGGCAGCGGCTTCGGACCGAGCGCGACGACCGCGTCCTGCTCGCCCTCACGGAGGCGCTCGGCCTGTACGTCCGCCGGTACCCCGCGTACGCCGACGGCGCGGTGGACCTCCTGGCCGAGCACAGCGCGCCGCCGTACGCGCCGGGCCTGCGCCTCGCCGCACTCGGGCAGCTCGCGCTCGTCGCCCCCGCCCGGCTGCCCGCCGATCCGGTGCCGACGGCGGTCCGGCTCCTGCGGGAGCGCTCAGTGCTCCGAGCCCGGGTGCCCGAACCCTCCGCCAACGACACCCTCGTCGGGCGCATACGGCGGCTGCGCCCGTCGGACGAGGAGGGCGCCCGGCTGCTGCGCACCCTGCACACCGCGCTCGGCGACCGCGTGGCCGAGCGGACCGCACTGCTCAGGGGGCAGTTGACCAGCCCTGATCCGGTCGACCGGTGCAACGCGGTGTGGATGGCGGCGGCGCTGCTGCGCGGCTGGCGCGGCGACCACGGCGCAACGGCCGGGCTGCTGGGTGCCCAACTGACCGCGGAGCAGGACCGGTTGCGGGATGCGGCGGCAGCGGTCCTGGCGGAGCTGTTCACCGCGGCCGCGCCCGCCGCGGACGCCCTGCACGCACTGGTCCGCGCCCGCCCCGACCTGTGGACGCACCGCTTGGAGCGCGACTCCCCCACACTGGGCGGTCCGCTCAAGGCGCTGGCCAGGAGCGGCGATCCCCGCGCCGTCCCGCCCCTGGCCCAGCTGCTGGCCGGCCCGGCCGCGCCACTGGACCTGGGGTTCGAACTGGCCCGTCTGGGCCCCGCCGCGGCCCCGCTCGCGCCCGCGTTACGGCACCGGCTCGGCCGGATCCCGCTGGCCTCCCCCGCCGCCGCCCGGCTCGCCGCCCCGCTGCTGACCGCGGTCGGTGCCATCGGAGACGAGAACGC
>NZ_CM002285.1:8451876-8459582 GCF_000497445.1 Streptomyces roseochromogenus subsp. oscitans DS 12.976 | reverse complement strand
AGGCGGATCCGGAGCCGGTCCTGCCCGTGTTCCGGGCGGCCTGGGTCGAAGACCCGCGCACCCGCGCCCCGATCGCCGGCTGCCTCACCGCGATGGGCCCGGCCGCCGCGCCCCTACGGCACCTGGTCGCGGCTGAACTGTCCGCCCCACGCCGCCTTCCGGCCCCCGCGGGCGGATTCGGCGGCCTGGGCATCCCGGAGGACGAGGCCCTGCTGAGCGCCTGCCGGAAGGCGCTGGCGGCGATGTAGGGGCGGCACGGCAGACACGCGCCCGAGCAGCCGACTTCGGGGGACGCGGCGGCTCAGCTCGAGCGCGCCGGCGCCCCGGCCGGAGCGGCGGACCGGCACACCCCAGGCAGGCCTCAGCCGGAGCGGCGGCCATGGTCGGACCAGCCGCCCCACTGGGGTCCGAGCCGTGCCCATTCCGTGTCCCAGGCGTCCATGCGGCGGCGTTCCAGCCGGCCGCGCAGGGCGAGACCGCCGACGAAGGGGACGGCCGCCGCACTCACGCCCACCAGGCAGCCGATCAGCGCGCCGCGGAAGGCGGCCTCGGCGGCGGAGGTGGGCCGGTTGACGAGATGGCCCTGCGGGTCGCTCCAGACGGTGACCGGTGTGCCCGCCTTGCTGCCGGGCCGCACCCGGACCTGCCCGGTGTGGGCGGATCCGTCGGCCACGGTCCAGCGCACCTTGGCCCAGACCCGATCCCCGGCGGAGGTGTGGCCGTGCAGGGGGGAGCCTCCCGGCGCCCGTCCCACGACTCGGGCCACGACGGGACGCCAGTCCGCGCGCTCCTCGGCGAGTCCGTGCTCCACCGACCGGGCCGCCAGGAGTCCGGCCGAGACCCCTGCCAGGACGGTCAGCAGCCAGGTGCCGAGGACCACCCAGGCCTCCACCACGTCGGCCCGGCGTCTGAGCGGGCTGCGCCGCCAGCGCCACAGCCACACCTTCGGACCACGGATCGCCTTCAAAGGCATCCTCCTCACGAGCGCACCGACCGGCCGGAACGCCCTCCCATACGCGGGAGATCGCCCCGTTGCTCACGAAGCCGTCTCCCCGACGGTCGCACGAGACACCCCGTTCGCGCAGGCGCATGTCACAACGAACCCCGGCCGCTCTTGGTCACCAGCCGACGACACTGCTCTGACCTGCGGAAACAAACACAGCAGGGCGGAGTGTCAGTGGTGGGGTGCAGACTGGCCGATAACCGACGACTACCTGTCTCACGACTACCTGGACGAAGGCGTCCCGGAGGTGATCGGCATGACCGAGGTACTGCTGGCGGTGGGCACCCGCAAAGGACTGTTCATCGGGCGGCGAAGGGCCCGCGGGGCCTGGGAGTTCGACGACAGCCCGTATTTCAACGCACAGGCGGTCTACTCGGTCGCGATCGACACCCGCCAGGACCGCCCACGGCTGCTGGCGGGCGGCGACAGCGCGCACTGGGGCCCGTCGGTCTTCCACTCCGACGACCTCGGCCGCACCTGGACCGAACCGCCGCGTCCGGCCGTCAAGTTCCCCCAGGACACCGGCGCTTCCCTGGAGCGCGTCTGGCAGCTGCACCCGGCCGCCGCCGAGCCCGACGTGGTCTACGCGGGCACGGAACCGGCGGCGCTGTACCGCTCGGAGGACCGCGGCGAGAGCTTCGAGCTGGTCAGGCCGCTGTGGGAGCATCCGACCCGCTCGCGGTGGGTGCCGGGCGGCGGCGGTGAAGGCCTGCACACCGTGCTCACCGACGCCCGCGACCCCAAGACGGTGACCGTGGCCGTCTCCACGGCCGGGGTGTTCCGCTCCACCGACGGCGGCGCGAGCTGGGCGCCGTCCAACTCCGGTGTGTCGGCGGTGTTCCTGCCGGATCCGAACCCGGAGTTCGGCCAGTGCGTGCACAAGATCGCCAAGGACGCGGGCGACCCGGACCGGCTGTATCTGCAGAACCACTGGGGGGTGTACAGGAGCGACGACGCGGGCGCGCACTGGACCGACATCGGCGCCGATCTGCCGTCCACGTTCGGCTTCGCGGTGGCCGCCCATCCGCACCGGGCGGACACGGCATACGTCTTCCCGATCAACGCCGACGCGGACCGGGTGCCCGCCGGGCACCGGTGCCGGGTCTTCCGCACCACGGACGCGGGCCGGACCTGGGAGCCGCTGTCCAAGGGCCTGCCGGAGGAGGATCACTACGGCACGGTCCTGCGCGACGCCCTGTGCACCGACGACGCCGACCCGGCGGGCGTGTACTTCGGCAACCGCAACGGCGAGGTGTTCGCGTCCGCCGACGACGGCGACAGCTGGCAGCAGCTGGCCGGGCATCTCCCGGACGTGCTGTGCGTGCGAGCGGCGGTGATCGGCTGAGACCCAAGGGCGGGCTGCAATGGACGGCCCGTCGACCTCCGGCCATCGGTTGATCACCTGCCGGTCCACGGCAGTAGGGTGACGCCCGTGGCACCACGACCCTTGCATGAGATCGTCGAACCGGGCTGGGCGAAGGCCCTCGAACCCGTCGCCGGACGGATCGCCGGGATGGGCGACTTCCTGCGCGCGGAGATCGCCGCGGGACGCACGTACCTCCCGGCCGGACCCAACGTCCTACGGGCCTTCCAACAGCCCTTCGACGACGTACGGGTGCTGATCGTCGGTCAGGACCCGTATCCGACCCCGGGGCACGCGGTGGGCCTGTCGTTCTCGGTCGCGCCCGAGGTACGCCCGCTGCCGCCCAGCCTGATCAACATCTTCCGCGAGCTGAACACCGACCTGGGGCTGCCCCAGCCGGCCAACGGCGACCTGACGCCGTGGACCCGTCAGGGCGTCCTGCTGCTCAACAGGGCACTGACCACGGCACCGCGCAGCCCGGCCGCCCACCGCGGCAAGGGCTGGGAAGAGGTCACGGAGCAGGCGATCCGGGCCCTGGCGGCGCGCGGCAAGCCGCTGGTGTCCATCCTGTGGGGCCGGGACGCCCGCAATCTGCGGCCGCTGCTGGGCAGCCTGCCGGCGGTGGAGTCCGCGCATCCCTCCCCGATGTCGGCCGACCGCGGCTTCTTCGGCTCGCGTCCGTTCAGCCGCGCCAACGACCTGTTGACCCAGCAGGGCGGACAGCCGGTGGACTGGCGCCTGCCATGACCGGCGCGGGCTATCTGGCGGTGGATTCCGGGGGCTCCGGTCTCCGGGTCGCCGTCGGCGTGCCGGGCCGGGCACCCGCCGCACAGCGGGAGTCACAGGAACCGGTCCGCACGGGTGCGCGGGGCATCGATCCCGCTCACCTGATGGCCCAACTCGTCCCCTTGGCCCGGGCCTTGGCCGACGAGACCGGATTGCGCGAGCTGGACACGGCCGTCGTCGGCGCCGCCGGGTTCGCCAGTCTGGGCGACGGCCTGCGGGCCGAACTGCCGGACTCCCTCGCCCGGGAGCTGGGCGTACGGCACGTGGCGCTCGCCGCCGACGCCGTCACCGCCTATGTCGGCGCCCTCGGGCCGCGTCCGGGCGCCGTGCTCGCCGCGGGCACCGGACTGATCGCCGTCGGCACCGATTTGACGTCCTGGAGGCGGGCCGACGGCTGGGGGCATCTGCTCGGGGACTGCGGCAGCGGCGCCTGGATCGGACGGGCGGGGCTGGAGGCGGCGCTGCGCGCCCTTGACGGCAGGGACGGCGGCTCCGCGCCGCTGCTGGACTGCGCGGAGCAGCAGTTCGGCCCGGTGCGCGGCCTGCCGGGGCAGCTCTACCCCCGCGCCGACCGGCCTGCCGTACTGGCCTCCTTCGCGCCCCAGGTGGCTGCGTGCGCCGCGCACGACCCGGTCGCCGCGGACATCCTGCGGGCCGCGGCCCGGCACATGGCCGAGTCTGCCGCGGCCGTGTGCCCGGCGGGCGGGACACCCCAAGTGGCGTTCACCGGCGGCCTGTTCCGCCTGGGCGACCTCCTCCTCGTACCCCTGCGGGAGGAGCTGACGGCCAGGCTGCCGCACGCCCGGCAGGTGCCGGCCGAGGGCGATCCGCTGCACGGCTCGGTACGGATCGCGAGCGACCTGGCGGCCGGCCACCTCACCCTGCCGGGTGAATCCACCATGCTCTGTGTGATCTCCGTACGACGGGATCGATGACGGGATCCAGTTCCCCGTAAAAGCGGATTGTTCCCCCTTGTGGAGCCTTGTCGCCCATGTTCCCGGCACGTGCCCGGAACATGCGTCCTCGCGGCGTAACTCATCAGACAAATCCGGACGGATACCGCTCACCTGCACCCTCCCCGAACGGAGGAACCCTCGAAGCCAGTAACATGCGGCGCCATGAGCTCCCCCACTGGACCCGAGTCCGGCCTGCCAGTACGAATGCCGCGACCCCGCCAGCCCGGACGGCACCGCCGACCGGAGCCGCTGGTGGCTCCCGAGGGCGCGCCCGCGCTCGCCCTCGCGGTGCCCGGTGCGCCCAGCGCCGCCGCGCGCGGCCTCGCCGAGGAGGTCGTGAGCATCGCCCGCTCCGAGCTGCCCGGCCTGGACGCCCGGATCGGGTACCTGGACGGGGACGACGCCGAGTTCCCCACGCTGCGGTCCGTGCTGGTACGCGCCGCCGAGGAGCGGACGGCCCGTTACGAGCAGGCCGTCGCCGCCGGGCTCGAAGGGATCAAGGAGCCCGACGGCCCGGTCGCCGTCGTCGTACCGCTGCTGGCCGGTCCGGACAGCGCCCTGCTGCGGCAGGTCCGCCAGTCCGTGATGGACAGCCGGGTCGCCGCCGACCTGACCGACGTCCTCGGTCCGCACCCGCTGCTCGCCGAGGCGCTTCATGTGCGGCTGTCCGAGGCGGGGCTGGCCCGTGCCGACCGCGCCCGCCTGTTCACCGTGGCCACCGCCGCGGACGGCATCATCCTGGCGTCCGTGGGGGGCGAGGAGGCGGTGCAGGCGGCCGGGATCACCGGCATGCTGCTCGCCGCGCGCCTGGCCGTGCCGGTGATGGCTGCGGCCCTGGACCAGGAGGGCTCGATCGCCTCCGTCGCCGAGCAGCTGCGTTCCTCGGGCTCGCAGCAGCTGGCCCTGGCGCCCTATCTGATCGGCCCGGAGATCGATCCGGCGCTGCTGGCTGCGGCCGCCGAGGAGGCGGGCTGCGCCACGGCCGAGGCGCTGGGCGCGTACCCGGCGATCGGCAAGCTCGCCCTCGCCAAGTACACGACGACGCTGGGCATCGCCCCGCAGCAGCCCCAGGGCATGCCGGTCCGCTGACCCACCCGCAGCACCCGCACGACACGGGGCCCGCTCCACACCCCGGAGCGGGCCCTTCGCCTTGCCCGGGTGCACTCGGCCGACGATGCCCGAGAGGCCGGGCCGCAGCCGACGACGCGCAACCCGCGGCCTCAGCCGACCATGCCGGGCTCGGCCGGGCCTCGACCGCGCCTTGCCGGGCGGGATTCAGCCGGCGGACCCGCGCCCGCACCCGCAAGTCCTCAGCCGAAGACGACGCACGAGGCCGCCGGAACCCGTACCGCGCCGTCGTAGCGGGGCATGCCCGTCGCCTCGTCCACGGCGAACCAGGCCACATCCCCCGAGCGCTCGTTGGCCGTGTAGAGGAAGCCGGCGTGTTCGGCGAGTGCGCGTGGCCAGCGGCCGGCGCAGGGCACCGTGCCGATCAGCCGGAGCCCCTCGCCCTCGACGGCGAGGACCGACAGGACGTCCTCGCCACGGGTCGCGGTCCATACGAAGCGGCCGTCGGGCGAGACCACGATCCCGGACGGATAGGCGTCGCCGGCCGGGGCGCCGGACAGCACGGGGACCTCGGTCAGCGGCCTGAGGGAGCCCGCCTCGGCGTCCCAGCGGCACACGGTCACCGTCGGGGTGAGTTCGTTGACGACGTAGGCGTGCGCGCCGTCCGGATGGAAGGCCAGGTGGCGGGGGCCGGAGCCGGGGCGCAGGGCGAACTCGCGGTGCAGGGCGGGAGCGCCGTCCGCGAGCGTGCAGACCCGTACCGAGTCCGTACCGAGGTCGACGCTCACGGCCCACCGGCCGCTCGGGTCGGCCTGCACCTGGTGGGCGTGCGGGCCGCGCTGCCGCCGGTCGTGCGGGCCGGAGCCGGTGTGCTGGAGTCGTCCGGAGGGCTTGGCGGCGAGCGTGCCGTCCGGGCGCAGGGGTACGGCGGTGACGCTGCCGCAGCCGTAGTTGGCGGTCAGCAGGTGCCCCGCGTACAGGCCGAGGTGGGTCGGCCCGCTGCCGTCCACCGGGACGGGCGTCCCGGCGAGTTCCGGCCGTTCGCCGTCGACACGGTAGGCGGCTACGGCGCCCTCGGCGATCTCGCTGACGGCGTAGAGCGTCCCGCCGTCCGGCGACAGGACGAGATAGGACGGGTCGCGTACGTCGCTCACGGCGACGCCGAGGGTGAGGGCGCCGCCGTCCGGCGCGACATCGGCGGTCACGAGGCCGGGTCCACCCGCCGCCGTGAACGAGCCGATGAACGCCCGGCGCCTTACGGGCCTGCCGTCCTGTGCCACCGCTGTCCCCTCTCGGTCGAGCCGGTCCGGGGCCGACGGTAGCAGTCGATCAAGGCGGTCTAGACCAAGAGGCGGGTGTGGGGACCGATTGTGTTCCGCTGTTGCCCTCGGGGGACTCTCCGCTGCTTTTCCTCGCGAGTTGTTGCGGCAGCTCCTCACGAGTCGTTGCGGCGGCTCCTCGTGAATCGTCGTGCCGGTCGCGCGTGTCGTCGTGCTGACACCGCGCGCGTCGTGGCGCCGTCGGGCGCCGCGCCCCCGACGGCGCCCGGCTCAGAGCCCACCGACCGCGCCCCCGCGCCGGCCGGAGCCGGTCAGGCTCCCACCAGTCGTGATCCCGACGGTGCCCGCAGGGGCTCGGCCAGGTCGGCGAGGGCTCGTTCCAGGCCGTGCAGGTGGGCCAGGGCGGGCTCGGCGGGCGGCTCGGCGGGGCGGTGAACGGGCTCCGGGCGGCTCGTGGTGAGGGCCTCGACGGAGGCCTCCACGCGCCGGCAGGCCGCGGTCAGCCGGACGTCGTGGGAGGCCTCGGGATCGGCGGCGACCGCCACCAGGCCGCGGACCTCGCGGGCGCAGTCGTCGAGGAGCGCGAGGACGCGGCGGGCGCGCGCCTTGCGGGCCGGCATCGGGTTCAGCGGGTGCACCAGCGGGGCCACCGACAGCCGGACCCGGCCGAGCAACTGCTCCAGTTCAGCCACGCGCGGCGCCGGATCGGAGGTCGCTGAGCCCGCGAGCCGGGCCGCGGCCTCGGCCGTGCAGGCGTGGACGCAGCGCAGGGCCCGCTGGATCCAGGCATCCGTGATGGCGTGGGTGGTGACCGGCAGGACGAACAGCACGGCGAGCGCGGCGCCGAGCGCGCCCACGCCGGTCTCGGCGATGCGCAGGGCCAGCAGGCCAGGGCTCAGGACGCCGAGGAGGCCGTAGAGCAGTTCGGCGAGCAGGGTCACGCAGAGCATCATCCAGGTGTAGGAGACGGCGGCCGTATAGAAGATGCCGAAGACGGCGACAGCGACGAGAACGGCCGTCGGGACCGGCGCCCCGTGCACGGGTACGGCGACGAGGAAGCCCAGGCAGATGCCGATCACCGTGCCGAGGACCCGGCGGAAGCCACGGACCAGTGTCTCGCCGCGCGAGGCGGTGTTGACGAAGATCCACCAGGTGGCGCCGACAGCCCAGTACCAGCGCTGTCCGGACACCAGCTGACCCACGACCAGCGCGAAGCCCGCGCCCGCGGTCGCCTGCACGGCCTGCCGCGT
>NZ_CM002285.1:8421116-8451081 GCF_000497445.1 Streptomyces roseochromogenus subsp. oscitans DS 12.976 | reverse complement strand
CACCACGGCCGCGCTGAGCACGGACAGCAGGACGGCGGCGTACAGCTCGGGCAACTGCGCCGGGGTGGCGTGCAGGAACTGGGCCACGAAGAAGGTCATGAACGCGAACACACCGAGGCTGTGCCCGCGCGGACCCCAGCGGCGCGCGTACACTCCGGCGCCGACGACGGCCAGGAAGGCCAGGTCACGGGCGACCGGGAAAGCGTGCAGCTCTGCCGCGGCGGCGAGCACCGGCACGCCCACGGCGGGCAGCAGCGCGGTGGTGACCGCCTGTCCGCGCACGGTCGGGTCGGCGACGGTGAACAGGGTGAGCAGCGCGGCGAGCCCGCCGGTGACCGCGCCGACGAGGGAGTGTCCGGCGAGAAGACAGACGGTGACCGCCAGGCCGATGCCGAGGACGGCCCGCGCGGCGAAGCGCAACCGCGCCCGGCCCGGGTCCGGAGCCACGAACATCCTCTTCAGCACTGCTGCCCTCCCCATGGAACACCGGCACAGAAAAGGCGCCGCGGGGACCCGCAGCGCCATCGACGTGCCCATGAGAGCATCCCCGAGGTCACTGGCTCAAGTGTCGTCTGAATTGCTGAGCCATTGGCCCATCATTGCGCGGTCCAGCACGCTGACCGGAAAGCCAACGGACCAGGTCGGGCGGTATACGGGGACGCGCGTCCGCTGAGCCATTGGTACAGTCGTCCATCATGGCCGTGGACGAACTCGACACCCGCATCCTGCGGCTGCTCCTGGAGCAGCCGCGCACCAGCGTGCGCGAGTACGCCCGGATCCTCGGCGTCGCCCGCGGCACGCTCCAGGCCCGGCTGGAGCGCATGGAACGGGACGGTGTGATCACCGGCACCGGTCCCTCCCTCTCCCCCGCCGCGCTGGGCCATCCGGTGCTGGCGTTCGTGCACATCGAGGTCACCCAGGGCCACCTGGACGACGTGGGGGACGCGCTGGCCGCCGTACCGGAGATCGTGGAGGCGTTCTCGATCACGGGCGGCGGGGATCTGCTCGCCCGGGTGGTGGGCCGGGACAACGCCCATCTGGAGGATGTCATCCAGAAGCTGATCAGCCTGCCGGGCGTGGTGCGCACCCGCACCGAGGTGGCGCTGCGCGAGCGCGTCCCGTACCGGCTGCTGCCCCTCGTGGAGTCGGTGGGCCGGGCGGTCCGCACCTGACGCCCCGCCGGCAGATTCTGGCCGAGCACGGCGTGCCGGACTTCTCCCGGGCGGAGCACGAGAGCTACGTCGGCATCAGCACCCTGGATACGGTGGCCGGCCTGCGGGAGCGCTACGGCCTGCGCGCCTCGGTGGACGAACTGCTGGCCGCAGCCAACCGGCGCTACCTGGAACCGGCCCGCACGCGCGCGTACCCAAAGATACGCAAGTTCGTGGAACTGCCGTCCGGCGAGGGCATGCCGATGGCGGTCGCCTCGGGCTCCTCCCCGGAGGCCGTCGACGTGATCCTGGCGGGCACCGGCCTGGACGTGTTCCTGCGCACGGCGGTCTCGGCCGACGAGGTCCCGCACGGCAAGCCCGCACCCGACGTCTTCCCGGAGGCGGCCCGGCGGCTGGGCGCGGATCCCGCGCACCGCGTGGTCCTGGAGGACGCGGCACCGGGGCCGGCCGCCGCCCGCGCGACCGGTATGCGGTGCCTCGCGATCCCGAACGTGGCCGCACAGGCCGACGCACCCGAGTTCGCCACCGCGAGCCTGCTGCTGCGCGGCGGCCAGACGGAGTTCACGGCGCGGGCGGCGTAGGCACGGCTCCGTGGGACACCCGCCTGAGCGGCAACGTCCACGGGACATCCGTCTGATCGGCAACATTCGTACCCGACAGGACTTCGGCGACGGCACCGCCCGGGTGGTCTCCGGTGGCCTCGACCCCGGCGTCAGCAACCCCGACCGGTCCGACGGCACCACGTTCCAGGACGCGGTGTGGGCCGGGGCACCCTTCCGGAGCAAGGAGGCGCTGCTCGCGCACGTCGGGGGTGCTGTGGACGCGTGAGTGGCCGACAGCGTGCAGGAAGGGGCGCACAGTGCTGCGGACGGCGCGGGAGGCGTCGTACGTGTCCTGAGGCTCTGTCGTACCCGGTCGGCGGGGGTGAGCGGGGAGTTCCCGCCGTGCGCGGGGCGCGGTGGCTGCATAGCGTGATCACATGACCACAGACCGAGCCGGGCCGGATCGGCCCGACCGACGGTGGAAAGCGCTCGCCGTCTGTCTGACCGCAGCTTTCATGACGTTGCTCGACACGTCGATCGTGAACGTGGCGCTGCCCTCGATGGAGCGCGGACTGCGCGCCAGCACCGCCGACCTGTCGTGGGTGATGTCCGGGTACGCCCTCACACTGGGTCTGGTCCTGGTCCCGGCGGGACGCCTCGGCGACCTGCGCGGGCGGCGTCAGACGTTCCTGACCGGGCTCGCGCTCTTCACGCTCGCCTCGGCGGCCTGCGGGCTGTCCACCGGCGCCACCTGGCTGGTGCTGTTCCGGCTGGTCCAGGGGGCGTCGGCGGGCCTGATCGCGCCCCAGACCTCGGCGCTGATCCAGCAGATGTTCCAGGGAGCGGAACGGGCCCGCGCGTTCGGCTTGATGGGCAGCACGATCGGCATCTCCACGGCGGTCGGACCGCTGGCGGGCGGTCTGCTGATCGAGGCGGCCGGCGGCCCCGACGGCTGGCGCTGGGTGTTCTACGTCAACCTGCCCATCGGTGTCGCCGTCTTCTGCGCGGGGCTGCGGCTGCTGCCCCGCTCTCCCGGCTCGCCGGGCAAACGCGAGTGCTTCGACGTGCCGGGCGTCCTGCTCCTCGGCTCCGGCGTGCTCGCCCTGATGCTGCCTCTGGTGCAGGAACAGCAGTGGCAGGGCCGGCTGAAGTGGGCCCTGCTCCCGCTCGGCGCCGGACTGCTGGTGGCGTTCTGGACGTGGGAGCGCCGGCAGGCGCGGCGCGACCGCGCACCGCTGGTCGACCTCAGGCTCTTCGCCCTGCGTTCCTTCTCGCTCGGCGCGCTGCTGAGCCTCGTGTACTTCGGCGGCTTCACGACGCTGTTCTTCGTCTACACGCTGTTCCTGCAGAACGGCATGGGCTACGGCGCGCTGGCGGCGGGCCTGTCGTCCATGCCGTTCGCGGCGGGGTCGGCGGTGGGGGCCGCGGCCGGCGGCCGCCTGGTGGTGCGCTTCGGACGCAAGCTGGTGATCGCCGGGCTGTGCACGGTGGCGGTGGGGATGCTCGGCGTCGTCGCGGCCGTGCACTGGGTTCCGGGGCGGAGCGTGGCCTGGGCGGCCGCGTTCCCCCTGCTCGTCGCCGGCATCGGCTCCGGCCTGACCATCTCCCCGAACACCACCCTCACGCTGTCCCTCGTGCCCGTGCGGCGGGGCGGAGCGGCGGGCGGGGTGCTGCAGACCGCGCAGCGCATCGGCTCGGCGGCCGGTGTCGCCGCGGTCGGCTCGGTGTACTTCGCCCACCTGGCCAACCACGCCAGCCCCGCGACCGCGCTCCAGTACGGCCTGCTCACCTCCGTCGCCATCATCCTGCTCGCCCTCTGCCTGGCCTTCGCCGACCTGCACGAACGCCGGGCGCATCCCCAGGCGGAACGGAAACGGGAGGCGGCACGGCAGGAGGCGTAGAGGGGCGGGCGTAGGCGGGCAGGCGTAGGGGGCGTGGCATCCGGTTGAAGCCGCCGCTGAAGCCGCCGCTCCGGTGCTTACGACCTCCGGCGTGGTTTGGCCCGCTTGGGCTGCTGCTTGGCACCCGCTGTGCGCGTGTTGCCTCCCGCCGCGCGGGTGCGGGGGGTGCGGCCCGTGGCCTTCGCCGCCGGCTTCTGCCGGGTGCCCTTCGGTTCGGAGCGCTGCTGTTTCTGCTCGGCCGGAGACTTGGCGCGGCCCCGGGTGCTGTTGACCGTGCGGCCGCGGACGATGCCGATGAAGTCCTCCACCAGGTCGGTGGTGGCCTCCTCCGGCCAGGACAGGGCGATGCTCGACTGGGGGGCGTCGGTGACCGGGCGGTAGGTGAGGTCCTTGCGGTGGTAGAGGCGGGCCAGGGACTGCGGGACGACCAGGAGGCCGACGTTCGCGGCCACCAGTTCGATCGCGTCCGGCGTCGTCGCGGGCCGTTCGAAGGCGGGCTCGCCGGGCGGGCCGGCCCAGTCGAAGACGTCGTCCAGGGGATGGAAGAGCACCTCATCGGCGAGGTCGGCGACGGTCACCTCGTCCGCGGCCGTGATCAGGTGGTCCTTGGGGACGACGACCACCGTGGTCTCGGTGTAGAGGGGGATCGCGCTGAAGTACGTACGGTCCACGGGGAGCCGTACGAGCCCCGCGTCGGCCTCGCCGGCCCGCAGTACCTCGGGCGCCTGAGCGGCCGGGACCTGGACGAGGGTGAGCGGGATGTCCGGCAGGCGCTCGTTCCAGATCCTCACCCATTTGGCGGGCGTCACTCCGGGTACGTACGCGAGCCGGAACGACGGTGATTCCTCCGAGCCTGTCACCAGGCCAGGTTACCGGCCGTGGCCTGCCGTCCGTCACCCGCCGTGGCCCGGCTTCCGGCACCGGCCGTGGTCGGCGGCCGGGCACGCGGCCCTTACCCTTGACCTCATGAGTTCGCAGCAGAGCACCCAGTCGATGAAGCCCGCGACCGCGGCGAAGAAGCTGGGTGTGTATCTCCCCGCCACCCCCGCCTCGTTCCAGGAGGGCGTCGTCACGCGCGCCGAGCTGAACGAGTTGCAGGCGAACCCGCCGGAGTGGCTGAGCGAGCTGCGGCGCAACGGCCCGCACCCGCGTCCGGTGGTCGCCGCGAAGCTCGGCGTGTCCATCGCCGGCCTCGCGCGCGGCGGGGTCACCGAAGCGCTGACCACCGAGCAGATCGAGGCGCTCAAGCAGGAGCGGCCCGAGTGGCTGGAGAAGGAGCGCGCCACCCAGGCCGAGGTCCGCAAGGAGACCACGCGGATCAAGCAGCTGAAGAAGGAGAGGGAGCAGCGCGCCGCCGAGCGTGGCTGACCCTCCTCCGCTCTCACATCACCGTTTTTCCACAACGCCCTCCGGCCTTCGGAGGGCGTTGTCAGTGCTCTGCCCTACAGTTCCCGTCACTTGATCAACGCGGGTACGGGAGGCACGTATGGGGTGGGTGTCGGCCGGTGACTACGAAGTCGCCCTCGACGACGGGAAGGTGGTCTGCCGCAACGCGTCCGGACGGCGGTTGAAGTCGGTGCCGCCGAAGATCGCCGAAGATCCGGCGGTCGTGGAGCTCAGGCAGCTCGTCAAATAGCTGGAGCGGCACGAGCGGGAGTGCCTGGCCACCGCCGGCGGTGGATGGTCCGCTCGCTGCCGGTGCCGCTCGCCGTCCTCACGCGCGTGTGGCCCGACCCCGCCTGGCAGGCCGCGCTACGCGACCGCGTCGTCACCGGCGCCGACGGGCAGATCGCCGGCTTCCTGCGGGACGCCGGCCCCGCCCGGTCCCCCTTGAGCCTGGGCCGGCCCTTCGGGATTCGTTACCGTGGACCGGTCCGCGCCGGAACCGAGCCGACCTGAAGGGTTGTCAGCCAACTTGTCCCGTGATATGCCGACGGAACCGCGAACCGCGAACCGCGAACCGCGAACCGCGAACCGCGAACCGCGAACCGCGAACCGCGAAACGTCTGGCGGCTGAAAGCTTTCTTCGGGTTCCTGTGGGCCCCGACGCCCACCGCTGGCGGACCTTCCCCGCCGAGCGGACGCTCGTGGTCGCCGCCCGTACCGTCACCTCCACCGTGCGCGTGCTGGAGACGCTGCCGGCGCTGCTGCACGACGACCCCCGGGTGAGTGTGGTCTTCGCCCACGACCCCACCTCCGCGTTCGCCTCCGGGGTACGGGATCTCCTCGAGGAGTCCGGCTGCCGGATCATGCCCTGGGAGCAGCTGGCACACATCAACGCGGATCTCATCCTCTCGGCCAGCGAGAACGTGGACATACCGGAGGGCGACTGCCCGGTCCTGGTGCTGCCGCACGGCGTGGGCTTCCAGAAGCGCGTCCCGGACGCGCGCGGGCCGCAGGACCGGCTGTCGGGCCTTGTCCCCGACGCCCTGCTGGAGTCCGGCCGCGCCTGGCTGGCCGTCTCGCACCAGGACCAGGAACGGCAACTCCTCGCCGCCCACCCCAAGACCGCCGGCCGCACCCTGCTGCTGGGCGACCCCTGCTACGACGAGCTGCTCACCTCCCGCGCCCAGCGGGACGCGTACCGGCGGGCTCTCGGTGTCGCGGAGGGCCGGCGGCTCGTCGTGGTCAGCTCCACCTGGGGCCCCACTTCCCTGCTCGGCCGGCACCCTGATCTGCCGGTCCGTCTGCTGGGTGCGCTCCCCCACGACGCCCACCGCATCGCGGCCGTCGTCCACCCCAACGTCTGGTCGGCACACGGGCCCTGGCAGATACGCGCGCTCCAGGCATCGGCACTCGACGCGGGCCTGATGCTGATGCCGCCCGTGCACGCCTGGCGTCCCGCGCTCGTCGCAGCGGACGTGGTGATCGGCGACCACGGTTCGGTGACCCTGTACGGCGCCGCCCTGGGCCATCCGGTCCTGCTCGGCGCGTTCGGCGCGGACGCGGTGCCGGGGACCGCGGCACACGACCTGGCCGCCGTGGCCCCGCGGCTGGATCCGGGCGGCGACCTGGCGGCTCAGGTCGAGGACGTCGTACGCGCTCACACACCCGAGCGGTACGCCGAGGTGGCGCGGCAGGCTTTCGCCGCGCCGGGGCAGGCGCTCGCGCGGCTCCGCGAGGTCGTGTACGAACTGCTGGACCTTCCTGAGCCCGCCCCCGCACCCCCGCCGGACCTGCTGGTGCCCGCCCCGGATCCAGCCCCCGATCCCGTCACCTCGTGGCTGGTCGTCACCGAGGTGGGCGAGGAGGCCTCCGGCCCGGTCGTGACGGTACGGCGGTACCCCGCAGCGGCGCGTGCGTATGCGCAGGACGGGACCGACCCGGAGGACGGGCCGCTGGGCCACGTCCATCTGGCCTGCTCGAACGGTGAACGCGACCGCCGACGGCTGGAAAGCGCCTCGGTGATCGAGCGGAAGGCACCGGCCGGTTCGCCGGCCGAGGCGCTGTCCTGGATCCGGGCCACCTTGACCGAGTTGCCCGGCAGTCTGCTGGCGGCGTGCGCGGTGCGGGGCAGCGGCCATCTGGTCGGGCTGCGCGACGGCCGGGTGTTCGAGGCGGCGGTGACCGGACCGGCGACGGCTCCTGGGCTCGCGGCCGCGATCGTCTACGCCTGGCTGCGGCAGGGCCGTCCGCCCGACGAGGCACTGCTGACCCTGCGCCTCGCCGGGATGCGCGACGAGGACGTACTTCTCCGCCCGCGCCCCGCGGCCCCGGGCGTCAGCTGAGGTCCGCCAGACGCCGGCGCAGCTCTTCCGCCCGGCGGCTGCCGCTCGCTTCCCGGATCTCGACGGCCCGGCTCAGCCACCCACGCGCGCTCTCCCGGTGGCTGCCGGTGCGCTCGGCGATGCCGGCGAGGGCCTCCAGGGCATCGGCCTCGTAGCTGGTCGCGCGCTGCTCCCGCAGGATCCCCGCCGCCGTGCGCAGCGCGTCGACGGCGTCCTCGGTCCGGTGCAGGTGGTCATGGGCGAGACCGGCCGCGAGGAGGGCGCGACCGGCCATGCGCACGTCCGGCTCGGGAAGGTTCAGCAGGGACGCGCGCGCCTGCCGGAGGACGGCGAGAGCCTCCGCGTGCTCGCCCTGGGCGTCCATGGCCGAGCCGAGGAAGAGCAGGGCCAGGGCCTCGCCGCGCTCGTCCTCGGCCCGCTGGTTGAGTTCGAGGCAGTACCGGTAGGTGTCCACCGCGCGGGGCGCGTCGAACCGGTCGAGGCAGCGGCCGTGGAACTCCTGGACGGACGCGCGCAGCAGCAGGCGGTCAGTGGACTCGGCGAGCGCCACGGCGCGTTCGATCTCGGTGCGGGCGCGGTCGTCCTCACCGAGGTCCATGAGCGGCCGGGAGAGCAGACTGCGCAGGCGGGCCTCGCCGGCCACGGCCTCTGCGGTGGCGCCGGGGTTGTTCGAGGCCTCGGCTGCCAGCGCGGCGGCCTCGGCGCCCAACTCCAGCGACTCCTTCCACGCACCGAGGTAACGGTGGTGCAGGAACAGCACCGTGAACGCCTCGGCCAGCGGCCAGGCGAGGGCGTGCAGTCCGTGCCGTACGGCGGCGCGCAGCACGGCCAGGATCGTGGCGCACTCGGCGTCGAGCCAGGTCAGCGCTGAGGGGCCGGCGGCTGTGGCGAAGGGGTCGGTCGCCTCGGCCAGCAGGGTGGTCAGATCTGCGACGCGCAGCCGGTCGGTGCGCACCGCACGATCGGCGAGGGCGACGAGGACGAGGTAGTGAATGGTGACCCGCTCGATGAGCGCCGTCTCCTCGCCGGCCCGCTCCTCCTCCACCGCGCGCTCGCGGGCGTAGAGGCGGACCAGGTCGTGCATGCGGTAGCGGCCGTCGCGTTCGGTCTCCAGCAGGCTGGCGGCCGCGAGTTCGCGCAGCAGCCGCCGGGCTGTGCGCAGGTCGACGCCTGTGGCGGCGGCCGCGGCCCCGGCGTCGAAGAGCCCGGCCGGCAGCCAGCCGAGCAGACGGAACATCCGGGCGGGTCCGGGCGGCAGCAGGCGGTACGACGGTCCGAGCACGGCTGACACCGAGTAGCCGCCGCCGGGCAGGGACATGCCGTCCAGGCGTTCGGCCTCGTCCTCGAGTTCGCCAACGAGGTCGGCCGGGGTCAGGAACTCATCGCTGAGCAGCCGGGTCGCCACGATCCGCAGCGCCACCGGCAGGCCGCCGCACAGCTCCACGAGGCGTTCGGCGGCGGCACGGTCGGCCGTCACCATGGGCTCGCCGAGGCGGTCGGCGAGCAGTTTCAGACCGCCTTCGGCGTCGAGCGGCTTGAGTGCGATGAGTTCGGCGCCGTCCAGGGCGACGAGTTCGCCGAGCTTGCTGTGGCTGGTGACGACGACCGTGCTGCCGGGTCCGCTCGGGATCAGCGGCCGGACCTGGGCGGGCAGGGTGACGTTGTCGATGAGGACCAGGATGCGCCGGTCGCGGGAATGGGCCGCGTACCGCCGGGTCAGCTCCGCGAGTGACGCCGGGATGTGCTCGTCGCTCCCGATCAGGGCCTGCAGGATCCCGGCCAGGGCCTGGGAGACGTCGGCCCCCATGGCGGCGCCGACGGTGGACGCGTCGCGCAGGGCGGCGTAGTCGACGTAGAACAGGCCGTCGGGGAAGCGGTCGCGCTCCTTGTCGGCCCAGCGGCAGGCGATCGCGGTCTTGCCGACACCGGGCAGCCCGGCGAGCACCGCGAGGTTGACCCGTCCGGGTGCGCCGCACACGGCATCGAGCCGGTCGAGTTCGGCGACGCGGTTACTGAACGTGCCGGTCAGGGCGGGGAGATGGTCGGGCTGGGCGCCGGGCGCCGTCTGTGCGGCCCGGCGGACGTCGAAGGCGATGTCGTACGACGTTCCCGGCAGGATCTCGTCCAGCAGCCGGCGCAGCTCCTCGGCCGCCTCGGGGTCCTCCTCGAGGATGCGGAGCAGGCGCCGTTCCCAGTCGGCGGCCACGCGGCCCGCCACGCTCTCCTCGTCGCCGCTGCCCCGAGCCGCCTCCAACTCCACGCGTGAGGCGTCCAGTTCGTCGTCCGCTCCGCGCCGGGACAGCCAACGGACGACCCGCCGCCGCCCCTGCTTCATCTGTACCCAGGCGTCCGTGACCACGAGCCCGACCAGAGCCGTGGCCCCCTGTGCGGCAAGCGTCCCCAACTCGGCTTCCACCAAGCCCCCTTACGTCGTCCAGCGGCACCGGGACAGGCGGACTCCACGGTAGAAGGATCTTCGCCGGATTCCCAGTCGGCGCCGCCGGACGGTGCCCTCAGTACTCCTCCGGAGGTGGGGACGGTTTGGGGCCGTGGGGTGCGGAGTCGGGGAGGAAGAAGTCCAGGAGGGCTTCGCGGACGGGGTGGTGCTGGCGGGGCTGGACCGTCGCCGCGGAATCCTGCGCCCGCGGTGGGGATGCCGGATCGGCCGCAAGGGACCGCTGCTCCGACGGAATCGCCGAGGACTGGTCCGAGGACGGAGCCGGGAGCGCCTCTTCAGCGGCCGGGGCGGAGGAGAACGCGATCGGCACCGACAGGAGATCCCGGACGACCTCCTCGGCCCGCTCGTGGCGTGGGCGCATGTCGGAGACGGAGATGCCGTAGGGAGCCAGGACGCGTGGGAGGAGGGAGTCCTGCCACTGCGCGATGCGGCGAGGGCCCGGGCAGGACTTGGGGATGGGGGTCCAGGGGCCCGGCGAGCCGAGGAGGGTGTGGTGGGCCAGGCCGGGGTCGGCTGGGGTCCGGCAGGCTCGGTGGGCGATGGCGGGGTGGGTGCGCATCAGCCACCAGTGGAGGCGGATCAGGGCGTCCAGCTGGGCGTCCGTCCAGGGCTCGGAGACATGACCCTCCGTCGTGATGGAGACCGCGCCGGTGCCGTCGGAGCGGAGGTTGGCGCGGTACGCGGAGTCGGCGGGGACGGACGTGTCCAGCCACTGGGTGATCTTTCCGGTGGCGGACACACCGATATGGCTCTGGCCGCGGGCGCCGGGCCGACGGAAGCGGACGTCCACAGCGGGGAGGGTGGCGTTCGCCGTGTGGACGATGATCTGGGTCGGCTGAAGGGGTGCAGGCGGCTTGGGCCGGGCGAGGAGCCGGACCGAGGCGAAGGGGCAGAGGGGCACGTCAGTTCTCCTCGGTCTCCTGTGGGTCCGCGTTCGCGTCCGAGAGCGGCGTGGCCAGGGGGTGGAAGACACGGCGGAGGTCGGAGCGGGAGTTCTCGCCGGTGATCCAGGCCAGCGGGGCGTAGTGGACGTCGATGCCGAGCGGGAGCTGGAGGAGGGGGTCGCCGGCGGAGTTGGCCGGCCACTCGACGGTGCCGGTGACGGTGCGGGTCGGGACCAGCCAGAAGTCGCCGGAGCGGTAGGAGCCGCCGGGGTTGAAGTAGACCTGGAGGCCGTCCTCCAGCTCCGTCCAGGTGCCCTCCTCGACGGGCAGGGCGCCGCCGTCGGTGCGCGGGCGGTGGCCGGGGGTGCCGGTGGAGGCGTGGTCCCAGCGGCGGAGGAAGGGGTGGCGCTCGGGCAGCGCGCCGATGCCGGGAAGAGGCTCGGCGGAGAGGCGGACGCGGCGGCCGGGGAGGTCGATCTCCTCGACGCTCAGCAGGGGCGCCGGCTCGCCTCGGCTGGTGTAGGCGGAGTCGCAGACCTCGACGCGGTCGCCGACGTCCAGGGTGAGCTTGTCGTCGTCGCCGAGGGTGGACAACGCCACCCAGGTGCCGTCGAGTTCGGCGATCGGGAAGGCGACACTGCCGTTCTCCCTCGACCACTTGAAGGTCGCGCCCCGCTCGGCCGTGCCGCCCTGGTGGATCTCGATGCGGTAGAGCTGGTTCTCCGGGCCGCGGTAGCGGGCGTCGGGCCGTACCAGGCAGGGCTCGTCCGCCGCTCCCTCCGGCCGCTCGGCGCGGGCGGCCAGGCGGGCGGCGGAGCGCTGGGCGGCGACCCAGTCGTAGAAGGCGGCGCGGACGGTGGCCGCTCCCCCGTCGCGGACGTCCAGGTCCTCGGCGGGCAGGGTGAGTACCTGCCAGACGGTCTTGAGGCGGGCGGCCGTGTCCGGCATGGCGGCGCCGAGCGCGACCTCACGGATCTCCGGGTCCTCGACGGCGGTGACGCTGCGGTCCCAGACCTTGAGGTAGGCCAGGAAGGGGAACATGGAGGGGAGTTGGTCGCCCGGCAGCTCGGGGTCGCGGTAGGCGTCGGGCTGGTTCCAGTAGGTCCAGGTGGCGGGGGTGGGGGACGGGATGACACCGTCGCTGTCCGCGCCGTCGCCGTCCAGCGGCAGCAGGCCGCCGGTGGGGACCGCCGGGACCGGCTGGGGGCACGTGGCGTCGAGCGGGATGCCGTCGACGTAGTAGCGGCCGCCGCCGATGGTGAGGTCGTCCTGGTCGTGGGTGCCCTTGACGTAGGTGATCTGGAAGCCGGGGCCGTCGCCGGGTTTGTCGGCGGGTCCGCCGTCACGGCCGATCAGGTCGCGGGCCAGGGTCCGCGACCGGAAGAGCTCGATCGCCGTCTGCTCGTTGGCGTCGGCGTCCAGCTGGACGCGGCCCTGCTGGGCGAGCACCGCGGAGTAGTGCTTGCCGGGCTGGTAGGTCAGGCGTGAGTAGTCGCCGTACATGGTCCCCCTCAACTTTCGTGTGCTGTTGCGCCGATGGGTGTCTGCGTCTTGGGATCGACGGGCGTCAGGTCACGAAGAAGACGCCCGCGTCGGTGCCGGCCGGGGCGAACTCCGCCAGGCGGGCGCGGAGGTTGTCCGTGCGCTGCGGCTGGAAGAGGTCGTGGAAGGCACCCTGCTCGGAGCGGTCGGCGGCGCCTCGGGCGATCTCCGGGGCGCAGCCGTGGGCGAGTTGGGCGTAGGCCGGGGTCCCGTAGCGGAGGCTGGTGAAGCGCGGGCGGACCCGGTCGGTCTCGGCGGCGGCCTGCGTGGGGGCGTCCGCGCGGGCCAGGCGGCCGCTCTCGACGAGTTCCTGGACGGCCTCGCGGACCAGGTCCGGCTGGCAGCGGTAGCGGCGCGGGGTGCGCGAGCCGGGCGGCACATAGCTGAAGCGGAGGCAGCCGGCCGAGCGGCGGGCGACGTTCATCCGGCCGGTGAAGACGCAGTCCTCGGCGGTCTCGACGGCGTGCGTGTGCACCTCGCCGATCACGGTGGTGCGGTAGGCGCGCAGGACGGCGTGGGCGTGACGGCAGTCGGGGGCGGAAAGCGCCTCGAGGTCGGAGGCGGTGGCGTCCAGGATGCTGTCCGCGATGTGGATCGGCAGCGGGTCGTCGCCGACCTCGTCGCCGACGACCTGGATGGTGCCGAGGATCGACCGCTCGATCTGGACGCAGGCCGTGGTGCGGTCGAGGACCAGACTGGGCTCCTCGGGCGAGTGCGGTGCGCAGTGGTCGGTGAGAGACCAGCCGGGCACCAGGGTGCAGTGCCGGATGACCAACTCGCCCAGGTGACCGGTGACATTGACGCCGCGGCCGGTGATGAGAAGGCCGTCCAGAACCAGGCGGCCGCCGCGGACCCCCGGTGCAGTGCCGCCGGTACGACGGACGTTGAGGGCGTCCGGGCGGTTGCTGTACCAGTCGAGCAGACGGATCACCGGGCGGGTGCCCTCGGCGGCGCGCAGTTCGAGGCGGTCCTCGGGGTCCAGCGCGAAGTCCAACTGCTCCTGGTAGGCACCGCTGTGGGTGATCTGGATGATCGCCTCGGGGCCGGCCGTGCCCGCGGACTTGTCGGTGCGCCACTGCTCGTAGGCGTCGGTGATCCGCTCGAAGCGGCGGCCGGGGCCGACCCGGTAGACGGCGGCCTCGGGCGGATCGACCCGGTCGCGCGGGTACTGGCCGCCGCCCGTGTCGTCGGAGAACGCGTAGTGATAGCTGACCCAGACACCGCGCGTGGGCGCCGAGCGGGCACCGAAGGCGATCCGCCCGAGCTCGGGGTCGACGGCGACCTGGCCGTACTTGGGCCGGTAGTGCCAGCCGGAGAGGTCGGCCACCACGATGTCGGAGAGCGGGATGGGGGTGAACTCGTCGTCGCGCCAGATGGCGAAACTCTTGCCGGGACCGTAGAAGTCGCTGAGCCGGTCGGCGAGTTGGCGGCGTGTGAGGTGGCCCGGGACGTTGTCGATGGTCGCGATGTGCGTCGCCGAGGGCTCCGGCTCGGGGCGGGTGACCAGCGGGGTGTCGTTGCCGAGGATGGAGAAGGTGTAGTGGTTGCGGGCCCGGTCGAGGCAGTAGGCCGGGCCGCGGGAGATCGCGTACGGCTTCAGGCGCCAGACGAAGAGGCCCACGCCGGCCGGGGTGAGCCCGCCTTGACGGCGGGTGGAGGCGGCGCGGCGTACGTCGGCGGTGTGGGACGAGGTGTCGAAGGGGCTGCCGAGCAGGTCGAGGGTGGCGCCGTCGCGGAGGTCGGCGAGGCGGCCACGGCGCAGGCGGCGATGGTCGGCCGACGTCTCGTCGGCCCGGAAGAGGCGCACCGGCTGAGTGGTGGCCAGCAGCCGGGAGAACTCCACCGCGCGGGCCGGCCAGTCGGCGGTGGCCGCGCAGATCTCCTCCAGCACGGCCAGCGTGCCCTTGCGGCGGCGGCCCGCGACCGTGTCCGCCACGTCGCGGCGCGGGGCGAGGCGGGCGGCAAGGCCGGGGTCGGTGCTCAGCGTGTCCTGGTAGCCGGGGAGCACCTGGTAGCCGACGAGGTCGCCCAGGTAGGGCAGGACCCAGTCGGCGGCGGTCTCCACGAACCAGTCGTCGTACTGCTGCTCGACGGTGGTGCGGATCAGGTCGATCTGCTCGGAGATGACCGCGAGCAGCGCCCGCAGCGGCTCGCCGGACTGGGCGTCGCGGATGCGGTACCAGTCCGGGAGCAGGTCGAGCAGGCCGTCGGGGTCCCGGCTCATGCGGAGGCCTCCTTGAGGATCAGGGTGTCCGGCAGGTCCGGGGAGAGCACGGCGAGCTGCGCCGGGCGGATCCCGCGGAAGACGACCACGCTGCGGCCCGGCAGCAGGGGCTGGGTTCCGGTGAGGTCGGGGTTGAGGCGGAGCAGTTCGACGAGGGAGATGCCGTACTGGGCCGCGATGTCGGTCAGGGTCTCCGGCGCCGGGCCGGTCACCCGGTGGCGTTCGACGCAGTGGCGGGCGGGCTGGGCCGCCACCACGTCCTGGGGGACGGCCAGTCGGTCGCCGAGCCGTTCGAGTCCCTGCGGGGTGAGGTCGCCAGGGACCCCGGTGAAGGCGGTGACCTCGATGTGGTCGACGCCCGGGACGGAGTGGGCGGTGGCCAGCACTTCGGAGAGGTAGGCGGGCTGGGCGAGTTCGCGCGCGTCGAAGCCGAAGCGGGCGAGGAGGGCCGAGCGCAGGCGGGGCTCCACCTGCTCCCAGTCGTCATCCTGACGAACCGTCACCTGGGCGGCGAAGAGCAGCAGGACCTTCTCGCGGACCGCCACCTCCACCGGCAGCCGGAGGTCCCCGTACTCGGCGAGCGAGGCGCGCAGGGCGGTCAGCAGGCCGGAGTCGGGCGCGATCGGGATGTCGTCCACACCTGCGACCGTGACATGCACCAACTGGCGTCGGCCGTCGTAGAGTTGGACGGCCTTGGCGCGGCCGATGCCGGCCCGGGCACGGGTGAAGTCCTCGTAGTCGGGGACGGAGACCAGGCGGTCCAGGGCCGAGACGGCCAGCGGGACCTGGCGGCGCCGCGGGGTGAAGCCGCGGGTGAGGGCGCGGGTGTCGGTGGCGCCCGCCGCGCCCTCGGGGTCGGCTCCGCCGGTGGCCGGGAGCGGGTTGGTCACCCCGGTCACGCCGAGGGGGCGCGTGGTCAGCTGGGTGATCTTCTCCGCGGCGACGTTGGCGGACTTGCCGATGCCGGTCCGGTAGGTGGCCCGCACGTTCTCGTGGCCGCCCGGCAGACGGGAGCCGTGGATGCCGTCACCGAAGGTGACCCGGATCCGGCCGTCCTCGGTGGTGCTGGTGGTGTAGACACGGTCGCGCGGGCCCGCTGCGGCCAGGGTGTCCACCTCGTGCCAGAGGACTCCGTCGACACGGATGCGCAGGGTGCTCGCCGCACCCTGAGGGGTGTCGGAGGCCAGCCAGGTGAGCGGGGCCTGCCAGAGGACGAAGCTCTGGCCGGCCTTGCTCGCGTCGCCGCTGCCGATCGGCTCGTCGCGGGTGGCACCCTGGGTGGCGCGGACCACGTTGCCGTAGATCTTCACCGTGGAGCGCTTGTAGCGGTGGGCGAGCGGGGCGGTGAGCATGAGGGTGGTGCGGACCGTGTCGCCGGGCAGGGCCGGATCCACGGCCTGGAGCGCCTGGGAGATCATCGCGAGCTCGCTGCCGTGCACGCCCGGGGTGCCGGGGATGTCGGTGCGCTCGCCGGAGACGACGATCCACCGGCCGGGGGCGAGGCCGCCGTAGAGCTGGGCGAGGTCGACCAGGTCGCCGCCGACGTCGTCGGTGAGCGGCTCGTCGGCCAGCTGGAAGCTCTCGCCTCGGGCGTAGACGCTGGTGTCGCGGATGTGCGAGAGCAGAGTGTCCTTGTCGTCCAGCCAGGGGTCCTCGAGAGTCAGCTCGGTGACCTTGCCTGTGATGCCGAAGTCGGCGCGGGAGAGCACCCGGACGCCGCTCACCCGGGTGATGACCCTGGAGAGCTTGGGATCGCCGGGGACGCCGCCGGTGACGCCCTTGCGGGGGCGGTCGACGGCGACCCAGCTGCCGGGGGCGATGCCCTCGTAGACCGCGTCGAGCGCGAGCACATTGCGTGCGGTCAGGCCGAGTCGGGCCGCGAGGGCGACCTCCACGGAGGCCGGGCCGTCATCGGCGGAACGCTTCACCGTGATCTGGTACGCGCCCTGGGTGCCGGTCAGCTGCTCGCCGGGGGCGAGGTGGAAGTCGAGCGGCTCGGGCAGCGGCGGGTTGGGGCTGTCGCCGTCGCCCTCGTCGGCGGTGCCGGTCGCGGTGATCCCGACATGGATGCGGCCGTCGTCGCCGGGGCGGGAGACGAAGAGGTCGCGCTCCGGGAGGTGGGCCAGCAGGCGTGCGGTGACACCCTGCTCCTGGCCGGCTTCGAAGGCCCGGCGCAGCGCCGACTCGTTGCCGGAGGTGGAGAGTTCGATCCGGCCGGGGCCGAAGTCGTGTGTGCCGTCGTCGCCGGGAAGCGTGAAGTTCATGCTCACCGAGCCGCCCGCCTCGACGTAGCTGAACTCGGCGCGGCGGGGTGTGGCCCCGTCCGTGTCGTAGTCGATGCGCATGCTGGTGAGCTTGGAACCGGTGAGCGGCCAGTCGGTGTAGCGGACGACGCGGCCGGTGACGTCGTAGACCGGCTTGAGCGGGGCGGTGGCGCCGAAGGGCGTCCCGGTGACCCGCATGGCCTGGGCGTCGAGCAGCGCGAGGGGAGCGCCGAGGTCGGCGTTGCCCCAGGCGGAGTAGAGGTCGTCGCTCAGCCGCGGGTCGAGCGCGGTGAGCAACTGGGCGCCGAGGTCGGAGCCTGGAGCGTAGCTGCGCTCGGGATCGCGGGAGAGGGAGCGGGCGTCCGGGGGGAGGCCGGCCGGCGGGGTGCGCAGGGCGGAGAGCAGCGGGCCCAGGCCGGAGAGGGCCGGGTCGTTCGCCTCGCCGGGGCAGTCCCCCGGCTCGCTGCCGTGAGCCGGCGCCACGTCGGACACGGCGGCGGTGTGTGCGCTCGTCCCGGCGGTGGCCGGCTGCGGCGGCTGGAGGCCGAGGGCCTGCGCGCGCAGCCGGGTCAGTTCGGTGTCCAGGGCCTCGAACCAGTCGGAGACGTCCCGGTAGTCCTGCCCGTAGGCCTTGGCCTCACGCAGTCGGGCAAGGGTCTGGGTGAGCCGGTCGGCGAGCTTCGGCGGGGTGTCGAGGGTGTCCAGCTCGCTGCGGAGCGGGGTCAGCACCTGGTCGTCGAAGTCGCTGACGATACGGCTGTGTTCGGGCCAGGGGTTGGGGTTGTGCTCCCCGCCGGGAGTGATCCAGCGGGTCAGCTCGGCCTTGATCCCCTGGAGCGAGGGCAGCGAGGCCTGCGGCAGGCCGATGGCCGTGGTGCCGCTCTCCCGGTCGATGCTCACGCCGGGGACCGTGAGCAGTACGCGCTGGCCGCGGTCGGCGGCGCGGTCGGCGCTGAAGATGAAGAGCAGCTGGTCGCCCTGCTTGATGTTGTTGGTCGTGCCCGCGGCGAACAGCTGCCCGCGCTTGGCCAGTTGAGTCACGGTCAACTGGTAGGGGCGGCGCTGGAGCACCTTGAGCTCGTTCCAGGCCCAGCGGGCGGTGAGGTCCTCGACGGTCTCGAAGGACTGCGGGTCCTCGCCCTGGTCCGGGACGCTCTGCGAGCGCGTGCCGCGCGGGACGACCACCGTGGTCTCCCGGCCGCTGCGTGGATCGCGGTCCACGGTGTACGCCAGATAGGTCTCGGCGGCGACGCCCGGACGGGGCTTGTGGCCGACCAGGCCGCCGAGCAGGGCGAGCGAGCCCTCCTCGGTGGCGGTGCGCAGATAGCCCTCGTTGGCGATCCGCTCCGAGTAGAAGGTGAGCACGTCGCCGACCACGGCGGCGGCGTCGACCAGCGCGATCGCCGGGTCGTCGGGGGTGCGCACCGTGAGGTTGCGCAGGGCGGGGTAGGCCGGGGCGGAGAGCCGGTCCAGCATCGCGGAGACGAAGCGCCCGTACTCCCCCACCCGGTAGCGGACCGTGTCCAGGCCCGGCGGGTTGAACACCTCGACCGGCGTCGCCGGTTGGGCGCCGGGTCCACCGCAGCCACAGCTGCACCGGTTGGCGCTCATCGGCCGCCTCCGATCTCGATGGTGAGCCGGCCGTTCTCGGGCCGGGCGGGGTCGTTGTCGCAGCAGGCGACCTCAAGGGCGCCGACCCGGAGGATCCCGGCCGCCAACTCGCCCTGGTCGTTGCGGAAGAGGCGTCGCAGCCGGGTCACCTTCGCGCTGAGCACACCGGGCACCGCCGCGGCGGCGGCGACCAGGCGGCTGGCCCGGACCGGCTCGCCGAAGGTCAGCGCGTCCGGGTGGAAGAAGCCGAGCCTGCCGTCGGGCAGGCGGCGGTTGCCCAGCACCCGGCGCAACTCGCTCATCACGTGCCCGAGTTGGTGGGCCGGGTCCACGCAGACCGACAGCGCGAGGTCGATCGGGACCTGGAGTGCGGGTCGCACCACCAGCTCGTGGCCGATGCGGCGGTAGGGCAGCAGGCTGTACTCGACGGCCTGCAGCAGTGCCTCGCCCGGCTCGGGGAAGTCGACGGCTCCGGCCGGCCCTCCGGCCACGGTGGCCCTCGGGCGCTCCACCGCCTCGACGGCGATGTGCATCTCCTGGCCGCTGCCCGTCCAGCGCAGCTCGGCGGCGGCCCGGCGCACTCCCGGGAGCCGGGAGGCCAGAGCCGCGTAGTCGCCGGGAGTGATGGCACGCCTGAGCTCGCGGTGCGGGGCGAGCGGAGCGAGTCGGCGGACCTCGTCGACCGCCTCGGGCTCGGTGCCGCCGACGGCGGGGAGCGGGTTGCGGACCGCCGTGACCGCCTCGAAGGCGGCTCGGCGGGAGCGCGCGCCGCGGCCGCTCTCGTCGCCGCCGCGGCAGACGACGAGGTGGTTGATCGCCTCGGCGCCGACGTTGCCCGATGCGCCGTTGCCGACGCGATAGGCGACCTCCAGCGTGGCGCCGGGCGGGGGCGGGGCGCCGTGCTTGCCGTCGCCGAAGCGGAGGGCCAGACGGCCGTCGTCCTCGACCTCGCCGACCACGTGGTGGTCGCGCGGGCCGTCGGCGAGCAGGTCGCGGCGGGCGGTCCACACCCCGTCACCGGCCTGGGCACGGACGGCGGGCAGAGCGGAGCGCGGGTTCTGGCGCAGGCCGTCGGCGGCCGGTCCGGCGAGCACCGGGGCGCCCGGGTCCAGCTCGGCGGCGTAGCGCTCGCCCCAGCTCTGGGCGATCTCCCAGACCACGTAGCGGTTGAGCACGGTGCCCGCGTGGGCGCGGGCGGTGAGCACCTCCAGGCGGCGGAGCTTGCCGGCGAGGAGGCGGGTCCGGCGGTCGTTGAGCTCCCTCAGCGCCCGGCCGGGGTGTTCGCCGATACGCAGGCGCTGGATCGTGCGGGCGCCGAAGGCCACGGTCAGCTCGTCGATCTCGCTCTCGGTGGGCGGCTCGCCCTCCTCGGCACGGCGCCACAGCTCCTCGATCCGCTCGCGCAGGCGGGCGGGTATGGCCGCAAGGCGGGTGGCCTGGCCTGCGGCGATACGAGCGGGGTCGGGGTAGGGGGTGGCCTGGGTGACGGGGGCGTAGCGGAGGACCGGGCGGAAGCGTGGGGCGATCGCCGGGTAGGTCGACTGGGCGAGCAGCGTCTCCAGGGCCGTGGCCTGGGCGTCGGCGGTGGACGGCTGGACGCGCTCCTCGACCGTGGTGCCGGGTGCGAGGACGACGGATATGCCTGCCCGGGCAACGGCGTCCGCGCCGAGGAGGGGTTCCAGATCGCGTATCTGATCCGGTGTCAGTGGCCGTCCGGAGCGGGTCTGGTCGAGGAGGGCGTGGACCGCTTCGGCGGCGGGACTGCCCTGCGTGCGCTCGTCGGAGCAGCCGAAGGCGGTGGGGCCGCAGGGCTTGAGCTCGGCGGCCGCGGGCGGGACCGCGAAGCGCTCGGGGGCGCCGCCGCAGAAGGTCAGCGAACGGCCGTGGTCGACCAGGACGACGTTGCCGCGGGCGACGCTGACGTCCGTGATCAGCGCGCAGTCGAGCCCGCTGCGCGCGGACAGGCACAACGGGAAGGCCAGGGCGTCGTCCTGACCCCATGTGACATCCAGGGTCGGCTGCTCGTAGAGCTCGTCCTCGCCGGGCGTGACCGAGGTGAGCCGGACCACCTGACGGTGTGTCGGGTCGGCACCGGCGGGCGTGCCGGTGCGAGGGCCGAGGACTTCCTCCAGGACGAGCAGATCGCCGGGCTTGAGCTTCAGCCCACGCTTCGGGGTGTCGCTGAGCGTCGCCGAGGTGGCGCCCTTGGGCAGGACGCACTCCTCCTCGCCCCAGGTCCAGAAGCGGATCTCGTTGTGCTCCGGGCGAAGGCCGAGGTCGGCGGAGGGGTTCAGCGGCTCGAAGACCTCCAGGCCGACGGGCAGGTCGGCGAGGTCGTCCAGGTCCTCGTCGGCGATGACGGTGCCGAGACCGGGATGCTCTTGCGGGCCCAGGCGCGACAGGTCGATGGCGGCGAATCGGAACTCGCCCTTGGGCAGGGTGAGTTGCCGGTCCGTCCGAAGCGCGACGAACGTGCGGGCGTTGCAGCCGTCATGCATCGCGTAGTCGATCAGGCGGACGTGGCGGCGGACCGAGACGCGACGGCGAGCCGTGGCGAGGTACGCCTCGGTGGCCACCGCGTCCTGGTGGTAGGAGAGCTGGTCCCCGGTGTAGGCCAGCAGCTCGACCAGCGCCGTGCCGACGTCCGGCGCATGACGCTCGACCCAGCCGGGGGCGGTCAGGCTCATCCGGTCCAGGATCAGGCGACGCAGGCTGTCGTAGTCGCGCGCGGTGTAGTCGATGACGGGGTGGCGGTCGTACCGCGGGGCGCAGTCCTCCTCGTCCTCCCCGCAGTCGTACGGGCTGGGCCCGCCCTGGGTGAAGGTGAACCCGGCGGCTGCGTAACGGACGTCGAAGCCTCGGCGCGGCTGCGTTCCCGGCCGGCCGAAGGCGTCGGTCTCGACGACGCGGAGGCGGTAGGGCGAGGTGTCCCCCGGCTTGTCCAGGGTCACGAACATCCGGTCGTCGAGCTCGGGGTCGTCCGCACGGACGATCTCGACCGCCCGTGCGTGAATGTCCCTGATGCGACGGCCGCCCTCGATCCGGATGTGATGATGCGTCAGATGGTTGGGTGCCTTGCCGAGAAAGGTGACCGTGAGCGTACGGCCGTCATCGCTCGTCTCCACCTCGTCCACGCCGTGCAGGTGCGCGGCGCGGACGGCGCCGCGGCGCTGGTCGGTTCGGCAGTCTGCGCTGCTCACGCGGCTCCCCCGCTCCCCTCGAACACATCGGTCCGGCGCGTCCCGGTGCGCCGCACGGTATAGGCCAGGTGCACCCGCACCACGTTCTCCTCGCTGACCACGTCGAGCGCGTCGACCACGATCACGTCACCGAGCCAGCGCTGCAGGGCGGCCTGGACGGACAGCTGGAGCGCGGAGGCCAGCTCCGGGCTGCTGGGCGCGAAGACAAGGTCGAGCAGCCCGCAGCCGAAGTCGGGGCGCATCACCCGCTCTCCCGGACTGGTGAAGAGCAGCTGCTCGATCATGTCCCGGACGTGACCGTCGTAGTCGGTGTGCGCGGTACGGCCACGAGTGTCGACGCGGAAGGGGAAGGCGATGTCCGTGCGCTGCGGGTACGGCCGCGGGGCGGGCAGCTGGATGACGCGCTCGGCATGGGCTCCGGCCGCGGCGGCCGCGCCCGCTGCCGGGGTTCGGCGGTTGCGCGGGCTCATCGTCCCACCGCCCGCTGCTGCACGACGGTGACATTCGGCGGGCCCTGGCTCGCGCCGTCGGCGGTGTGGGAGAGGCCCGTTGAGTCCTGGAGCAGTGCGGGCGAACCATTGACGCGGATGCGTGCGGACGGCCCCGTCCAGCGGATCGTCGTGCAGGGGTGGGGATTTCCGCCGACGGTGAAGGTGCAGCCGGTCACCGTGTAGACGTCGGCCTCGGTGGCGGCCGGGCTGCCGTCGACGAGCACCCGGGACTGGGCGGGCAGGACGTTCGCCTGACCGCCGTGCGGGCACATCACCGTGGCGCTGATGGTGACAAGATTTCCGGACACGTGAACTTGGCCTTCCCCCGTCGGAATTCAGGTGACGCTGAGCGCGTCGTTGTTGATGGTCACGGTCGGCCCCACAAGGGAGATCACCGCGCCCTGGCCGTTGCTGATGTGCACCCCCGTGTCGTCGATGACGATCGAAGCGCCGGAGGGGTGCTTGAGGGTGATGCCCTTGCCGCCGGGCTCGTCGGAGAGCACGATCTGGCGCCGGCCGGGCGTCTGGAGCACGACGTTCGGGTTGTTCGTGGCGGTCACCGCGTCCTCGGGCACCTCGTGCGCGGCTCCGTACCAACAGCCTGTCCAGATCGGGTAGCTGGGGTCGCCCTGCTCGAACTCCACCCACACCCCCGAGTCCGCCGGCGGCAGATGGAACTGCCCCATCCCGGGGCCGGCCAGCGGGAAGCACGGCATGGCCCAGGTCGAGGTCACGTCACCGAGCACATCCGGGACCTGGACCTGCAATCGGCCCACGCCCATAGGGTCGGCGTTGCTCACCACGGTGCCCCGGTACTTGCCGAGGTAGCGGGTGGGTTCAGCAGCCATTCTCTGTCTCCTAGGGGACCACCGTCGGCTCGAGCGCGATCAGCCCCTCGCGAGCAAGGGTGAAGTTCTGCGTGTACGAGCCCCGTTGGAGGTTGTGGGTCACGGACTTGACGTAGTACCGGCCGTCGTAGGTGATTCCGGCGCCGCGGACGCCGACCAGCTCACGGGCGCGGAGCAGGTATCCGTACCGGACGACGTCCAACTGACCGGAGCCGGTGACGGCGTCCGCGGACTCCGCGGCCTTGGCGAGGGTTTCGGCGATGCCTTGTCCGCTGTCCTTCTTCGCGGTGTCCCCGATGACCGTCTTCTTCAGCGCGGGCGCCGGGCGCCGCGCCAACTGCGGTCGCAGGACGCTCACTTCGGGCACGGGCAGGACGGACGAGACCCGGGTGGCCGGCAGCTGGATGCGGGCCTCCGGCTGCTCTCGCGCGGTACCGTCGAAGGCGAAGGTCAACTGGTCGACGGTGGACAGGCCGTCCATGTTGACGTTCAGCGCGTGCTGCGGCTCGCCGAGGCGGACCTCGGGGCCCCAGTAGGCGCGGCTCTGGCCGGGGACGGGCCCCGGATCGAGGTAGAAGGCGTAACCGTTCGCCTGCGCCAGCTGGTTGATGTAGGCGAGGTCCGTCCCCTTCTGGAAATCCACTCGCTGGGTCGGCATCGGCGTCTGCGGAATCAGTTCGGGTATGACCATCGGTCTGATCCCGTACTGCGCGTACTGGGCGATGATCGCCTGCACGCGCGCGGCCGGGGACATGGCGGGGTACGGGACGGCGGCGCGCTCGTCCAGGTCCATGAGGACGGTCAGGTCCTCACCGGTGACGGTGAGCGTCGACTGGCCGGGCTGGTTGCTGATCCCGACCTCCTGACGGATGATCACGCCGTCCATCAGCACGGTGGGCGTGCCCTGCACGGTCATCGTGATGATCACGCGTGTCTTGGGGTCGAAGTACCCGCCGGGGAGCAGGCTGTTGCTGATCAGGCTGCCCTTGGCCAGATCGAACGCCAGCTGGAAGCCGCTGCGCTGCCCCGACGCCACCGTCACCTGCACGGAGAGGAGCGAATCCGCGACCTCCTGCGCGACGGGCACGGCGAGCTGCGGGCCCATCATCAGCGTGAGATGGATCGGCCCGGTCGTGATCGGCCCGTTGTCAGCCATTCACCCCTCCGGGCACGCCGCTGGGGAGGGTGATGCGGATCTGCCTGCCCGGCTCGCTGGTCAACTCCTGTGGGTCCAGAACGGGGTTGGCGTCCGCGATCTGCCACCACTGCTCGGCGTTGCCCAGGTAGCGGGCGGCGAGGAGGTCGGGGCGGTCGCCGGTGCTGACGGTGTGGGTGGTCAGGTCCGCCATGCCCTCCGGGCTGGGGAGGAGGCGGCGACGCAGGTAGGTGATCTGATGGCCGTCCGCTTCCGTGAACCGGGCGGTGCCCAGCCCGTAGTACCGGCTCGATCGCGGGTAGGCGGTGGTCGCCTGGGTGAGCGCGACCGCGTCCAGCGGGTTCTCCAGTGACGCCATGGTTGATCAGACCCCTCCCAGTCCGCTTCCGCTGAGCCCCAGCGCGCTGAGCCGCCCGGTCGCGGCGGGACCTGCCAGCCGCTCCTTCTGCGCCAGGTACGCGAGGTAGAGCTCGTATCCCCGGTTGGTCACGGGCAGATCACTGACCGTCAGGACCCGCAGACTGATGACCACTTGGGCCCGGATCGGATTGAGGTCGACGTCGAACGCCTCCTCAGTGATCGAGAACTCCGTGAGCCTGACCGGTACGACGCGCTTGTTGCCCCACGTGAACAGTGTGAGGGGTGCCTCGACGGGCGTGATCTCCAGCGTCCCGGCGGCCGCCAACGCCTCCAGCTGCCGCAGGCTGGCGCTCGACGGGCTCACCAGCATCTCCAGCACGGCGAGCTGCGGATGGATCCCGTTCGGCGCCGCGACATCCAACTGATCGGTCGCGTCGATCTCCGCGGTCAGCTTCCACGTCTCGACCGCCGGCCCCTTGAGCCGCAGCGCCTCCGTCCGATCCCCTGACTGGTTGTCGGCCCCGGCCGCCTGCGGCGCGATGCTCCGCTCCAGGCTGTCCGGGTTGAACTGGAGAACGATGATCTCCTTGGGCGTTCCGCGCTGGGGGTCGATGATGACGAGGCCGGAGCGGATGGGTTTGGGTATGTCTGTGTAGTTCATTCTTCGTCGTCCCCAACTTCCCTGAATCGATCGAGGATCGCCGTCGCCGTCTCCTCGATGTAGCCGCCAGGTGCCGTTTCCAGCAATTCGTTGACAGGGTCGACATACTCACCCCAAGGCTCATAGGTCAGCGCTACCAGTGCCGCCTCAACGACATCCTCGCGCCCGTCCAGCAGCCCCTCTCGGACGCGGCTGAAGAACTCCTCGTCGAACTCTCGCGGCGCACCGAGCCCCATCTGCAGGAGTGCGTCTCCAAGTTCCTCCGGATCATTTGTGGAGTCTACGGCTTGCAAGAGGTCAGGCAATGTCCAGGTATGCAGAACAAGCTCTGCCAGTTCAGTGACCTCGCGGAGGTCAGCGGAACTGTAAGCCATCACAATGACATACGGGAGCCCAGAAGTTACATCTTCCCGGTAGGTGACAACCGGACTGTTCTCGGCATGCCAAATAATTTGCCGAGGCGTCCCGCTCTCCTCATCAGCAGGCGAATCAGCGCGCCGCGGATAACCCAGACCGGCAGCGAAGGCTGCCACCTCCTCCTCCCCTACACCCGGACGAAGCACCATGCGCCGACCGCGGATCAGCTTGCCTGCCATGACCGTTCCAACTTTCTGACACAGAGCTACTTCAACCCATAGAGTTCGTACATTTTTTCCCGGATCTTACTCTTGAGTTCCGCCAGAGTTCGCATCTCTCCGCCCTCGTCCGTCTTGATGTCGAGAGACTTGACCCACATCTGGATCGCCAATATTTCGCGGTTGGCCATGGTCTGCCCCCCAGCAAACGGACGATCCGCCAGTTGCGGCCGGAAGGGCCCGCGATCCGCCAGCTCGTTGTTCAGGTTCCGCGTCTGCTCCATGGCCCCTACGCCTTCCATGGGCATGTACTTGAGCGCCTCGACGGCTTCGAAGGACTTGCCGGGGTCCACCTTCATTCGGTCGAAGCTGGTCTTCGGGTCATCCATCTCACCGACCCCGGTGACAAGTTTCCCTTCCATTGCCATCTGCATCACCATCGCACCGGTGACCGCAGTGCGTGGGTTTCGCTGGACCTCCTTGGCCAGGACGAGCGAGCCAACGAATGCGGCGTCTCGACCGGCTGTGCCGCCAACCCTCTCGCCGCGGGCCAACTGGCCTATGACGGAAAGCACTTCTCTACCGTGGTCGGAATCCCCGAAGATGCCTTCGCCGATTCCCTTCTTAACTCTTCCGCTCTTCGTCACCTTGTTCCGGTACGGCAGACCTTCCTTGTTCTGCTCCGCGACGGTTCCGTCTCGTCGAACTTTAGAAATCCTGGGTTTCACGAACCCCTTCGCGAACCTGTCAGCGTTCTCCAGCTCCCGCTGGGCCTGACGTGTCTGCTCATCGGGGGCCGCCGCGATCCGGTCCTCACGTGCCTGCGAAATCCTGTTCGGCTCCCGGCTCACATGGTGAGCCACCATGACAGGCATCTCGTCCGAGCGCTGGTTCGTGGCGAAATGGAAGATATCGTAGGCCTTTTCCCGGGACGATCCGACCATCATCTTGCTGTCGTACGTCATGAAGCTGGCCATGGATGCCAGGCCCACGCCCTCCGGGACGGTGAAACGCCGCGTGTTCGCGGTACTCCCGGACTGACTGATCCTGCCCGCCCCCGCTCGTACGGTCGGGTGCTGCAGGATTTCTGCTGAAAGCTCGTTCAGCATCTCCAGCAATTGCTGCTCATCGACCGTGAGCCCGTTGGTCACCTTGACCGACGGGTTGAGCGTGGCGAGGATGCCGAAACGCTCTCCTCCAGAGAGTTCAAGGCCGGTCAAGCGGTACCAGACACGCATGGCAGCAAGCAGGCCCCGGAGCACGGCGCCCCGGACACCCCGCCGGAGCATGCTCTCGATGCGCGGGCGAATCCTGGCCACGACCTTCTCAAGGCGTTCGCTCTTGGCCTGGGGCGAATTCTCCTTCTTGTGCCGCTCTTCGCGCTTCCTCTGCCGGTCTTCCTTGTGCTTGTTCCACCAGTCGCGGAACTGGTCGCGCTTGCGCTTGTAGGCGTCGTAGACCTTGTGGGCGCCGTTTCGGATGGCGCGGCCCAGCTTGCTGTTCTTGAGCTTGCGCCCCAAGGCGCGAGCCGCGTTACGGGCCTTGGCCAGGGCACCCTTCACGGCGCCCTTGGCGCGGTTGAGGGCGCGGCCTACGCGGGAGACCGGGCGCTTGGGGCGGGCGGGCTCCTTCGGCCTTTCGGGCCGGCGAGGCTTCTTGGGCTCCTCCGGCTCGTGCGGCTTGGACGGCTTGGGCTCCTCGCGCTCGTGCGGCTTCGTGGACTTGGGGTCCTCGTGTTCGGCGGGCCGCTTGGTGTCGGTCGGCCGCTCTTCGGAGTGGTGCGTCCGAGGACGCCCCTCCTCCGGGTGGCGGGGCGTCGCGTGGGGCTCGCCCGGGCGCTCGTGGGGGTGCTCGCCGAAGGTGGACTCGGCCGGGCGGCGTCGGGACGGGAAGCGTTCGCGGACGGAGGAGAGGGCGTTGCGGAGGCCGGTGCGGGCGCGGTTGACGGCGGTGCCGACGGCCTTCCTGGCGCCCTTGCCGGCCTTGGCCAGCGCCTTCATGATCTTCTGGGCGAGGGCCTTGAGCTTGGTGCCCACCGCCTTTCCGGCGCCCTTGAGCTTGGAGAGGAGGTATTGGGAGACGAATTCCAGGAGGGCGACGACACCCGCGGCGACCGCCTCCGCGAAGAGGCAGGCGGCCGGGCCGGCCTTCACCGCCTTCAGGAAGGCGAAGAACTTGCCGAAGGCGGCGATGATTTTACTGACGGTGCCCCAGGCGGCCATAAGACCCTGAATGATCGTCAGGATCGCCCCGGCGGCAGGCACGATCATCGAGATGACCTTCTCGATGATGATCTGGGCCAACATCATCGGGAGGGCGGAAATGATCGCCTTCCAGGCCATCTGGCCGATCTTCTTGAGGGATACGCAGCCCTTGATGAGAATGTTCAGGAGGGTGGACGTCAGGCCGACGACGGATTCGACCTTCTGGTCGAACCAGGCCTTCACCGCCGTCTTGATCGCACCCCAGAGGTGGTGCTGGATGCCGTCCATCGCGGCGGCGCCCATCTTCTTCAGCCAGCCGCCCGGGTCGGGGGCGATGTCCGCGATCAGCGCCGCGAGCTGGCCGAGCGCGGCGATGGCGGCCTTGACGAAGTTGATCGCGGCTTCGACCGCCGCGCGCACCTGGTTGATGATGGCCTTGAGGGTGGCCTCGGCCAGCTTCAGCAGCGCGTTGAGCGCGGCGCCCAGCGCGTCGAGGAGCTTGTTGACCGCCGCCTTGAGCGCGTCGGCGAGGGCGTTGACCGCCGCGATCGCCGCGTCGCGCAGCGCCTCGATGGCCTTGCGGAACTTGTCGCGCAGCGCCGGGAACGCGGCGAGCAGGACGTCACAGATCTTGATCAGCGTATCGGCGACGGCCTTGATCAGGTCTACGGCAAGCTTGCGGCAGGTGTCGATGACCGAGTCCGCGAACTTCTTGAAGCCGTCGATGATGTCGTTGACCAGCTTGCGGAAGAAGTCGAAGATCTTGGTCACCGCGGACAGCAGGGCGTTGAAGGCGTCCTTGATCTTGGACGTGATCCAGCCGAACCAGCCCGAGGACTCGTGCTTCTTCTTGTCCTTCTCGTCCTGGGCCTTCTGCTGCGCCTGCTGACGGTTGTCCTCGATCTTCTTGTTGTCGCTGGTCTGCCGGTCCTTGACCTGCTTGTTGCTGTCGTCGCGCTTGGAGAGGATCTTCTGGTTGTTCTCCGTGTGCGACTGATCGGCCTGCTGGTCGGAGTCGGCGACCTTCTTGTCCTGCTCGGAGCGCCACTGGTCGCGCGCCTGGGTGGCCTGGACGCCTACCTCACCGCGCTTGTCGGTCTGCTTCCTGGCGTTGTCCGCCGTCTCCTTGTCGATGTCCGACTGGTTCTTCTTGCGCGCCTCGGCCTGCTGCTGCTTGTTCTTGGTCTGGGCGCTGCGCACCTGGCCCTGGCCCTGGCCGATCGCCTGCTTGATCTGCGGGCCGCGCTGCTGCTGGACGACGGTGGCCTCGCCGGGCTTCAGCGGCTCGCCGCTCTTGCCTGGGCCGCCGCCCTGGCCGCCCACGCCGCCGGGCACGTTGCCCCGGAGCGTCTCGTCGGGGACGTCCGGGTAGATGTGGTCCTCGCCCAGCGGCTTGGCCGCGTCCTGGCGGCCGGTGTCCTGGATCGTGGTCGTCTTGTCGTTGTACTTGCCGGCCTGCTGGTCCGTCAGCTTCGGGTCGGCGTCGCCGGTCAGCTGCACCTGGGGGGCCGGGCCGACGGTGACGTTCAGGCCGGGGTCGGTCGAGGGAACGTCGTTGACCGCGTCCTGCATGTTCTGGACGTCGTGCGCGTCGGCGTTCCCCGTGTCGGTGTCCGGGACGTTCGGGGTCTGGACCTGCTGAGCCGGGTTCTGGCCCTGGACCTGCTGGCCGTCGGCCTTCTGCTGCTGCCCCTGCCCGGGCGGGGCCACTCGCTCCAGCTGTCCCGACACCTGCGGGGCCGCGGCCTGCTCCGGCGGCTTGCCGTCCAGGGTCTGCGGCGCGCCGGAGGGGCGCTGCGCGGTCGGCGGAGCGGCCTTGAGCTGGGCCTGCTGCCGGCCGATGGACTGGTCGACGGCGCCGTCGGCACCGTCGAGGACGGTGACCGTCTGGTCCGCCGGCACGCCGGCGGCGGTACCCAGGGCGGCCTGCGGGTCCTGGTGGGAGACGTTGGGCGGGGCGGGGCTCTTCTGCTCCTGGGTGGCGCCGCCTCCGCCTCCGCAACCGCCGCCACTGCCTTCGGGCTTGTCGGCATCGGTGCTGGGCTGCGGGGAACCCGCGCAGGCGCCGCCGCCCGGTTCAAGCGAGGCGCCGGGGGCGGGCTGGGCGCCGGGCGCGCCGAGGGCCCCGGGAGCGTCGGACTGCT
>NZ_CM002285.1:8414081-8420145 GCF_000497445.1 Streptomyces roseochromogenus subsp. oscitans DS 12.976 | reverse complement strand
GGTCCATAAGGGGCGCCCGCCGGTTGGTGCGGGTGCAGCGCCCCGGCGGACCGTGCGGAGGCGAGGGCGGAGGTCGGCACCGCGGGGGCCGGGGCGTGCTCGGCCTCCTGGCGCTCGTTGTGCTCGGTCGCGCTCTCCTGCTGCGCGGGGGTGGGGGCGGCGCCCTCTTCGGTCTGAGGAGGACGAGCTGACAGTTCGTCAGATTGCTGGCCAGGCCCGGACTTTGGTTCTGTCTCCGGTTTCGCGGCCGGGGAGGCGTCGTCGGCGGGTTGGGCGTGCTCGGGGTCCGGGCCGACCTCCTGCTCGACCGGCTTCTCGGTCTGGAGGTCGCGCTCGGTACGGTCTCCGGCCTCGTTCTCGGCGACGGGACCGGGTTGCGGGGCCGATTGCAGAGTACGGCGGCCCGGGGCGGGCGGGGCCGTCGCGACGGGAGGCTCGGCGGGCTCGTCGTCCTCGCGCTCGCTCTGGCGCGCCGTCTGGACCTTCTCCGCCTTGGTCGGGGGCGGGGCCGGGAAACTGGGGACCTCGGCGGGGACCGGGGCGGATCCGTCGGCGGGCGGGCGCATCTGGTCGGCCGTCGGCACGGAGGAGACGTCGAGGTCGGTGGAGGGCACGAAGTCCTCCGGCTTGAGCGCGGTCTCCGCTTCGCCGGTGGCGCCGGGCCCAACTCCGCCATGGGGACCGTCAACCTCGCTGTCGGCGCCCGGCTCCAGGCCCTCGGGCTCCTCCTGCTCGGGGGGTTCGCCGTCCTCGTCGCCCTCGACGACGCCGTGGCGGGCGAGCGAGCCGTCGCGCTCCTCGGCGGTCTTGTCGACCTCCTCCGGGCGGACGGGGCCGGGCTGCGGGGTGGGCAGGTGGTCCGGATTGTGCGGCTTGCTGCCGGCGACGGGTTGCTTGGCCGCGGACTTCCGCTCATGCTCCGGGGATCCCTCGGCCTTCGTGGCGGCGGGCTTGTCCTTGGGGTCCTTGCTCTGGTCGGTCTTCTGCTGCTGGGCCTGTTGGTCCTTCTTCTCCTGCTGGTCCTGCCGGGCTTCCTGGTCCCTGCGGTCCTTGTCCTGGGCGTCCTTGCCGCCGGCCTGCTGCTGGGCGGCGGTTCGGCCCTGGGCCTGGTCCTGACCCGGCTCGGCTGCCTGCGCCCGGTCCGCGGTCGCGGCGCCGGGCCGGGTGGATGCGGACTGGTCGGCGGAGTCGCCCTCGGGTGCCGAGGACTCCGAGGAGGCGGAGGCGCCGGCGGAAGTGGCCGCGGAGGCATCGGCGGAGGCGCCACCGCCGGTGTCGTACGACGACGAAGTCCCGCCCCGCTCCTCAGAGTTCCGCTTCCCGTGCTTACGCCGCCCGGAGGGACTGCGTTTCTCCTCCTCCGGCTCTCGGGAGGAACCGTCCGGGCGCTGGTGCTCGCGTCGACGGCCCTCGGCCGCGTCGTCGCGGTGCTCCTGCTCGGTCTCGCGGTGGTCGCGTTCCCGTACATCGTCCTGGTCGTGCTCGGCCTCGGTCCGGTCGACCGTGTCCGTGACCGGGACCGGGGTGAGCGGGGTGTCCATACCCTCGGGCAGATGCGAGGTCTGCTCGGCGAGGGCGAGGACGCGCTGGTAGTCGGAGGACGGGAGGCGGAGTTCGAGCTTGGCGAGCACCGCCTGCTCCAACTTCGGTGCAAATCGCATCAGTTGCTTGCGCACGCGCCCCGAGGAGTCGGTCGGGTCGCCCCGGAGCGAACGCAGAATGCCCGCGGTGAGGCGGTCCACGAGGGTGGCCGGGTCCAAGCGCTCGCTGCGCAGCCGGTCGGCGTCGACGCGGGCGTAGCGGAGCCAGCCGGGGGTGGCGGAGCTGTCCCGCGTGACCTCGGGCTGTCCCGCTTCCGCGCCGCGCGCGCCCCGCTCGGCCTGCTGCTCGATGGCGTCGGTGGGCAGGCTGACGCCGCCGAAGTCACGGCCCGCGCGCAGCCGGCCCGGCTGGTCGGGGGCCTGGACCGTGTGCAGCAGCTCGTGCGAGAGCAGGCGGCGGCCGTCCTCGGTGCCGGGGTGGAAGGCGCCCTTGCGGAAGAAGATCTCCTGGCCGACGGTGACCGCGTCGGCACCGACCAGGTCTGCCAGCGCGGCCGAGTCCTCGTCGGTGTGCACGCGAACGCGGCTGAAGTCATGGCCGAGTCGCGCCTCCAACTCCCTGCGGATGCCCGGATCGAGAGGGTGTCCGGCCCCGCTGATGATCTCCTTGGGCTCGGGCGTACGGGCGGCACGCTGCGGCTTGCGGGCCTTCTGCTTGTTGCCGCCGCTGCTCTGCCGGCCCTGGGCGGGCGCGTACGTGCCGCTCATCGGCGCCCCCCGCGGCGGTCCGCGGCACCGGACAGGCCGGCGTGCACCGCGCGGGCGAGGGCCTCGCCCAGGCGGCGCGGGTTGCCCGTGACAGGCAGCTCGGGCAGCCCGGAGAGGAAGTCGCATGCGCTGTCGTCGTCGGCAAGCAGGGCGGCCGGCACCCCGTGCTCGCGTACCAGCCGGTCCAGCTCGCCGTGAAACGACTCGCGGACGCGGTCGGCGTCGCGCGGGCTCAAGTCGAACCCGTCGAAGGCGAGTTCCCCGATGTCGATACGGATCGCGGTCGGCGCGGCTCCCATGGGCACCCGGCGTCTGTCCACGGCCACGTCGGTCACGCCGTGCACGTCGTTCAGACCCACCCGTCCACCTCCGAAGGCGTCAGGGAGCGTTCGAGCTTGAGGTACTCGGTGCGCGCCGCGGCGAGCATGTGCCGCATGCGCACCGGGCTGCCCTCCTCGGCGGCGAGGAAGGCGCCGGCCAGCGCGATGTTGCGGATCGAGCCACCTGCGACGGTGAGTTGAGCGAGGCGCTCGGGGTCCAGCCCCCGTGTCGGCGTCCGGTCCGGGATGACGCGGCGCCAGATCTCGGCGCGCTCCGGCACGGACGGGAAGGGGAAGTCGACGACGAAGCGGATCCGCCGCATGAAGGCGTTGTCCAGGGCCTTCTTCATGTTGGTGGTGAGGACGGCCAGTCCGCGGTAGGCCTCCATGCGCATCAGGAGGTAGCTGACCTCCAGGTTGGCGTACCGGTCGTGGCTGTCCTTGACCTCGCTGCGCTTGCCGAAGAGCGAGTCGGCCTCGTCGAAGAGCAGCAGGGCGCCGCCGCGCTCGGCCGCGTCGAAGACCCGGCGGAGGTTCTTCTCCGTCTCGCCGATGTACTTGCTGACCACCTGCGAGAGATCGATGACGAAGAGGTCGACGCCCAGCTCCCCCGCCATGACCTCGGCGGCCAGGGTCTTGCCGGTTCCGGAACCGCCCGCGAAGAGCGCGGTGACGCCGAGTCCGCGGCGCAGCACGCTCTCGAAACCCCACTCCTGATGGACGGTGGCCCGCCGACGCACATGGGCGACGATCTCGCGGAGTATCGCCCGCTGGCGCTCGGCGACGACCAGGTCGTTCCAGCCGGCCCGCGGTTCGACCCGGCGGCCGAGCTCGTCCAGGGCCATACGGGCCTCCACCAGACCGGCCCGCCAGGCCAGTTGGGTCGCATCGCGGCCGGCGTCGCCGGAGCCCGAGGAACGCCGGACCGAGGTCGCCGCCGAGCGGATGACATGCGCGGGCAGCGAGAACTGGGCGACCAGCCCGCGCAGTCCCCACTCGGTGACCTCCGGAAGACCGCCCAACGCGTCCGTCCAGACGTCCAGCTGCTCCTCCGCACTGAGCGCCGGAACGGTCACCCGCTCGGCGCGGGCGCGAGCGGTCGCCGGACGCGGGTCGTCGGCGGAGAGGACCACCGGCACGGCGAGCCCGCCGGTCAGGGCGTCGACGGCGGCCGAGGTGTCCCGGGCGGAAAGCCCGGACGGCGCCTCACCCAGCGAAACCGACGAACCGTCGTTCAGCTCCACCAGCAGGGCCGCGGGCAGCAGCACCGCCTCCCGCTGCCACAGTCGGGCGAGCCGGTCGCGCTCGCCCGGATCGGTCGGCAGGTCCTCGGCGGACACCGCGTACAGAGTGAGACCGGACTCGCGGGCCGCCGCGGCGGCGATCTCCCAGCGTGTCTGCCGGTCGGCTCCGACCAGCTCGACATGCGGCAGTGCGTCCAGTTCGGCCGCGGCCCAACCCGCGGACACCGCACGCACGGTGCGCTCGTGCGCGGCCGGCAGGGCCTGCGCCGACGGGGCGATCCAGGTCAGCAGTCCGTGCAGGCGGATGTCCAGATAGTCGACGCCGACCAGGAAGTGCAGGATCCGCTCGTCGACCCGGATGCGCGAGGCGGTGAGGGCCACCGTCCCTTCGCGGTCGTCGAGTTCGAGCAGCCGCCAGCGGCGCAGCGGGCCGACCGGGGCGAGCGCGCTCCAGTGCGCGTCGTCCAGGCAGGCCAGGGCCAGCGAGAAGGTCGGGTACGGCCGGGCCGGGTCACCGCAGGCCGCGGCGCAGCGGCTCGCGGTGGTGGAGTCCAGCTCGGCGGCGGCGGCCAGGACGAGGACGTCGCGCTCGAAGGGGCTCAGGCCGAAGCAGGAGGAGAGGGTGTCCAGGGCGCTGCCGGGCTCCGGCTCCGGGGAAGCGGCAGGCTCGGACCGGGCAGTGGCGGCGGACGCGCCGTTGCCGTCAGGCCCGGACGCATGCGCGTCCAGGCGGGCCAGCACCGCCTCCACCGCCACGGACAGCGCCTTGTGGTGCAGTTCGCCGTCACCCGGCACCTTCGCCTTCTCCCCTCCCATGGTCGCGACTCCGCTCCCGCTCAGCCGGCTTCGGGCACGGCGTGCACGGTACGGGTCTTGACGGGCTTGGGCTCGACCGGCGTCGCACGGCCGTCGATCATCACGGCGATGCCCTGGTAGATGAGGGAGAGCGCGTACGGGGTGTTGTTCTGGTAGAGCATCCCCCAGAGCTTGGACGTGTCGTCGATGTCCAGCGCGGTGGGCGTGAAGCGCACCCGCTGCGGGGAGTCGGCCAGATCGGTGCCCTGGAGGTAGGGCTGCTCGGCGGCGGCCTCGATCATCGCCTTGGACAGCACCGGGTTCTCGTGCAGGGTGCGCACCACACAGCCCAGCAGGCGCTGCGGGACCAGCTCGGCCTCGTCGCCGTAGAAGCTGATCAGGTAGTGCAGGTCGAGGGCGGCGGAGGGCCGGGTGAGCACGGTGCCGTCGGCCGCGCGGGTGGGCGCGTCCATGTTGCGCAGCGAGGGGTTGGGCGTCACCTGATACAGGAAGACGGTGATCGTCGGTTCGGCCGGCGGGTCCGTGGGCGGCTTGCGCGCGGCGACGTCGACGGCGAACGGGATGTCGGGCGCCAGTGACTGCGCGATCTGCTGGCGCAGCGCCTCGGTGACCGTGGCCACGGCGAGCGTATTGCTCATCGCTGGGCCTCCCCTCGGGACAGGTACTTCTCCAGGCTCAGGACGGGCGACTGCCGGCCTGGCTGCGGTGCGCGCTCGCGCGGGCGTGCGGCGGCGTCGTTGCGCCGGCCCGCGGCGCGGACTTCCAGGCGGCCGATGCTGATGTGCACGGTGCGCTCCTGCGGGCGCTGCCGCGCGTTGTCGCGGGCGGACTGGCGTACGGCGGCGGTCCCGGCCGGACGTGCCGCGGGCCGGGCGCTCTGGGCGGGTACGAGGGCGGGGGGTGCGGCGCCCTCCGGGTCGGCCTCGGAGGACTCATGGCGCACCGTCAGCTCGGGAGCCTGCCGCCCGACGGCCGGCGGTCGCCGCGTCGGATCATCGCGCTCGCCCTCCCAGGAAGTGCGTCCTGCGGGCCGCGCAGCCGGTTCGGTGGCAGGCTGCGGAACGGCGGCGGGCATCAACACCCCGCGCTGCGGTGCGGTCTGCTCCAGCAGCGCCAACGGCAGTTGTCGAGAACCCGACTGAAGTGGCATCACATCATGACGTGGCGCAGTCTCAACCGGCCGGTGCTGCACGGCAGATGGCTGCGTCCGCCGTACGGACTCCGTCGGCACCCGCTCCTCGAAGTCCTGTCCGAGCGGCTCGGCACGCGCCCCGAAGGCGTCCATCCGCTCGAACGGACCCGGCAGGCGCGGGCGCACCCGCACCACACCGGCGTCCGCCGGGCCTTCCGCGCCGCCGACAGGCGCGGCCGCGGG
>NZ_CM002285.1:8397094-8413159 GCF_000497445.1 Streptomyces roseochromogenus subsp. oscitans DS 12.976 | reverse complement strand
GGCGGTCGAAGTGGTCAGGCATCCGCACACAGCTCCAGGTAGTAGCGGCGCCGCAGCGGGCTGAGCGCCAGGACCTCGGACTCGCTCCATCCGTAGTGGCCGGCGAGCAGATGGACATCCTGCAGCGTGCCCCGCGCCCAGGCGTCCAGTTCGGCCCACAGGTACGAGCCGATGTCCAGTTCGGCGGTGGCCGCGTGACCGCAGTCCGGGCAGGTCAGGTTGAGCCGGACGTCGGCTCCCGGGTCGGCCTCGGCCGCGGCCTGGGCGACGCGCTGCCGCACGTGCTCGGGCAGTGCGTCGGCCGCCACCTCGGTTCCGGAACGTTCGGCGTGCAGCACGCAGCGGGCGACGAGTTCGGCACCGGCCTCCACAACAGGTGACGCCTCGACCGCGGCCAGATCCCCGGCCGTCGGCAGCCGGAACCGCACCGTCCAGCCGTCGGCCTCGACGGCCAGCGGTCCGTCCGCGACCTCGGCGGCCCCGGCGCCGATCACGTCCTGCACGCCGAGCGTGAACTCCATCTCCCCGCCGCACTGACGGCACGTCACGCGCACCTCCAGCCGCTCTCCGAAGAGTTCACGCCGCAGCGCGAACAGATCGGCGTCACGACGCCCTACCGGGACGGACAGCAGCTCCTCGGTGCCCGCCGCCGGCCGGGCGGCGGAGTGCAGCAGCAGGGCGCGCTTGGCGTACCCCGCGGCCAGCCCCGACTCCCAGACGGCCAGCAGGGCGGCCGCACCGACCGATGCGCCGGCTGTACCTTCCGGACTCACTGTCGGCTACGCGGGATTGGTGTACGACGGCTCCTGCGGTTCCGGGACCGACCAGTCCCGGTCCCAGCCTTCGCACTCCAGCTTGAGGCTCTGGATGGCGACCGCGTTGGCGTTGGCGTCCATCTCGCCGAGCACCTGGTACTCGCTCGGCCAGGCCCGGAACACCTTGTGCGCGACGGCCACCTGGCCGGCCTCGTTGAGCACCTGGATGACCAGGTCCTTGCGGAAGTCGGCGAGCGAGACCTCGGCGCCCGGACCGGCGCCGACCTGCCAGACCTTGTTGGCCCAGCGGTCGAACTCCGGGTCGTGGGTGACCCCGCGCTCCAGGGTGATCGCCTCGAACTCGGTGCGGCCCGGGGACTTCCGCGGCGAGCTGGGATCGCCGCCGTTGCGGTGCTTGACCACCTCGGTGGTCCGCTTCAGCGGGCTGATCTTGCTGATGCCCGCGACCACCCGACCGTCCCAGACCACCAGGAACTTGAAGTTCTTGTAGGGGTCGAATCGTTGCGGGTTGATGGTGAACTCGGCCATGAAAGCTGCTTCCTAACCCCTGAACCTAGGCCTCGAACTGCCCGGCCATCTGCTCGATCTGGACGACCACGAACTCCGCGGGCTTCACGGGAGCGAAGCCGACCAGCACGTTGACCACTCCGCGGTCGATGTCCGCCTGCGTGGTGGTCGAGCTGTCGCACTTGACGAAGTACGACGCGCGCGGAGTCGTCCCCTGGAACGCCCCCTGCTGGAAGAGCTTCTGCAGGAAGGCCTCGACATTGAGCCGGATCTGCGACCACAGCCGCTCGTCGTTCGGCTCGAAGACCACCCACCGCAGCCCGCGGTAGAGGCTCTCCTCGATGAACAGCGCCAGCCGCCGCACCGGTATGTACTTCCACTCGGACTGCAGCGCGTCCGCTCCCGCCAGCGTCCGAGCGCCCCACACCACCGGGCCGACCACCGGGAAGCTCCGCGCGCAGTTCAGCCCCAGCGGGTTGAGCAGCCCGTTCTCCTTGTCGGTGAGCTTGACGCCCAGCGCCCGTACCCCGGAGAGCGGGGTCTCCGTCCCGGCCGGCGCCTTCCACACCCCTCGGGCGGCGTCGGTCCGGGCGTAGACCCCGGCGATGGTGCCGGACGGCGGGAAAGAGCGCAGCCGGCCGGTGAGCGGGTCGATGAGTTCCAGCTGCGGGAAATACAGCGCCGAATGGTTACTGCGCACCGGGTCGAACGCGGACAGACCGGCCCGCGCCGCGTCCACGCTCGACCAGGTCTGCGGAGCATCGGCGATGACGAAGAGCCGCTTCTCCTCGGCGAGCGCCTGCGCCGCCGAAAGTACGGTGAGCTGGTCCTCGATGTTCGGGTAGGCGGAAATCTCGGGCAGAACCAGCAGGTTGACGTCCTGGACGTCACGCAGCGCCTGGATGCCGCTCTTCTCCGGCTCACTGCCGATCAGGTCGGTCGGGCCGGGTGCTCCCCCGTCCTCGCCGCCCGCGAGCGCGAAGACCGGCGGGTTGACGCCTGACTCCAGGCCGAGGTTGTTGGCGGCCTCGCCGACGAAGCGCACCGTGTCGGCGGGATCGTTGGAACCGGCCACGATCTGCAGGCGGTTGCCGAAGGCGGTGACGGTCGTCCCGGCGAAGACCCGCCGGCCCGGTGCGTCCGGCAGCGCGCGCAGCTTGCGCTCCAGCAGCAGGGCGAGGTCGGTGACGGTGACCGGGGCCTTGCCGTCCTGCTCGGCGTCGTAGATACGGAAGGTCCGCTGGGCCGTCCCGATCTTGACCTCGATCTGCCGGGTGAGGTCGGGCAGGGTGGCCGCGAAGGGCTTGGACACGGTGCCCACCGGGTCCGGGCGCTGCTCGGCGAGGACCTTCACCCTGATGGCGTCGGAACCGCCGTTGACCGCGGTCTCGGCGAAGTTGGGGTCGCCGGCCTTGGGCGACAGCCCGGAGAAGAACTCGCTGACACCGCCGGTGATGTCGAAGACCCGGAGGTTGAAGGTGCTCTCCGGAGCGGTGGTGTCGTAGTCCACGGAGAGCCGCAGGCCCGCACCCCAGGCACCTGGCTGCTCGGCGGTGACCTCCAGGACCGGGGTTTCGGTGCTGCTCTCGGTCGAGTGCAGCGTCACCGTCGCCGACTTGCCCGTGCCGGCCGCCACCGCGCGGACGATGACGGCGACGGTGCCGCCGTTGACGAAGAACTGCTGCACGGAGTAGCTGACCGGGCTCTGCGGGTCCAGGCCACCGAACTGCCGCTCGTAGTCGGCGAAGCTGGTGATGGTCACAGGCCGGTCGACGGGTCCCCGCCGGGTGCGGCCGACAAAGGCGGTGACCGAGGTCGTCACGGTGCCGATCGTGCGGACGCTGCTGGGCAGCTCCTCGATATAGACCCCGGGATAGGTCGGTGTCGTCGTCAATTCCCCCTCCATTCCCTTGTCGCACCCGGGGACACGAAGAAGGAGGAAGACGCACGCGAACCGGCCGACGGCGCGCAGCGCGCTGTCGTCGCCGTCGAATGCGTGCGGAGTCACGACTTGCGAGCACCGGGAGAGGCCCGGTGCGGCCGTTACCTGATTCCCCCGTCGCAGCCCCTGCGGCACCTGTACCGCGAGGTGTTGCGCTGGTTACACATGAAGTCCCTGGTGCCTGAACGCAGGATGAGTCTCACGGTGCGGTTACGTACCAGTCAAGGACCGCATCCGGTCAGTACTGGTCATTCCCGGCCGGAGACGGAGATCTGCACGCTTCACCCCAACCGCCTTCACAACTGTCCATCGTTTATAGGGGACTTGAGCTGATGTCAGCCGCCCTCGGGAAGCCTGGTGTAGTCGATCGCGTGAGTGCCGGTGGCGGGAGTTCCCGCGAGCGCGTAGGCCGGCGGCTTGGCCGCTCCCAGGAACCAGCCCCAGCGGGCGCCGTAGCGGTGCTCCAGCACACGGAAGACCGCGTAGTAGACCGTGCCGAAGCCGGTGGTGAGAGCGGAGTTCACGGTGGCGTTGTTCAGATGGATGCCCAGCCGCGCGGCCTGCAGCACGACGAAGGCCACCAGGTAGGGCACGAAGGTACGCCAAAGGGAAATAGCTATCTGATACATGACGGTTCCTCAGTCCGTTGCGGCGGAAGGTCACTCGACGGCGAAGCCGTGCGCATGGCCGAGCCTGGTCAGCGAGTCCTTGCCGGGGATGCCGTCGGCCATCATCCCGGTGTAGCCGTAGCGCTTCTGGAGCTGTGAGTAGGCGGCAACGGTCTTGGTGCCGAAGGAGCCGTCGACCCACCTGCGATCGAGCAGCCCCTCGTCGGCCAGGGCTAGTTCGATCGTGAGGACGTCGTCCGGGTTGCTGGTCGCGCCCTGCGGAGCGCCCGGGTCGTGCCGTGCCGAGTCGACCACCTTGGTGTGCGCGACCGTGGCGAGCGGTATCGCCCCGTGCAACAGGGAGCGCAGCGAACGCTCACCGGGCACGCCGTCGGCGTCAGCGCCGGAGAAGCCCTGACTGCGTTGGTAGTCGGCGTAGTTGAGGGTGTCCGCGTCCGTCCACTCGGGGCCAGGGCCGTCGTGGTAGTGCTTGCCGAACCCGGCGGCGACCAGCGCCCGGCCGACTGCGGTGACGTGCATGCCGTTGGCGCCGAAGCCGTATCGCAGCCCACCGAGGGTGACTTGGCGGCGTACCGGCTGCTCGGGCTGAGGCTTGGGCTGTGGCTTGGGCTCAGGCTTGGGGCTGGTGCCCGAGCCCGACGGCCGCGGCGCCCCTTCGCGCACCCACGCGTAGAGCACCGGCCCAGGACAGTCGGTGGCGTACCCGTCCCGATGGCCCTTGATCTCCGGACCGGCCGGTCCATGCTTCTGGCAGTACTCGATCGCGTCCCGAAGGCCGTTGAGCTGGTCCCAGGTGGGCGTGGTGGATCCGGAAGCGCCGACCAATGCGCAGACCGCGTAGTGTGCCTCGTTGAGCGGCACGTTCCCGTTGGCGCTGTTGCGCCGCTGCAGCCCGCGGCCTTCGTAGACCACACCGTGCTCGCAGACCACGAAGCTGTAGCCGATGTCGGACCACTTGTCGAAGTCCATGTGCCCGTCCTGGATGCGGCGCACATAGGCCGCGCAGGTGGAGTGCGGGCCGAACGTGTACGGCGTGCCCAGGTAGTGGATCTTCACACCCTTGCGCGGCTCGTGGTACGGGATCGACCCGTTCGGCTCCCGCCAGGGGCGGGCGCCCCATTCGGCGCGCGAAACCAACTGCAGGCCTTTCCATGGCTGTTGGGGCCCCGGATGCGGCGCGGGCCGCGGGTGCGGTGTGGGCTGAGGGTGCGGCCGTGGCGCAGGGGACGGCTTCGCCGCCGCGGCGCCCGCCCACTCCCTCAGCTCCCGCATCGTGCCGTGGTACACATCGACGTCCATCGGCCGGTCGGTGTACTGATGGAACTTCCACGGAGCCCGGATCCTGGGCGCGCCCGGTGTGACGTAGTCCGCTATCCAGAGGAAGTCACCCGCGTTGTCATCGGTCCGGAACCAGTAGTCGCGGTCGACGTAGAGGCCGACCAGGTTGTCCGGGTAGTGCCGCTTCACCGCCGCCAGCCACTGGTTCTTCACCTGGGTCGCGTGCGCGTCACTCACGTTCTGGCCGTACGGTTCGAAGTCCAGTGCCAGCAACTCGCCCTGCGGCACATGGCCGACGACCCGGCAGAAGTGGTCCACCTCGTCCGCGACCGCGTTCTCCGCGTGCAGGAAGTGGTAGTGCCCGACCACCAGTTTGCGGCGTCGAGCCTCGGCCAACTTCTGCTTGTAGCCGCTCTGTTCGGTGTGCGCGCCCTCGGTGGCCTTGATGAAAGCGAAGCCTGCGTCCCCCGGTATGCCCGACTGGAAGTCGGACACGTCGTACCCCTTGGCGTAAGCCATCGACAGTCCTCCCGTTACCCTGATCCCCGCCACGCCTGGTCCGAGCGATGGTCCATGGGTAACTCCCAGTAAAGCCACATTCAGAGCCCCACGTCACGCGGCCCTCAGGACTTTCATCGGTTTTCATCCGTCGGCTCGGGCGATCTCCACACCTCATCCACATGCGCGACGAGGTGGCCGGGGGGAACGCTCACTCGCGCAGACACCACTCAACGAAAGCCGCAATACTCGGGTCCACCCGCCCCTCCTGATCCGCTACCGCCGCCGTGCAGAAAAACCGCACCTCACCGAACTCCAAATCCATCGTCTTCACCAGATTCCGCAACCCCAGCCGCTCACACAGCCACTCCCGAGCTGTATCGCTGTCGTCCGGGCGGTCGGGCAGCAGGCCCGGCCGGCCTGCCAGAAGGTCCCTCTTGGTGACGGCGACGGCGAGCCGGGCCTTGTCGAGGCGGGTGCCCATCGTGCGTACGGTCTGGAGCGAGCGCGCGAACACGTCCTCCGGGTCGACCGTCGAGCCCAGCGTGCGGTCGACCTTCGGGCCCGCCGGGTCGAGGCGGGTCCAGAACGCGTCGACGGCCATCGGGTCGAGGACGAACACAAAGGTGCGGGCCTCCCGGGCATAGCGCAGCGCGTCGGTCTCCTCCCGGTTGACGAACCGCTCGCCGGCTGTGTCGAAGACATGCACCAGCCGCTCGGCGCGGCCGCTGCCGAGCACGAACGAATGGGCTCGGGGCAAGGTCTTCTGGGTGGGACGGGTGTGGCCCTGGATCTCCAGGACCTCGTTCAGCACCCGCTGGTTGGCACGCGACTCGGGGTCCGCGAGCCGGATCGCCGGCCCGCCGTTCTCCGCCGTGTTCTCCAGTGACTTCACCATCGCCGCCATCAGCTGCGTCTTGCCCGCGGCCCGGCCGCCGATCAGCGGCAGGATCAGCTCGGGCATGTGCCCGGCGTCCGGGTTCATCGGCTTGCCGCAGTGTTCGTGCACGCAGAAGCCGCTCAGCCGGGCGTCCCTGCTCATCAGCATCAGCAGGGTCGGTATCCGCTCGCCGCAGGCGCACCGGCGCCGGAAGAGGCCGAAGGTGCCCGGGCGGATGTCGGCGTGCCGGCGTCGGCAGGTCGCGCGGGGGCAGTCGTATGCCGGATAGGGGACGCGTTCGAAGCAGCTCGGGCACAGCATGCCCCGGGGCAGCCCGCGCAGGATCATCACCGTGCGGTCGGCGGCCCGCAGGGTGAGCGCGGTGAGCCGGGCACCGGCCGTCAGCAGAGCCACGCCGAGCGCCTGCACGCCGAGGAGCAGGCCCAGCACCGGTACCGCGGCGGCGGCGCCGACGCCGAGGCCCAGGTAGAGGGTCAGGCCGTACGGGACAGAGACGGACCGGTGCATGGAGGGGGCGGTGAACTGGCGGGCGGTCACCCGGCGGTAGGCGTCGTTGACCGTGCGGACATACAAACGCCAGCCCTGAGTGAGGAGTTGGCGCAGGTCGCGGGTGGCGGGGCCGAAGAAGTAGTTGCGGTGGGCCAGTTCGTCGGCGGGGCGGTACGGCGGGATGGTCACGAACTCGGGGGTGCGCAGGCGCAACACGCCGTTGAGCAACTGGCCGTAACGCCAAAGCAGTTCACTGACCAGGGCGGCCCCGCGCAGGACCGCGATCGCCGGGGCGAAGACCAGGTAGACCAGGAGCAGGGCCAGGTAGACCGCGGGGATGATGACGAAGAGCAGGATGTCGTCCATCGAATGGCTCACCCCTCTTCCGGTCGGGGGCCGTCCGGGGACCGCCGCTGGGCGCGCTTGCGGGTCCACTTCTTCACGCGGCCCAGGCGGTCTTCGGCGTACTCCTGATAGTCGTCGGCGAGCCGTGTGTCATAGGGGCGGAGCGCGCGGGCCAGGCGGTCCAGGTCCTCGGACCGCCAGTGGTGGGCGGTGTGCAGGCGCAGCGCCTCGACGATCTCCAGGTGCGCCTGCGGCAGTGCGACCCGTTCGCCGTTGACTGCGATCACCCCTGTGACATGACTCAACAGCACCTCGTCGACACGGCCCGAGGTCAGCGCGGCCCGGTGTACGGCGCGCAGATAGCCGTCGGCCAGGGAGAAGCCGAACTCCCCGATCTCCGTGCGCAGCCGGGCCGGGTCGGCGGGCAGCCGGAGCATGGCGGGGAGCAGCCGGTAGTGCTTCAGTGCGCGGGGTGCCGCCCAGGCGTCGATCTGCGGGATCCGGAACGCGCGGGCGAGCGCTGTGGCCTCGGTGGCCTCGCGCAGGGCCGCGTCCAGCCGGAGGATGGTCCGCACGCACTCCTGGGTGACCGCCCGCAGCCAGGCGTAGCGGCCGGGTGCGGTCAGTGTGTCGCACAGCACCAGGCAGTCCCTTAGGCCCTGCTCGTCCCTGACCTCCTGTTTCATCGCGCGGTCGAACCACTCGGCGACCACCTCGGCCACCGGCTGGTCCGACGGCAGCCCGCGGGCGATCGCGGTCGCCTCCTCATACGTCCAGACCGGTGACGGCTGCCGCCACAGCCCGCGCAGGAGCTCCGCGTCCGGCGTGGCCAGGCCGCGCACCTGAAGGATCCTGAACAGCAGCTCGACCGTGCGGGCGGGCTCCCGCTCGGCCTGCGCCCGCCAGTAGTGCTCAAGGAGGCGGGGCCGCTCATCGAGGTCCCGCTCGCTCAGCAACTGGGCCGGGAACTGGGCGAACAGCTGCTCCTGACCCCCGCCCCGCTCGTCCAGCACCTCGTGCACCGCCGTCGCCAGCGCGGCCCTGAACTCCCTCAGTGTGTAGACGAGTTGGGCGACGTCCTCGCGCAGGCCGGGGCCCGCGCCGGAGGAACCGAGCAGGGCGCGGGCCAGATCCAGGCTCTGGGCCGCGAGCAGCTCCGGCGGCGGGGCGAGCCGCGCACCCACCGCCCACAGCAGCAGCCGTACCCGCTGACGGCTGGTGGCGGCCTCGCCGAGCAGCCGCTGCCACAGGGCGGTGGCCCGCTCCTTCTCGGCTGGATGGGTGATCGGCACAGGGCCCGGCGCGTTCTCCGTGCCGGTCACATAGGCGCGGATGCGGGACTGGTGGAGCTTGCCCTCCAGTTCCTGGTGCAGCGCCACGTCGCCGCCCGCCTGGGCGGCCGCGCTCAGCGCCGCGAGCTGGTCGTCGTTCAGGTCCCGGTGCTTGTGGTGGATGTCCGCCGCCACCGCCGCCCGGCGCGGTCCGAGATGACCGGCGCCGGGCAGCCAGTCGATCACCGCGCGGACGTCGGCGTCGGTCAGCTCGATGCCCCCCGCCGCCGCGGCCGCCGCCACCGGGGCGTGCCAGTCGCCCAGCGCCCACTCCTGGCCGTGTGTGTACTCGGCCGTCCAGGACCACACCGAGCGGATCGACCCGACCCCGATCCGGGTCAGCAGCCGTACCAGATGGTGGGTGGGCACCACCTCGGGGAAGCGGCCCGCGGAGAAGTCGAAGACGGTGTACGACTCCTCGTCGTCGGGGCCGAACTCGGGGTGGGCCTCGGGCACCGTACCGATGAGGTGCAGCCGGCTGCGGGTGGGGCGGAAGAGGTAGGTGGCGAAGGAAAGAGTGCGGGCCAGCGGGGGTGGCAGGAGGTAGGAGACGGTCGCGAACCAGTGGGCGATCCGGTCGGTCGTATCGTCGATCACCACGACCGAGCCGTCCTCCGCGAGCGCCGTGAACACCGCCGCCAGCAAGGCCGGAAGCTGCTCGGCGTGCGGGTGCGCACGCAGGAAGGCGCGCGCCGAGCGAGGGGACAGCGGGCCGCGTGGCAGGGGCGCGGGCAGCTCCGGGATCTCGGTCGTGCCGGCGACTCGTGCGGTCCACAGCGGGGAGTCCCACAGCTCGATCGCTAGCGGCTCGCCGCTGTCCGGGGTGAACTCGCCCTCGGTGTACAGGGCGTGGGCGAAGTAGTTGCCGAAGCGGCGCGCCGAGTCCCGGCCGACATACCGCACGCACAGCGTGGTGGCGCCGCCCGGCCGGCCCGGGGTGTGGCAGAGGTTCACCGGGCAGCGGGCCAGCAGCTCGGGGGTGTCCGACTCGACCAGGGAGCGCGGTGGTTCATACCCGGCCAGGCCCTCCACCCGGTGCCGGGTCTCGGCCGAGACCCGCTCGCTGACCGCGTTGAACTGGAAGCCGGAGGAACCGCTGAGCCCGTGCTCGCAGGAGGTGTAGTAGAGCTGCTGGAAGCTCCTCATTCCGCTGCTCGTCCCCCTTGTCATCCGCGGCCCGCCTTCGGCACCGCACCGAACTCGCTCAGCAGCCACAGCAGCGGATCCGCGACCCGGTAGGGCTGGATGCCGGTGTCGGCGACACGGGCCTCCGGTGTGGCGCTGCGGCCCAGCGCGGAGACACCGAAGTAGCGGTAGCGGGCGAAGGTGTTCTCCAGGGACTGGTCGATGGGCACGCCGTCCCATTCCTTGAGCAGCTGACGGACCTCCTCGTGGACGCTGAGGCTGTCGCCGACGTCGAAACGGCCGCGCGCGGGTGCGTGTGACCGCAGCGGGCTGCCGTTCTCCATCAGATGCCAGAAGGCGTCCATCTTGGAGAAGACCACCGCGATCGGGGTGTCGGCCTTCGCTGCCTTGCCGCCCTTCGCGGCCAGCAGCATGCCGCTCACCCGGCTCAGTACGTTGATCGGCGGGTCGATGCCGTCCAGGCCGGGCAGCGCCGTGCCGGGTGCCGCGTTGTCCCGGGCGCCCGGCATCTGCAGCGGGTCCAGCAACAGGATGATGCCGTCCGCGTTGGTCAGGTAGCGGGTGTTGAGCTCCACGCTCTCCCTGCTGTTGAAGTCCTCGCCCGCCGTGTCGAAGAACGACAGCACGCTGTGCTGCGGCCGCTCCCCGAACAGCCCCTTGCGGCGCAGCCCGAACCTGAACACCAGTGGTTCCACCCGATTGGCGTTGGTCGTCGCGGTCTGTGTGGGCGGGAACATCTGCCGGTCGCGGTAGAGCCGGTCCTCGTACTCCGAGCTGTAGCGGCGCATGGTGGTGTCGTCCAGGCCCATCAGCGAGGCGCCGTAGGCCTCGCCGACCTGGTTGCGCATCTCGTGCAGCAGCACGGTCATGTAGATCGTCTTGCCGGAGGATCTCGCGCCGACCATCGCGATCAGCCGGTTCTCCACCATGCCGAACTGCACCGGCAGTTCGACGTGGCAGACCGGGCAGATGCGGTACGTCGTCTCGCCGTCACAGTCCGGGCACACCGCCGTCGACTTGCGGCCGTCGGCGGCGAAGTCCGGGCCCACGTCGTGGCTGGGGCGCCGGCCGAAGCGTTCGTCGAGGACCGGGTCGCGGCGGCGCTCGCACTGCTTGCGGGTGCGGCTGAGCCGGCTGTTGCAGCGGAACCGGATCTCACGCGGGGCGAAGGTCTCGTAGCAGTAGGGGCAGGTGAGTCGTCTGGCCATTCAGGTCACTCGCAGCCGGTGCAGCGCCGTGGGGCGGATGTCGATGTCGCGGTCTTGGCAGGAGTCTGGGTCGGAGCCGGGGCCGGAGTCCGGGCCGTCCGCCGGGAAGCAGACGAGCCAGGAGGAGCCTCGGGTGCTGGGGAAGGGGAACTCCACGGTGAGGGGGGTGCCGGCGGGGAGGCGCTGGGCGGGGACCTCGTGGAGGACGGTGCCCTCGGCCGTGCTGGTGGGGCGGTAGCGGCCGAGGCCGTGGACGATCCGGAGGGCGGGGAGGTCGCAGCCGGTCCGGGCGGTGAAGGTGACGGTCGCGACGCGGGCGCCGGTGAGGCGGCGGCGCAGGGACGGTTCGTACTCGACGATGGGGGGTTCGGCCGGGATGCGCAGGGAGGCGGCGCCCTCCGTGTCGACGGTGGCGTCGGGGACCAGGGCCTCGACGGTGAGCGTGACCGCGCCTCGGCCGACGGGGAGGTCCAGGCCGCCGTCGTGTTCGTAGACCCGGCGCTGCCAGCGGATGTCGCCCTCGCGGGGGCGGGTCGCTGCCGCGTCTTCGCAGCGCCAGCGGACGCGGGCGGTGAGGGCGGAGTCGGGCCAGGCCCAGAGGACGAGGAGGTGGTCGTCCCGGCGGATGGCTTGGAGTTGGGTTACGGGGACGGCGTGGAGGGTGTGGGCCGGTTGCGGGTGTGTCTGGGGTTGGGGTTGGGGTTGTGTTTCGGGTTCTGGTTCGGGGGTGGGGAGGGGTGGGGTGGTGGCGGTGGGGGGTTCGCTGCGGGCCGGTGGGGGTTCCTCGCGCCCACGCGGCGGAGCCGCATATGTCTCGGCCCCGCGCCCCTTCGGGGCGCTTTCTGGTTCTGGGTCCTCCACGGGAGTGGACCAGGCGTGCGGTTCCGGGTCCTCCAGCGGAGGGGGAAAGTGGGTCACCGTCGGTGCCGGGCCGAAGGTGATGCGGAGGAGCCCGAAGTCTTCCAGGAGCAGGAGACCGTGTACGACGGCCAGTTCGGGGGTTGTGCAGCGGACCGTCAGGCCCTGAGCCTCGGCGAGGTTCTCGATGTCCGTGCGGTGGGCGGGCGTTGTGTACAGGTCGCCGGAGAGGAGTACGGAGTCAAGGGTCGCCTGGGTCAGTTCCCGGGCTATCGCCGTGCGGGCGTGGTCGTCGGCCAGTTGTTCGGTGCGCGTGGTGACGACTCGTACCGTCAGGTCCGGGGTGATGGCGAGGACCGTCAGGTCCACCGTGGCCGCGGCCTGGTCGACCACCAGGACCGTACGGTGTACGCCCTCGTCGATCGCGCCGTAGTGCAGGGCCACCGCGACCGGTTCCGGGACGACTCTGTTGACGCGGAGGCCGGCGTCCTCGGCGGCGCGGCGGAGGCGGGCCTCGGCATCGCGGCCGGCGGAGGCGGGCAGGCCGAGCATTGCCTCCTCACCTGTGGCTTCGGCGAGGAGCGCGGTCAGTGCGGCGTCGCGGTCGGTGGCTGTCTCCGTTCCGGCCAGGTCCGTCACCGTCACGGCCGGGCGGCCTTCCGCGTCGATGCGGCCGATGCGGGCGATGCGGTGGCCGATGGCGATACCGAGCATGTGTCAGCCGTTCCCTTCCTCGGTCCTGGCCCACGGCGTGCCGTCGGCGTCGATGCCGAGCCGGATCCGGCTGCCCGGGGTCGGGCGCTGGGCCAGGAACCGGGCGACCACGGCCTCCCGCAGCCGTTCCAGTTCGTTGCGGATCTGGCGGCCGCCGTATGCCTGGTGCTCCGGGTCGCTCATCCGCTCGGTGATCCAGGGGTGCAGGGTGTCCGTGTCGGGGACCAGCTCGACCTGGTGGCGTTCGCGGACGGACTCGGTGAGCTGGCCCAGCAGCCGGTCGGCGATCTTCACGATGTGCTCGCGGCGCAGCATGTCGAAGACGACCACGCCCGGCTTGAGCCGACCGTAGATCTCCGGCCGGCCGATCGCCCGGAATTTCTCCTCCACGGCCCGGGTGAAGTGTGCCTCCAGGGCGGAGTACGGCACTTCTTCGCCGCCTTCGGAGTCGCCTCCGGACAGCAGACTCTGGACCGCCTCCGCGCCCGTGTTGGAGGTGAAGATGATCAGGCACTGGGAGAAGTACGCGGTCTGGCCGCGGCCGTCGGTGAGGCGGCCGTCCTCCAGGATCTGGAGGAACTTGTCCAGTACCCGCGGGTGCGCCTTTTCGATCTCGTCGAAGAGGAGGACGCTGAACGGCCGTTCCTGGACCCGTCGGGTCAGCTCGCCGCCCTGCTCGTGGCCGATGTAGCCAGGCGGTGCGCCCGCGAGCCGCTCGGCCGCGTGTTCCTGCTGGTACTCGCTCATGTCGAAGCGGGCGTACGCACTCTGGTCGCCGAACATCAACTCGGCGACGGCCTTGGCGAGTTCGGTCTTGCCGACGCCGGTCGGGCCGACGAAGAAGAACGCGCCCCGGGGGCGGGCGGTGCCGGAGCCGCCGAAGTCGACGCCCACGAAGGCCGCCTGGAGCGCGGCGGCCACCGCGTCTACGGCCTTGGACTGGCCTACCACCCGGGCGCCCAGTACGTCGGCCGCGCCGGCGACGGTCTCCCGGTCCAGCTGGGTCCACGGGTCGACGCTCACGTTGAGCCGGTGCAGTTCCAGGAGCTTGTCCGGTTTCCGCAGCGGCACGTCGCGCAGCCACGAGGTCCGGGCGAGCGCGTCGATGTCCCAGCCGGACATGCCGTCGGTGGCACCGACCAGGGCCTCGATGTCGTGGCGCGTGGCGTCCGGGGCGCCGTTGAAGTCGCCGCGCAGCCAGGTCAGCCACAGGCGGCGCTCGCTCGGGTCCGGTGGGCCGACGTGCAGCGTGGCGATCCGGGGGTCCTCCAGGTGGAACCAGCCGGGCAGCCGGCCGACGTCGCCCACCGCGCACAGGACGGCGTTGCGGGCGTGCGGGCGGTGGCCCGCCAGGGCCTCGCGGGGGGTCACGGCGTCCGTCATCGCGGCGCGCAGCCGGAGGTAGCCGGCGCTCGATTCCGGCTGGCCGGGCGGGAGGTGGTGGTCGATGTCCTGGAAGACGAAGGCCGTGGCCGCGTCGGGGGAGGCGGCGAGTCGGTGCACGGTGGCGACCACGTCGTCGAAGGCGCGCGGGGGGCCGGCTGAGCGAGGGGAGAGCAGGCTCGACCGGTCCCGCTCGCGTTCGATGCCGCGCCGGCTGCGCGGGTTGGCTCGCTGTCGGTCGTCCTGACGCCGGTCATCCTGACGCCGGTCGTCCGCGGGTGTGCCCCGGTCACCGCTGCCGGTGGCTGTGCGGGGCCGGTCCGTCTCCAGCCGGGCGAAGCGCTCCGCGTGGCCCGGCAGCGGGAAGGTGAGCCCGGCCACCGGGTCCCACCAGCCCACCACGTCGGCGCCGCGCACTTCCAGCACCCCGGCGACCACCTCCCGGAAGGAGGCGGGCCGGTCCTCGAACCACCAGCGGTCCCGGATCTGCCCGTTGATGATCACCTGACGGCCGCGCCGCAGCTCCCAGCCGAGCGAGACCGCCCACAGGGGCATCATGCCGTCGGCGGTGACGGGTCCCGTACCGTCCTCGCCCTTGGCGAAGCCGACCGTGCTCACGGGGTCGTCCACCTCCAGGAGGTCTCGTGCGGCAGCGGCTTGGCGCGCCGGCCCGGCGGTTTGCCGTCCCAGCCGAGCTCACCCGGGACGAAGCCGTCGTCGCCGCCCAGCGCCCCGTGCACCCGCTCCAGCAGCGCCTCGGTGGTGTCGCACACCGCCTCGTCCTGCGGGGCGTACAGCGTCACGTCCGGCTCGCCCGCCACGCGGTAGACGAGGACGGGCGTGCCGTCGTCCTCGGTGGTGACCGTGGTCTCGTACGTCGCCCCGGTCGGCCGCGTGAAGTGCAGCCGGAAGCTGCCGCCCTGGTCCTCACCGCCCTCGAAGGCGAACCCCTCGCCGGTCATGGCGTCCCGGAGCGCCTCCACCAGGTCCCGGCGTCGCTGGTAGGCCAGCTCCAGCTCGTCCAGCCGGCGTTCGGCGTCGGGGAGCCGCCCTTCCAGATCGGCGACCGCCTTCAGTGCCTCGGCCGCCGAGCGCCCGGTCAGCGCCTGGGTGACGGCGCACAGGTGGTCCCCGATCTCGTCGGCGAGCCCGGGGTCGCCGAGATCGGCGGCGGTGTCCACCACGCCCTCGGCCGCCGGCCGTACGACGTCGAGCCGCTCGGCGGCCTCCACGAGGGCCAGCTCCAGGGCCGCCTGCGCTGCCTCGGCGCGCTCGCGCTCCGCCGCCTCGGCCGCCTCCCGCTCCTGTTCCGCGAGTGCCGTCCGCTCAGCGGCTTCTCGGGCCTCGGCGACCTTCGCAGCATGCCGGGCCAGGGCGTGTTCGACCGTGCCGAGCAGGGCTTCGAAACGGACCTGCCGGCCCGGGGCGGCGGCCGCGCGCAGCTGGTCGAGCAGGTCGGTGCAGCGCCGATGGCCGTCCGCGTCGAGGGTGGCGCCGTCCGTGCCGGTGGCGGAGAACCGGCGCTCCAGACCGGCCAGGACGGCGGAGGGGTCGTCCGTAAAGTTCCCCCCTGCTGTCGAGCGCAGGCTCACGACCCGGCCGCGCAGTTCCTCCACCGCGTCCCCGAGCTGTTCCCCACGGGCGGCCCGCTCCCGCAGGTCGGCCAACCGCCTCTCCAGGGAACCGACGTCGGCCCGCGCCCCGGACCGCTGGGCCTCGGCGATCAGCTCCCGCACCTCCTCCAGACCGCGCTCGTCGGCCCGGTTCTGCTCCGCCCGCGCACGGGCCAGCCGGGCGCCGCGCTCGGCCGTCCGCCGGGCCGCCAACTCGGCCTCTTTTCGTGCGACTTCGGCACGGCGCCGCTCCGTCTCGGCACGCGCGCGTTCCCGGCGGGCAGCCGCCTCCTGGGCCAGCCGCGCCCGCTCGGCGGCCCGCCTGCGTTCCCTGGCCCGGCGCTCCTCGGCCCGGCGACGGCGCTCCGCCGCCTCCCGCTGGGCATACATCGCACCCACACGGACGCTGCTGTACTTCGGTGACCCGCTCATCGTCCCCTCCGCTCC
>NZ_CM002285.1:8391435-8396234 GCF_000497445.1 Streptomyces roseochromogenus subsp. oscitans DS 12.976 | reverse complement strand
CCCACACGGACGCTGCTGTACTTCGGTGACCCGCTCATCGTCCCCTCCGCGCCGCGAACTGTTCCTCAGGCCTCTTCCGGAATCCAGGGGTGGCGGCCTTCCGAGCGAGCTCGATCCGCTCGACGGCCCGCCCGCGTTCCCTGGCCCGGCGCTCCTCGGCCCGGCGACGGCGCTCCGCCGCCTCCCGCTGGGCATACATCGCACCCACACGGACGCTGCTGTACTTCGGTGACCCGCTCATCGTCCCCTCCGCTCCTCGGCGCGCAGCACGAAACCCCGCGCCGCGAGCTGCTCCTCAAGTCCCTCCCGGAATCCAGGGGTCGGCGGCACGCCGGCCCAGGAGAGTGATCCGTCGGCATCCACCGACAGTTCGATCCCGGCGGTCGTGTCCGGCTCGGCCAGGGCCAGCGTGTAGCGGTCGGTGAGCGGGATCAGCCGCTGGTTGTCCGAGCCGCGCCAGCGCAGAGTGCCGTGCCGCGCCGCGAGGTACGGCCCGTCGACCAGGAGATCCAGCCGCTGAAGCAGAGCGAGCCGGTCCGGGTCGCCGCCCCGCCGCAGTGCCTCGTGGCGGAAGCCGGAGTACGCCATCGCGCCGAAGTCCGGGCGCCGTTCCCGTACCGCGTCGAGCAGTTCGGCCAGCGCACCGGCCTGGCTGAACGGCTCACCGCCGGAAAACGTCACGCCCTCGATGCCGTCCAGCCGGCACAGCCAGTCGGCGAGTTCGGCGACCGAGTGGCTGGTTCCGCCCTCGAAGGGCAGGGTCTCGGCGGCCACACAGCCCTGGCAGCGCAGCGGGCAGCCCTGTACCCAGATGACCGCGCGGGTGCCGGGGCCGAGGACCGTGCAGCGGTCCAGCATCCGGGCGACGGAGAGGTGAGTCGTCATGCCTCCTCCTGCAGTTGGCCGGGGTAGCTGTCGGTGCCCCGCTCGGCCTGGTCGCACCACGGGCACCACGGCCGTTCCACGGTGTGGAGGTGACGGGCGTTGACCGCGCACACCTTCAGGCGGCCGGGGGCCAGCTCGGCCGCGAGCGCCCGGGCCCACTCGGCCGCCGTCGCGCGTCGGCGCGGGTACGCGAAGGCCGTCCGGAACAGCTCCGCGAGCCGTCTCGGCAGCAGGTCGGCGGGCGGCACGGAGCGGGGCAGCAGCACCGACGTACGGTCGACGATCCGGCAGCGGCCGTGCAGCACGTTGTCGTCGTACGACACATAGTCGCCGCCGTCCGCCGGGTGGCCGGCGAAGGGGTGCAGGCCGGCCATGAGGAGCTGGTGGACCAGGACGGCCAGGGCGAAATCGTCGGACGCGGAGTCCGGTGGTGTGCCGGCGGGGGCGCCGATCCGCTCGGGAGCCGTGTAGCCGGGGGTGCGCATCCGGCCCGGGAACACCTCGCGGCCGTCCGTGAACTGCCAGGAGTCGATGTCCGCCATACCGACCCGGCCGGTCTCGTCGACCCAGAGGTTGTCCGGCTTGAGGTCGCCCACCACATAGCCCTCGGCGTGCAGTTCGTCCAGCAGCCGGGCGAGGGCGAGGGCGGCGCGCAGGGCGGTCGCCCAGGTCGCCCGGGATAGGAAGGTACGGCGGGCGGAGGTGCTGAGGAGGTGGCTGAACGGCTGGTAGGCGTGCCGCATGTCGGTCATCACGTACCCGTCGACGCGGTCCGCGTCCGTACCGTCGGCCGTACGGACCGAGACCAGCGGCCAGGCAAGCCGGACGGGTGTGCCGGAGAGCAGGCCGACGGTGCGGGGTTCGCGGCGCTGGCGCACCAGGCGGGCCACGCGGCGCCGGTAGGCCTCGGGGCCGGGCGGATCCGGGACGAGTTTCGCGACGAGGGGGCGGGCGTCGTCCACGCCGTACACGAACCCTTCCGAGCCGCTGCCGATCTGCTCGGTGAGCCGCCATGTGTGTCCGCCGCCGGACACCACTGTCAGTCCCACGGTCACCCCCCTTCGACCAGAGCGCACAGGACGGTCAGATCGTCACCGGTCCGGCCGGCCTGGGGCCCGGAGAGCCGGCGTCGAAGGGGCTCGGCGTCCCCGTGGTTCTCGCGGAGCGTGGCGGCGAGGCCGAGGAAGAAGCGCTCGGCCGGTAACGGGCCTGCCTCTGGCGGGAGTTGACGGACGGAGGGATGGTCGAGGGTGAGGGCGGCGCAGCCGTCGGTGGCCAGGACCACTCCGCTGAGCTCTGGTTCCCAGACGACGAAGGTGCGGATGCGTAACTCTGCGCTGGGCGAGGACAAGAAGACGGGTGGCGTGGTGGGTGGGGGGAGGACCAAGTGGCAACGGTCGGTGGGGGGTGCCTCAGGCGACTGGGTGGTGTCGGTCGTGGGTGCGTGCGGGTGGGTGGGCGTCAGTCGCGCGGTTCCCCGCGCCCTCTCGGCAGGGACAGTCGCGCGTGTGAGAAGCGTGCCGAAGCAGTCGCCTATCGACGCGAAAGCCACCCAGGGTGGGTTGACGACGGCCGCTGTGAGAGTGGCTGCCAAGGCGCCGGGGCCCTGTGAACCCGATGCGCCCAACACCCCTGTCACCGCCCTTCGGTACTCCTCGGCCACCCTCTTCCCGCGCCCCGCGATCCACCGGGTCCATGCCTCAGGCGTTTCCTCCGCCTCCGGTATGTCCTCCGACAGCAGGCGGCAGGCCGCGTCGACCGCTATGTGGGCGCCCAGGGCGCTGCGGTCGCGGCTGCTCGCGCCGTCGGACACCGCCAGTACCGCCGTGTCGCCCAGACCGATCGCCTTGAACGCGTCCTGGCAGCCCTGCCCGGTGGCGAGATGAGCGGTGCCCTGGACGGAGGCGCCCGCGATGATCACCGTAGGTCCCTCTCCAGCCTGTCCATGCGCGCGAGCCGGGCGGCGCGGTCATTGACCTGCCGGTGGATGAGATCGGCGTCCTGGTCCGGGCTGCTGTCGTCCGTGCTCTGGAAGAGCAGGTCGAGGATCCGGCCGAAGTCCAGGTTCTCCAGCGGGGACGTGGCCTTCGGCGCCAGCACCCGGAGCATCGGCAGGTCGGCGCCGCGCACCCCGATCACCTGGAAGACCCACTCCCCCTGCTCCTCGCCCTGGCGCACCCGCCCCGCCGTACCCGCCAGGGCCGTCGCGTCCAGCGGGCGGCCCTGGGCGTCGCTCGGCGCGCCGTCCGTCAGGACCCACAGGAAGGGGCGCCGGACCGGTACCCGCCCGCGTTGCAGGGTTCGGTAGCGGGTGCGGGCCAGTTCGAGGGCCGTTTCCACGGCTTCCGTCAGCCGGGTCAGGCCTTCGGCGCGCAGCGTGGGCGGGCGCATGCTGTCCACCGGGACGAAGACCCGGCCGGCGTCGGCTTCCTCGACCGGGACCAGGCGGCCCGGGTCGGGGTCGTAGACACGCACCGCCGAGGCGAAGGTGATGAGGCAGACCTCCACCCGGGTGCGCAGCCGCTCCTGCGCACGGACCCCGTCGAACCAGCGGGTCAGCGCGCCGTTCAGCTCGTCGATCCGCGGGTGTCCGGCGGGGCGGCCCATGGACGCGGAGGTGTCGAGGAGGAGAACGACGGGCTGCCGTTCCTCGTATCCGGCCCCGAACTCGATGCCCTGGACGCTCATCCGGCCACCGCCCCGGTGCCGTCGGCGTGGGCCACCAGCCGCTGCCGTCCGGGATCGTGGCGCACGGTGACGGCCGTACCCGGCGGCAGACCGGGCGGCTCGGGGGCCATGCGCAGCAGGACACCGTCGACGAGTACGTACATATCCGGGGCGGGCCAGGTCACCGTGCGACCCGCGCAGCCGTGCGCCCACTCAACCATCCCCCTGGTCATACGGCCACGGTATGTGACTCCGGCACCAACACGCCCGTCCCTTGCACAAATTGACACTCTGTCGGTATTGGGCGGCTCCGGGGGGCGCGAGCCGCCCAGGGGGGAAGGCTCCCCCGAGGCACCCCACCTGAGCGACCCGCCCCTCAAGTCAATCGGACCGGCTGGGCACCGACTGGTCGCGCCCCGGGCGGGTCCTGGCCGCGATCCGCTCCACCACGCGGGCCGCCTCCGGGGTACGCACCACGAAGTGCACGTCCCAGCGCGCCCCGCGCGCCAGCTCCGCCTCGACGGCGCTCCATACGGCGGCCGCGCTCACCCGGTACGCGAGCCCGCCACGCCCGGAGCCGAGCAGCGGGAAGCACACCGAGCGCAGCGGCGGGGTATGCCGGTCGTGCTCCTCGGCCAGCAGTGCCAGCGCGCGCGAGGTGGCGCGGGTGATGTCGGCGGGCAGCACGTCGTAGTCGTTGGTGCCGGGCCGGGGTACGGCCACCGCCGCGTGGTAGATCCGCCGTACGCCGTACTCGGCCATGGCTCCCGAACCGGTCGCCGCCACCGTGCCCGGAATCACCGGACGCCCCGAAGTGCCGTGCCGGGCCGTCCACTTGCGCAGCTCGTCGTGGACCGGGTCGTCCAGCAGGTCGCCGGTCACCCCGCGCACGGAGGCGGCCCGGCGCAACGAGGCGGAGACCGAGGACTTGTACGGCTCGGGCAGCGCGAAGTAGGTGTTGGCCGGGGAGACCACCACGTCCACGTCCCGCAACAGGTCCACGGGGTGGATGTGCAGGGTGAGGGATACGGTCCGATCGCCTGCCAGGACGTCCACGGACCGGTGGGTGCCGCCTTCCCAGTCGCCCTCGCCCGGCTGGTCGCCGCCCCTCTCCCGCGATTCCACCATTTCCACGATGTGCTGGGCCACCTGCCCGAGCACCATCACCTCGTGGTGCTTGCGGAAGCGTTCCTCGCTCACCCGGTACACCTCGGCCGCGCGGGCCCGGCGGGAGGACGCCGGCCAGT
>NZ_CM002285.1:8351730-8390856 GCF_000497445.1 Streptomyces roseochromogenus subsp. oscitans DS 12.976 | reverse complement strand
AGGCCCAGCGTGTACTCGGCGGCGGTGCGCAGCGTGCCCGCGTCGAGCCGCTCCACCGCGCGGCGGAGCAGCGCCTCCACGGCGCCCTCACGGGTGCGCCCGGTCGCCCAACGGCCCGCGGCCGCCTCCAGGGCGGGCAGCTCGCGGCCACGCAGCCTCAGCAGTCCCGCCCGCCGAACCGCCTGTAATTCCATGAGGATTGACGCATGGTCAAGGGACGGTGGTGCCATGGCGACAACGATGACACCACGCTTCACACGGGGACAAGCGGGCGGCGGGCGAGGGGTCCGGCAAGGTGCCGTCAGCGGTGCAGCGGCTCCTTGATCGCCGAGCGTAGGGGTTCCAGCAGCTGGTTGGCCTCTTTGATGCCGTCCGGGGAGCCGAGGTCCGGGATGCTGCGGTACGGCAGTGCTTCGAGCGGTCCGTCCGCGCGGTCCGCGAGGCGGTCTCCGAAGAGAACCAGGGCCCGCCGTGACGGGTTGCGTTTCGAGCCCCAGATCATCCCCATGGCTTCGGGGGCCTGGGCCCGGATCTCCTGCGCCCAGCGCCGTGTGCCCTCGTAGTGCTCCTTTCCCTCGCTCTCCAGCAGCAGGTGGTCCTGGCAGACGGCGGCGAGCGCCGCTCCCGAGCACAGCGAGACCAGTCTCAGCTCGCACCGGGTCCGCACCACGCTCAGCGACCTGCCCCGCACCTGCGCCCAGAGGACCAGCCGCATACTGGTCTCCGGGTCGAAGGGGACCGAGCGCAGCAGGGTCTCGGCGAGCGCGGTCTCCGGGTCCGTCGCCGCGTACAGACACGGGTAGGGGTCCTCCGCCGTGCCGTGGAAGCGGCCGGACGCTTCGTCGTCCGGGTCGTACGGCTTGAACTCCTCTGCCGCGTACCGGGACTTGTGCAGCCGCCAGAGCTGGGTACCAGCGGGCAGCACCTCCCAGTGCGGCCGGAAGCGGTACACGGAGGGCGACACGGCTTCCTCGTGCATCAGTCCCCCTCCACCAACGCCACGGCCGCGCCCACCAGTTCGCGGTCCGGCCGGATGCCGAGGAGGGCGGCAGGCGACCCGCCGCCCAGCCACGCGTTGCCGCTCAGCCACCAGTCGGCGGCCCCCCACGGGTCGGCGTCGGCGAGCAGCACCCGGTTGACCTCCAGGACGACCTCGTACGGCGCCCCGCCCCCGGGCTCGAACTGGAACTCCGGGTAGCGGTCGCCGAGGTCGGGATCGGCGAACCGGATCAGCTCGGGCGGTGGCACCGATCCGCGATACCGGGCGCGGACCTCGGCGGCCGAGAGGGCCGGCGCGTGCAGCAGTCTGAGCTCGACGGCGGCGATGATGGCCGCGGTGCCGGGGGGCGGCGGGTCGGCCGTGAGCCGGGCCAGCAGATCCCGCGTCCGCAGGACGACCGGGCGGCTGACCGTCGCCGTACCGGCGAGCCGGACGGAGTCCAGCGCCTCCCGGACCGGATGGTCGAACGGCAGCGGCACCAGGCAGAGCCGCACCGCCTGGAAGGCCCTCCGTACGGCCCTGGAGTCGTCCGGCGGGGTGTCGGCGAGCGCGCGCAGCCGGGTGAGCAGGAGCTGGTACTGCTCGTCGGTCAGCTGGGCGCGGATGCTGTCGAGGTGCTCGCCGATGAGGCCGAGCACCCTAGTCCCGCTGTCCTCACCCGGGGTCATACGGTCTCCTTTCCCCGGCCGGGGTGGCCCTGATGGATGAACGCGGCCCAGAAGACGGGCCGTTGCAGATCGGGTCGGCGGATGTCCGGCCGTAGCTCGTCGCTCAGACAGCCCGGATCCTTCCGGTCCGGGTCGAGCATCCACAGCTGCGCGGCCCGCAGTGCGTCGACGGGGCTGAGCCCGGCCCGCAGATGGTGGTGGAAGACCGCCATCAGAAGCACCGACGCGCTGTCCCGGGCGGTCCACCGCGACCCCACGGCATCACGGGCGCCGCCCGAGACGAACGCCGTGGTGAGAGTCAGGGCCTCGTCGTGGTCGCGGGTGCTCAGGTCGGTCTCGCACGCGCTCAGGACGATCAATGGGCCGCCCTCCTGTTCGGCGGGCTGCGGCCGGTCGAGGAGCCGGGTCACGGTGAGCCGGCCGACCTCCTCGTCAGGGTCGGTGGGGGCGAGGTGCAGGGCCGACTCCGTCGGCCGTACGCCCGCCATGCCGTGCGTGGCCAGATGGACCATCGAGTGGTCCTGGGCGAGCAGGGCCAGCAGCTGGTCGGGGGTGCCGGCCGGCACCGAGTCGGGCGGGAGGGTGGCGAAGTCGCCGTACAGCCGCGCCCCCGGGTAGAACGCGTTGCGCAGCTGAAGGACCTCCAGCTCGGCATACGTCAGCTTGAGGCTCGGGTCGGCCACCATGGCCGGGGCCGAGACCGGATCGCGGGGCGCGCGCTTCACCGTGCGCAGGAACTGGCTGCCGGAGGCCGCGTAGCTGATCACCAGGGCCTGGCAGAGGTAGTCGTACGGCGCGTCCGCCGGGAAGCGGGCCGCGTGCCAGGGGACGACCCCGAGGCGGCCGCAGGGGACCAGGACGACCCGGGGCGTACGGCGGTCGGCGGCGTCGCCCGGGAGGTGTTGCTCCAGCCCGGCGAGGACGTGGACGAACACCTCGTACGCCCAGTCGCTCAGCTCGGACAGAGCCTCCTCCCAGGCCCGTTCCGCCTGTACGTCGATGTGGTCCGGGTCCGTGGAGCGCGCGGCGGCCGCGTCCAGGTACCGCTCCAGAGGGGCGCTGCCCGCCTCGGACAACATGGGCAGCCCGCCCACGCCGATGCCGATCTCGGGGCCTATGGCAAGCACCATGCCCGGGGCCTCGCCGTCGCTGCCGGGGACCAGATAGATCAGGGCGTCCGCGCCGGCGTCGCCCGCGCCGTCCGCCAGTTCCCGCGGGGTGGGGGTGCCGAGCAGGCCTCCCCGCTCCCGGTAGCCGAGGGCCTCCAGGGCCTGCCGGCGCAGGGTGCTGGGCAGCTCGGCGGGCAGCTCGGTGCTGTCGGCAGCGCCGGACTCCCGCCAGGCGGCCGCGAGTTCGGGATGGCCACGCTCCTCCAGCAGGTCCGGTACGGCCCGGGAGGTGGCCGCCGCCTGCAACACCAGTGCCCGGCCCAGCTCCAGGGCGGCGACCGCGTCGTCCACCCTCTCGTGCGCGGCGGCCCACAGGGCGGCCCGTATGCCGAGGGAGGCGCCGTTGCGGGCGGTCGTCAGGCGGTGTTCAGCGCCCTGCTGGAGGAGGACGTCGGCGGCGAGCGTGGCCAGGGCCTCGTTCGCCGCGTCGGTGGCGGCGTCCGCGTCGGACGCGCTCTGCTCCCGATGCCAGCGGGCGCGGTAGGACTCGGCGAGCGTCCACAGGGACGCGGCGGCGACGCGCGGGGCCCGGCCTTGCCGGATGTGCTCGCGAAGCCGCTCCAGCGTGCTGATGGCGGCATCGAGGTCCGCCGGGTCCTTGGTGAAGCTGTAGCGCATGCCGAGGCGGTTTGCGGCGGAGTGGAGCTGGTCGGCGGGGGCGTCCGGCGGCGGTACGTCCCCGTCCGGGAGGTCCGTCGTGTCGCCGGCGAGGTAGGCACGCAGGGCCGCGAGGTCCGGAACCATGGCCTCCAGCTCCTCGTCCCCGATCGGGAGGCTGCTGTTCCCCGCGGCGGTCCTGATGTCCTCGAGGTCGGAGACACCGCGCAGGAGCAGCTCCCGGTCCATGGTGAACCGGCCGAGCATGAGGCGGGCCATGGCACGGATGACGAGAGCTGCGGCGCGGAAGTCGTGGTCCTCGGGGACGGTGTCGGCCAGGGCCTCGGCCTGGGGCAGGAGGGTGCGGAGCCGCTCCACGTCCTCGGCCTGCCCGGCGGTACGGACGTCGGTCATCAGGGCCAGCACGTCCGCCATGATCGCGAAGCCGTCGGCCATGGGGATGGAGCTTTCCGACTTGCGCCGGAAGTAGTCGGTGACCGTCTGGGTGTGCGCGAGACCGAGCGCCTGGTCCTGAAGGGTGCCGCCGGCGCCGTCGCTCAAGTGGAGCAGCATGGTCATCTGCCCTTCGAGAGCGTCCTTGCCCGGCATGCCGTCCGGCAGCCCGTCCAACGCGTCGCGCAGTCGCCTGAGTTGCTGGTTCAGGGCAGCGGGGTCGCCGCCGCCGGCGTGGTTCAGGAAGTCCACGGACGTGGTGTGGACGGCCTGCCACGCCACGATCAGCCTGCGGAAGTCCTCGGGGGTACGGGGTACGGCCGGGGCATCGGCGTCGGCGGGGGTGGTGCCGGAGGGGTCCGGGGTGGGGTGTGTATCACTCGTGTGCGGGGCGGTACCGGGTGCCGTGCCCGAGCCGCTGTTCGGACCCGAGTCGCTGGTCGTGCCCGCGCCACCGGTCATCGTCGTCAGCCAGGTCCCCATCATCTGCCGCAGCTGATCGGTGCCCGGAAACCCGTCGTCGGGTACAAGGCTGTTGAACAGGTCGGCGATGCCGTCGGCCGAGGGACGGGCATAGAGGTCGCGCAGCTGCCGCAGATGCCTCAGGTCCTGTGGCGGCAACGGGAGTTCGGCCGCTTCGGTCACCAGCTCCTGCAGCTCGGCCGCGAGGGCGGCCATCCCGCCCGGGCCCTCCCGCATGATCATGTCGAACATGGCGGTCCCGTCCAGCTCCGGAGCGATCCCGCCCGGCATCTCCTGCAGCGGCATCGCGTGCGTCACCAGGAACAGCGCGGCCCACCGCCGGTCCTCGACGCCGGCCGCGGCCCCGGTCTTCGTCGCCGGGTCCCGTACGTCCCGCAGCAGACCGTGCGCCCGCTCCCGGTCCTCGGGCGTCCCGCCCCCGGCGACGTGGCGCAGGGTGAGGGCACCGCCGAGCCATAACGTCACCGAGCTGCGCAGCCCCGGATCGTGGTCCAACAGACGGGAGAGCGCGTCGAGTTCGGCTACAGCGTCGTCATGGGCGCGCGAGGCTCTGACGACCTTGTCCGGCGCCGGCAGCAACGCCTTCGCCCGCCCGATGGCCTCACCGGCCCAGGTCCGCAACGCCTGAACGCCACCGCTCTCCTCTTCTTCCCCCACCGGCACTCCTCACATCCCGAGGACGGCAACAGTCCGTCGATCTCCATGATGACGAGATGTCCGTCACAACGATGCCCGATCACCGAGCTTTTCCGGCCGTCGCCCGATCAACACCCGGAACTCGCCCCGGATGCACCCGGATGGGTCCCAGGGCGGTGCGGACCGGTCTCGGACGGGCCCAGTCGGTACATTCCCGATACTCCAGACACTCCCGACGCTCCCAGATCCGCCCGCATCCCGCGCCGCAGCTCCCGCAGCCGTTCCCACAGCGCGTCGATCTGCCCCTGGGCGGCTTCGAGCGAGTCGCCCGGGCGGGGCACGCCGTCGTCCAGGCGCCGGAGCCGGCCGTAGAGGGTGCCGAGCGCATGGGTGACCTCGCCGGCCAGGGCGAGTACGGGGTCGGGCAACCGCATCTGCGCCTCCGCGTACACGTCCCGGTGCAGGTCCCTGGCCTCGGTGAGGCGCTGCCGTGCCGCACGCGGATCCTCCGTGCGCAGCAGCGCGTGCAACTGGTCGGTGAGAGCGGCCAGATACTGCCGGGAGGCGGTGTTGAGGGCGACGTAACAGGTACGCAGCTGCTCGGCCTCCAGGGCCCGCGCCCGCGCTCGCTCGGCCCGCTCCTGCTCGCGCCGCCGGCTGCGCTCGGCCGCACGCTGGGTGAGCAGGGCCGACAGCAAGGTCCCGACCACCCCGACGACCGCCACGACCGGCGCAGCCGCACCATTGACGTCCATCGCCCTCACCCCCGTACCGCGGTACATCTCCAGCGAACCGGTGCGGTACCCCTCCGGGGAAGCCCCGTCCGAAGACCGCCCGGCCTTCGCCCGGGGCCCGCCCAAGTGGCAGGTGTAGTACGCCCTACTTCGGTGCCTGGAAGCCGCCGATCGTCCGCTCGAGCAGTTCGGCCAGCCGCAGCGGGGTACGGTCCTCGAACATCGGACCGATGAGCTGCACTCCCACCGGCAGCCCCTCGGGGGACCGGCCCGCTGGTATGGCGGTGGCGGGTAGGCCGGGCATGGTGGCCAGACCGGCCCAGACGAGCTGGTCGAGGTACGGGTACTCGACGCCGTCGATGTCGATCCGGCGTTCCCTCAGATCGGGGTTGTGGTCGTGCGGGAACGCGGGAGTGGGCGTGATGGGACACACCACGGCGTCGAACTCGGCGAAGAGCTGCCGCCAGCCGTGGCGGTGGAGCTCGCGACGGCCGTTCGCCTCGATCCAGTCACGGTGGCTGAACCCAATGCCGCGCAGCAGCGCCGCATCGAGACTCGGGTCGTCCGCGCTCAGTCCGGCGGCGTGGGTCCGCAGCTGCTCGTACACCTCGACGGGAAATCGCGCAACGAAGCTCGAAAACAGCAACTGCATGTAGAGCACCGCGGCTTCGGTCAGATCGGGCAGCAGCGGGCTGTGCCGTTCGACGCGGGCGCCGCCGTCGGCAAGCGCGTCGGCCACCCGGTTCACGCCCGCCCGCACGGCGGACCCGGTCGGAATGAGCGGATGCTCGTCGAGGACCAGGACCCGGAAGTCGCAGAGCCGCTCGTGGCGCGCGGGCGGCAGCGTCAAGTGGTGCGCCACACCGAGCGTCAGCGGGTCCGGTCCGGCCATGACGTCGAGCAGGAGCGTGAGGTCGCGGGCAGTGCGCGCCATCGGACCGACGACGGCGAGGTCGAGGTCGACCGGCAGTGCCGGGGCGGGCGGCGGGACCATACCGCGGTTCGCCGCCAGCCCGAGCGTCGGCTTGTGCGCGTAGACACCGCAGAAATGTGCGGGGGTGCGCAACGAACCGGCGATGTCGGAGCCGATGGACAGTGCGCCGAATCCGCACGCCAGGGCCGCCGCTGATCCGCCGGAGGACCCACCCGGTGTGCGACCGTGATCCCACGGGTTGTTGGTGGTGCCGTAGATCTCGTTGAAGCTCTGCACATCTTGCAGCCCCAAGGGCACGTTGGTCTTACCGAGCACCACCGCGCCCACGGCCTTGAGCCGCGACACCTGCACCGCGTCCTCGGCCGGCATGTAGTTCCGGTGCGGCGGCATGCCCCAGGTCGTGGGCAACCCGGCGATGTTGTAGGACTCTTTGACCGTCACCGGAATGCCGAGCAACGGCCGGTCCTCACCGCGAGCGCGCGCCTGGTCGGCACCGCGGGCGGCGGCCCGTGCACGGTCGAAGTCCGGCACGCAGACCGCGTTGACCGCCTTGTCGTGCCGCTCGATACGCGCGATCGCCTCGTCGGTCAGTTCCACCGAGGTCACTTCACCGGCACGCAAAGCAGCCGCGAGTCTTTCGGCCGACTGAAAATTCCACTCCATGATCCGACCGTACCGGCCTCTGGAATAGGGCACGAAATACCGCTTTGCACAACGGGATGGACGTCTCGATACTCATCGGCCCGCACAGTTCCAAAGCGGCGGCGCGAATGAGCGCGGGTCGGCCGTTGCTGGATCCGCAGCTCACGAGCGTGCCGCCGGGTCTGTCGAATACGGCCCAGAAACCGGTATTCACGTGGGAAAGGCGGCCCCCGTCTCGATCTGCTGCTCCCTCGCAGACTGCTCCTTCATCCGGCTATGGAGCCCAGCGGCTCAGCGGCCTGCTGTCCCGGTCCGCGGCTTGGCGGTGCTGGACGGTCTGATCGCCGCCACCATGCTCATGATGGGCCGGCTGCTGCCGGCGCCTGACCGCCCCGCGTTCCACACCGCTTTGCGCTCGGCGAGCTCCATCATCCCCGGGGCGCGCATCATCAAAGGGAGGGGAGACCACTGACGAGGAGTGGCGATGAGGCTGTCGTTCCTTGAACCTCTCTACACGGAGCCGGGCCCGTTCGCCTCCGTGTACCTGGACACCTCCCGTAACGTCGAGCATCCCGAGCGAGCGATCGCGCTGCGCTGGCGGCGGCTGCGCGAGAGTCTGTCCCGTCAGGGCTCGGAGCGGGCGCTGCTGAACGTACTGGAGGAGGTGGTCGGCGCCGACACAGAGGTGCCGGGGGTGCACGGTCAGGCCATCTTCGCCGCCCACGGCACGCTCGTCCTGGACTGGGAGCTGCCCAGGCCGCCCGAGCACGACTCCGCGCGCTACAGCACCCTGCCGGACGCGATGCCCCTGGTCACCCAGCACCTTCCGGAGATCCCCTACATGGCCGTAGTCGTCCACTACGGCGGCCTTCCGACCGCCGAGACCCACGGCTGGGTAACTCTGGAGGCGGAGACCGGCACCTGGCCCGCGTCCACCGTCACCCCGGGTGAGCGACTGCACCGCAGGGTCGCGGTGGCGACCTGGCACCGCGCCTGCCTCCGGCTCGGTCACCGGCTGGACGAACGGGCGCGGCGCGCCCATGCCGACGCCGTCCTGGTGGGCGGGGACGAGTGGGCGTGCAACGTACTGATCCGCCGCCTGCCGCACACCCTGCGGGACAAGGTCGTACGCGTGGGCGGCCGGACCCCCACCGACACCCGACGCGCCCTGTTGGAGCCGCAGCTCGACGCCGTCTTCCGCGGCCGCATGGCCGCGCACGACCGGGAACTCGTGGACATCTTCATCGGCCGGCGTGCTCTCGACGGACGCATGACGGACGGGCTGGCCGCCACCGTCGCCGCCCTCCAGCGTGGCCAGGTCGCGGCACTGCTGCTGAACCGGCCGCCCGGTTCTTCGCTGCGGCTCTGGGCAGGCTCCCAGCCCACTCAGCTCGCCCTGACCGAGGCGGAGCTGATGTCCTTCGGCGTGCGGGCCCCGCGCGAGGAACGCGCCGACGAGGCCCTCGTCCGGGCCCTCGTCGGCACCGGTGCCGAGCTGGTCGTCGTGCCGGAGAGCGAGCTGAGGCTGTACGAGGGCGTGGGCGCCCTGCTGCGGTACACCGACCCGGGGACCCCGTCCTGACGCCGACGCGCTGCGCCTCCCGGATCACGGGCGCCCCGTGCGCCCGACCGCCCCGAATCGCACTGCGCACGGGACATGCCGACACTGGGCTGGAGCGGGAGCGCGGCGCATGAGCGGCTGATGGGGCACATGGACAGGAGCAGGAGCGGCGTGAAGGAGACGGACGTTTCGATCACCCTGCGATCACGCCGCGCGGCTTCTGGAACGCACCACGACCGGGGCTGCCGGCGCCACCGTCACGGCCCCGCGGTCCGATGGCCCGTGAAGGGACCCTCGAGGACCTCGCCGCGCAGCCCGCGCCGTGGGCGTGACCGACGCCCGTCTCCTGGAGGCCGTACGGAGCTCCCCGGGCGGAATTCGTCCCCGCGGACGAGGTGGCATCCGCGTACCGGGACACGCCCGTAGCGCTCCCCCACGGGCAGGTGACCATCCAGCCCGCGCTGATCGCCATGACGGTCTCCGCTGCCGGCCTCACCGGAGACGAACAGGTCCTGGAGGTCGGGACCGGATACGGCTCGCCGGGCAGGGCGTCGGCAATGCCGAGGTCGTACTCGGCGACGGGACCCTCGGGTGCCGACCCGTGCACCGTACGACGCCGTCATCGTCTGCGTGGCCTTCCCGCGAGTGCCTGAGCCGCGCGTGGATCAGCTCCGCACCGGTGGCCGGCTCGTCCAGCCGATCGGGCAGGGCGGGCAGGAGCGTGTCGAGCTGTACGAGCGGCGGGCCCACGCCCATGGCTACGACCAGCGGTGACCCGCTCATCGCTGATAGGTCCCGACCAGGGTGCCGGAGGCCAGCTCCCTGCCCTTCAGGGCACGGTGCACGTCCTCGGCGCCCGGGTGGTCGTGCAGCGGCAGCGGCTCGGACAGGGCGTACAGGCGGAAGAAGTAGCGGTGCGGCCCGTGCCCCGGTGGAGGCATCGGCCCTCCCCAGCCCACGCGGCCGAAGCCGTTGGGCCACGGCAGGCCCCCGTGGGGCTTCTGGCCCTCCGCCGTCCCGGTGGTCCCCGGATCGATGCCGGTCACCAGCCAGTGCAGGAAGGTCGTTCCCGGTGCGTCCGGGTCCTCGCACAGGAGCACCAGCTCCGTGGCCTCGTGGGGCACCCCCGACCAGGTCAGGGGCGGTGAGATGTTCTCGCCCTCCCCGCTGTACCGACGGGGGATCACCGTTTTGTCGTCGAACGCGGGGCTGCTGAGTTCAATTCCGCTCATGCGCGCCGCCATACCCGCAACGGCGGCACCGGCACCGGTCTGCACTCCAAAACCCCCGCTCGGCCGAGCCGACCCGGGCCGTCTCCGGAAGCGGGGGTGAAGATGGCGGTGTGCCGACAAGGATCCTGATTGAGGGCCGCCCGGGCGCGGGCAAGACGACCGCCCTGCGTCGGCTCGCCGCGCTGCTGCCCACCCACGCCGCCACCGGCTTCACCACGGAGGAGATCCGGCAATCCGGCGCCCGCGTCGGTTTCGCCCTGGAGACACTGGCAGGCCGACGGGAAGTGCTCGCCCATGTCGACCTGCCCGGTCCGCCACGGGTGGGGAAATACGGCGTCGACCCGGGCGTCATGGAACGACTGGCGCTGCCGTCGCTTCGGCCGGCAGCAACCGGGGAGGCAACAGGGCGGCTGGTGCTCATCGACGAGCTGGGGCGGATGGAACTGGCGTGCACGGCGTTCCGGCACGCGGTCGACGCGCTGTTCGTCGCAGAGGTCGACGTCGTCGCCACGGTCCACACGCACCGCGATCCGTTCACCGACGCCCTCAAGCGGCGCGCCGACATCGAGGTCGTCCAACTCACCCCGGCAAACCGGGACGTCCTGCCGGGGGAGCTCGCGGTCCGGCTGCAGCAGCCCCAGATGCGCGGAAGGCCTCCCTCTCACGGATGAGTGACCAGCCTCCGACCTGCTGAAAGGGAGTCGGGGCGACAGGAAGTGAAGTCGCCCGGCCGGTGCGACCGGCGGCGCCCACCACCAAGTGTCAGTGCCTGCCCACCGAGTGAGCCGGCCGTCACCGCCGTCAGGGCGCAATGCCAGGTCCGCCTACGACACCTCGTCGAAGCCGGATCCATCCCCAGCAGGGCTGAGGGCAGGTCCTGAACGCTCAGCACGCGCACACGCAAAACCTCAGGCCAGGCGCTCTTCCCTACCGGCTCCAAAATCGCCACGCACTCCACATGCGAGGTATCGAGATCACATCAACACCACATGACACATGCACAGGGACGAAGCACCCCTGTCTCACTGATTCCTTCACGCGTAGGACAGCGTTCAACTTCCTCGGCCATCGGCCGACCGCCACAATTGCTCCTCGGAAGGCAGTTACGCCAGGAAACTCAACCGGACCCGACGGTCTGTGTTATCCGTGTTCGTGTCGACCAGGCAGACCGACTGCCAGGTGCCCAGCTCCAGGCGGCCTGCGATGACCGGGAGGGTCGCATGGGGCGAGACGATGGCCGGGAGGACGTGGTCGCGGCCGTGGCCGGGGCTGCCGTGGCGGTGCTGCCAGCGGTCGTCGGCGGGGAGCAGGGTGTGCAGGGCGGCGAGGAGGTCGTCGTCGCTGCCGGCGCCCGTCTCGATCAGGGCGATTCCGGCGGTGGCGTGCGGGACGAAGATATTGAACAGGCCGTCGCGGCCGGCCGCCGCCTCCCGCAGGAAGTCCTCACAGTCGGTGGTGATGTCGACGACGCGCTCCCGGGAGCCGGTGGCGACGTGCAGCGTTCGGGTGGTGAAGGCATCTGGCATGCCCCCATCCTGACCCATACGCCGGGTTTCACACTCTGTGCCACAACAGTTTCCTGATACGCAAGGTCCACAGACCGAGACGCCGTTGACCCTGGAGCAGCAGGCTGGCTACGTTCTGCCGCATGTTGCGTTCAGCCCTGCTCACCACGCGCGGTCATATCGACCTGCTGCGGGTGGCCTCCGCCGCGTGTCGCCGCGGCCGCTGACGCCCTTCACGGCCTTCCCCGTTTCTCCCTTCTTCCGGGCTCCGCTGCCGCCGCGTCCGTGAACTGCCCTTGAGGCGGGGCATGGGCATGGGCATGCCGGCACCGAGCCGTATCCGCCCTGCCCGGCTCCCCTCCCACTTCCGCGTGGAGCGTTCATGAGCATCAGCCATGCCCCACCCAGCCCTCCTGGACCCGATATTTCCGGCATATCCAAGTCCAAGGACGCCGAAACGGGGCACCACCCCGACCGTGCCCCCACCGACAGCCAGCCCGCCGATCTCCACTCCGCAGACAACCAGCCCGCAGGCCCCCAGTCCGTCGCCCCCCATTCCCTCGACCTCCAGCCCGTCGTCCCCGTCTTCTCCCGCCGGCTCCGCATCCCCCGCTGGCTGCACCGTACCGCGGGCCCGCTCCTGCTGCTCGCCCTCTGGCAAGTCCTCAGCGCCACCGGTGTGTTGACGGCCGACGTGCTCGCCTCGCCGGGCCGGATCGCCCAGGTCGGCGGGGACCTGGTGAGTGACGGTTCGCTGCCTTCGGCCATGGGGACCTCGCTCCGGCGCGTCGCGTTCGGCCTGCTGTTCGGGACGGTGATCGGCACCGGACTCGCCCTGGTCTCGGGCCTGTTCCGGAGCGGCGAGGACCTGGTCGACGCGCCGGTGCAGATGCTGCGAACGGTGCCGTTCGTAGGTCTCATCCCGCTGTTCATCATCTGGTTCGGCATCGGCGAGGCCCCGAAGATCGCCATCATCACGCTCGGCGTGACCTTCCCGCTCTATCTCAACGTGTACGCCGGGATCCGCGGCGTCGACTCCCAACTCATCGAGGCCGGTGAGTCGTTGGGGCTCTCCCGGTGGGGTCTGGTGCGGCATGTGGTACTGCCGGGCGCGCTGCCCGGCGCGCTCACCGGGCTGCGCTACTCGCTCGGCATCGCCTGGCTCGCGCTGGTCTTCGCCGAGCAGGTCAACGCCGACGCCGGCATCGGCTTTCTGATGGTGCAGGCGCGGGACTTCCTGCGGACCGACGTGATCGTGGTCTGCCTGATCGTCTACGCCTTCCTCGGCCTGCTCGCCGACTTCATCGTCCGCTCCCTCGAAAGGCTGCTGCTGCAATGGCGACCGACGTTCACCGGCCGGTGACCGGGCAGGCGGTCCACGTCGAGGGGCTGACCCGGTCCTTCGACGGCCGTGCCGTCATCGATGACCTCCAACTCGACATCGCCCCCGGTGAGTTCATCGCACTGCTCGGCCGCAGCGGCTGCGGCAAGTCGACGCTGCTGCGCATCCTCGCCGGGCTGGACCGCGACATCCAGGGCACCGCACTGGTACCGCGCCGCAGAGCCGTCGCCTTCCAGGCGCCCCGGCTGATGCCCTGGAAGAAGGTGTGGCGCAACGTCCTGCTCGGGCTGCCCGGCAAGCCCGAACGCGCCGTCGCCGAGCGGGCGTTGGACGAGGTGGGCCTCGGCCACCGGACCGGCGCCTGGCCGAAGACCCTCTCCGGCGGCGAGGCGCAGCGCGCCTCAATCGCCCGCGCCCTGGTGCGCGAGCCCGATCTGCTGCTGCTCGACGAGCCGTTCGGCGCCCTCGACGCGCTCACCCGGATCAAGGCCCAGCGGCTGGTCGGTGAGCTGTGGCAGCGCCGTGGCTGCGCCGTGCTGCTGGTCACGCACGACGTGGAGGAGGCCGTGCTGCTCGCCGACCGCGTCCTGGTGATGGACGGCGGCCGGATCGCCCACGAGCAGCACATCGACCTCGACCGGCCGCGCGAGATCACCGACCCGCGCTTCGCCGCCCTGCGTGCCGGTCTGCTGGCACGGCTCGGCGTCGACACACCCGCCGAGCCCGCCTGAACCCCCTTGAAACTCCTGCATACACCTGCACACGAACGGAACCCTCATGCGCCGACGACCCGTCCCCGCCGCGCTGCTTCTCCCCTTCGCCCTCCTGCTCACCGCGTGCGGTGGAAACTCCTTCGCCGGTACGGGCAACGACACCGACGGCAAGGGCTCGGTCACGCTGAACGTCGGTGACCAGAAGGGTGGTTCGGAGGCCATCCTGCGTGCCGCCGGCGAGCTGAAGGACCTGCACTACAAGATCAAGTGGTCGGCTTTCACCTCCGGCCCGCCGCTGCTGGAGGCCGTCAACGCGGGGGCCGTCGACATCGGCGGCGTGGGCAACACCCCGCCCGTCTTCGCGGCCGGCGCCGGCTCGAAGATCTCCGTCGTGGCCGCCTGGCACGGCACGTCCAAGGGCGACGCGATCCTTGTGCCGAACAACTCCAAGCTGACGGGGCCGGGTCAGCTCAAGGGCAGGTCCGTCGCTGTGGCGCAGGGTTCGTCGGCTCACTACCAGCTGATCGCCTCGCTCAAGGCGGCCGGGCTGAGCCTTTCCGACGTCCACGTGAAGTACCTCCAGCCGGCCGACGCCCTCGCCGCGTTCACCTCCGGCAAGGTCGACGCATGGGCGGTCTGGGATCCGTACACCTCCCAGATCCTGCAGGCCAAGCAGGGCCGCGTGCTGACCACGGGCGACGGCATCACCAACGGGCTCACCTTCCAGGTGGCCGCGCCCGCCGCGCTCAAGGACCCGAAGAAGACCGCCGTCATCAAGGACTATCTGGCCAGGCTGCGACGGGCGCAGGTCTGGGTCCACAGCCATCGGCAGGAGTGGGCGAAGGTATGGGCCAAGGACACCGGACTGCCGTACGACGTGGCGCTGGCCTCGGTGAAGCGGACCAACGCCACTCGTGTCGCGGTCGCCGTCGACAAGCCGCTCGTCGCCTCCGAGCAGCAGATCGCCGACACCTTCACCGAGTTGAAGCTCATCCCGGACAAGGTGGACTTCGGCGGCTTCGTGGACACGCGGTTCAACGGCGACCTGCCGCCGTCGACGACTCCGGCCACGAGCTGAGGCAGGAGGCCTTCGAGGTGACCGTACGATGCACCGGTTCCTGCCGACGGGCGACGACGGCCGCACCCTGGTGGACCGGCACACCCACGGCCCGAACGACGTCCGCAAGACTGCCGGGGCAGGGCCCCGGACATCGAGTAGCCGACGCAGATCACCAAGGCCGCCGAGCAGTTGGGATTCGAGGCGGTGGCGACGCCGACCGGGACGCGCTGCGAGGACACCTGGCTGACCACGGCCGCACTCGCCCAGCACAGATGGCGGCCACGTAGCAGCGGGTGACGCGGGGGCGGCTGCTGCTCACTGTGGTGACCGGAGGCGACTCCGCCGAGCAGCGGCGCTTCGGCGATCATCGGGACCACGCAGCTGTTCTTCGGCGGTTCCTCAGCGGCGGCCGGACCAGGGGCCGCCCGGCACGCGGATCTGCGCACCGCCTGCTCGACGACCTCGGCACCGGCACGATCGCCGCCGCGCTGGTCGGCAGCCTTGCCGAGGTCGCCGACCGGATCGAGGAGTACCACGCCCTCGGTGCGGAGCACTTCGTGCTCTCCGGGTATCCGCTGCCGGTGGCGGGCGGACGCCGACCCGGACCGGACGCTCCCCCACGTTCGCTGCCCTGCGAACCCCGCCCGGGAAGATCCCCGCCCGGCTCCTGGTTGGTAGAAGCGTGAACGAATCACGTGAGGTCGAGGTTGTCGTCATCGGCGCTGGTCAAGCGGGACTGTCCAGCGCCTATCACCTGCGGCGCAGCGGGTTCACGCCGGACCACGACTTCGTGGTCCTCGACCACTCCCCCGCGCCGGGCGGCGCCTGGCAGTTCCGGTGGCCCTCACTGACGTACGGCAAGGTGCACGGGATGCACGCGCTGCCCGGCATGGAGCTGACGGACGCCGATCCCGGGCGGCCCTCGGCGGAGGTGATCGGCGCGTACTTCGACCGGTACGAGCGCGCCTTCGACCTGCGCGTGCGACGGCCGGTCGACGTGCGGGCCGTACGGGAAGGGGATGGGGGGCGGTTGCTGGTGGAGACGTCGGACGGCACCTGGTCGACTCGGGCCTTGATCAACGCGACCGGCACCTGGGACCGGCCGTTCTGGCCGCGCTATCCCGGTCAGGAGACCTTCCGCGGGCGGCAGTTGCACACCGCGCAGTACGCCGGTCCCGAGGAGTTCGCCGGGCAGCGGGTGGTGGTTGTGGGCGGCGGCGCCTCGGGCACCCAGCACCTGCTGGAGCTGGCCCGGTACGCGGCCGCGACCACCTGGGTCACCCGGCGGCCTCCGGTGTTCCGCGAGGGTCCGTTCGACCAGGAGGCGGGCCGCGCGGCCGTCGCGCTGGTGGAGGAACGGGTCCGTCAGGGGCTGCCGCCACACAGCGTGGTCTCGGTCACCGGGCTGCCGTTGAACGACGCCGTCCGGCAGGGGCTCGCGGACGGGGTCCTGGACCGGCAGCCGATGTTCGACCGGATCACCCCGGACGGCGTGGCGTGGGACGACGGACGGCACGTCACCGCCGACGTCATCCTCTGGGCGACCGGGTTCCGGGCCGCGCTGGATCATCTCCGTCCACTGCGGCTGCGCGAACCGGGCGGCGGGATCCGGGTCGAGGGCACCCGAGCGGTGGCCGATCCACGCGTCCACCTCGTCGGCTACGGCCCCTCGGCCAGCACCATCGGCGCCAACCGGGCCGGCCGGGCGGCGGTCCGGGACATCAGGCGGTTGCTGTCCGAGGATCAGCCGGTAGCCGCGTAACACGTCCCGCGGCCTCAGCGGACGGCGCGGGCGCGGGCTCGCCGGGCTCTCGGACGGGGTCTGCGTGACGAAGTACACCCAGTCGCCCGGCGTCGGATTCAGCACGGCGTGCATCGCCTCTTCCCCGAGGTTGTCGATCGGCGTGGACGGCAGGCCCGTGCGCTGGTGGGAGCAGTCGGTTGATGACACGGGCGACCTTGCCCATGTTCCCCCGGGTCGCGGCCCCGGCCTGGACGAGGCCGGCGATGGTACCGGCCTGATAGACGTTCCATCAGCAGTGGCGCCGCCACTGCGGTGCCGGTCACGGCCAGGACCAGCCAGCCCCGCGGTGTCAGTCGTATCAGTGCTCCGCGACGGAATCTTCCCCTATATGCGGAACGGTAATATGCATATATCACTAAAAACGTAATATGCCCTGTTTACCTGCCGTAGCGTCAGCTCGTCGGTTCCAGCTGTGCGTCCCGGCGCACCAGGGCGGCGTACCGCCCGTCCAGTTCCAGCAGTTCCTCATGGCTGCCGCATTCGGCGACCCGCCCGGAGTCGAGGACCACGATCTGGTCGGCGCCGCGGATCGTGGACAGCCGATGGGCGATGGTGATCGTCGTCCGGTCGGCCGACAGGGCGTCGATCGCCTCCTGGACGGCGGCCTCCGTACGGGTGTCGAGCGCGCTGGTCGCCTCGTCGAGAATGAGGACCGGCGGATCGCGCAGAATCGTGCGGGCTATCGCGAGGCGCTGCTTCTCGCCGCCGGAGAAGCGGTGGCCGCGTTCACCGACGACCGTGTCGTAGCCGTCGGGCAGCGCTGCTATGTGGTCGTGTATCTGCGCTGCCCTGGCTGCCGCCTGGAGTTCCTCGTCGGTGGCGTCCGGCTTGGCGAAGCGGAGGTTGTCGGCGACCGAGGCGTGGAAGAGATACGTCTCCTGCGAGACGACGCCGACCGCGCGGGCGAGGGTGTCGAAATCGAGGTCCCGGACATCGACGCCGTCCACCGTGACACGGCCGCCGGTGACGTCGTAGAGCCGGGGCACCAGATAGCCGAGCGTGGATTTGCCGGCTCCGGTCGGCCCGACGACGGCGAGGCTGCCGCCCGCGGGGACAGTGACGTCGATGCCGTCCAGGACGGGACGGGTCCTGGCGTCGTTGTCGTAGCGGAACTCGACGTCCTCGAAGCGGACTTCGCCCTTGACCTGGTCGAGGTGGACGGGCCGCTCGCGCTCCGTGATATCGATCGGCAGGTCCAGATACTCGAAGATGCGCTGGAAGAGCGCGAGGGACGTCTGGATCTGGACACCGGTCGCGAGCAGGCTCACGGCTGGGCGGAACAGCCCCTGCTGGAGCGAGACGAAGGCGACGATGGTGCCGAGCGAGACCTTGGGGCCGCCGAACTGCAGGGCGAGACCGGCCGTCCAGTAGATGATGGCGGGCATGGCGGCCATGACGATCGTGATCACGGCCATGCGCCAGCGCCCGGCCATGTTCGACTTCACTTCCAGGTCGACCAAACGCTCGGACTCGTCCGCGAAGGAGGCGGTCAGCGAGTCGGAGCGGCCCATGGTGCGGCCGAGCAGGATGCCGCTGACCGAGAGCGACTCGGTGACGGTGGCCGCCATCGCGGCCATCTGTTTCTGCCGCTGCGTGGTGATCTTCTTGCGTTCGTTGCCGACGCGGCGGCTTATCCATACGAACACCGGCAGCAGGAGCAGCGAGACGATCGTGAGCCGCCAGTCGAGGGCGACCATCGCGACGATCGTGGCGACGACACTGGTGGCGTTGGAGACCAGGGAGGTGGCGGTGGAGGTGACGGTGGCCTGCATGCCGCCGATGTCGTTGGCGATGCGGGACTGGACCTCGCCGGTGCGCGTGCGCGTGAAGAAGGCGAGCGACATGCGCTGAAGGCGGCCGTAGACGGCGGTGCGCAGGTCATGCATGACGCGCTGGCCGACGGTGGTCGAGATCAGCGTCTGGAGCACGCCGAAGACGCTGGAGAGGACCGCACTGAGGATCATGCCGAGCGCGAGCAGGCTGAGCAGGCCGGTGCGGCCCTGAGGGATCGCGACGTCCAGGGTCTCCTTGAGCAGGAACGGCGTGGCCACCGAGACCAGCGAAGCGGCGCCGACCAGCAGGCCGACGATCGCGAGCCGCCCGCGGTAGGGACGGAAGAGTTTCAGGATGCGGCGCACCTGCCGGGGCTGTTCCCTGGCGTCGGCAGGCGGGGTCCAGGACGTTTCACGGTCGGGATGCATGGGCTCCTACGGAGGTGAACGGGCGCCGGCCGGAGGTCGGCCGACGATGACGAACGGATCATAGCTCATTGTTACCTATACTCACAATGAACGGCATCCTGATATTGTTCCCGCATGACCACGCCCGATCCCGACGGACTGCTCGCCGAGCAGTTGCTCAGGCTGACCCGCCGGGTCCACCGCATCCAGAAGCGCCATCTGGAACAGAACGACCTGGGCGTCACCCCGGCCCAGTCCCGGCTGCTGCGCACCCTCGCGCACTGCGCCTCGCCCCCGCGCATGGCCGACCTCGCGGAGCGCCTGGAGGTGGTACCGCGGGCGGTGACGACGCTGGTCGACGGGCTGGAGGCAAGCGGGAAGGTACGGCGGATGCCGGATCCGGCGAACCGGCGGGTGACCCGGATCGAGCTGACGGCCGAGGGGCGCACGACCCTGCGCGAGCTGGGGGGCGCACGCCGCTCGGCGGCCGAGGAGATTCTCGCTCCGCTGACGGAGAAGGAGCGCCAGGTGCTCGGCGTGCTGCTGGACACCCTGATCGAGGGGGACCGGGACACGCGCTGCTGAGCCGCGCGCCGGCATCCGGTCAGCCCGCCTCCGGCGCGGGTTCCCTGACGGTCGACTGCATCCCCTCGGCGGGACGCCCCTCCCGGCCCTCCTCGGACACGAAGGCGATCTCCCCGTCCAGCACCTTCTTGGCCCGCACGGTGTCCAGCGCGCCCTCCCAGCGGGAGACCACGAAGACGGCGACGCAGTTGCCGAGCAGGTTGGTGGTGACCCGCATGGAGTCCATGATCCGGTCGACGCCGAGCAGCAGGGCGACCGCTCCGGCGGGGATGACGCCCAGCGAGGTCGCAGTCGCGGACAGCGCGAGAAAGGCCGAACCGGGCACGCCCGCCATGCCCTTGCTGGTCAGCATGAGCACGAGGACGACCGTGATCTGCTGACCCGGATCGAGGTCGACACCCACCGCCTGCGCGATGAACAGGGTGCCGATGGAGAGGTAGATCGAGGCGCCGTCGAGGTTGAAGGAATAGCCGGTGGGCAGTACCAGGCCCACGGCGTCGTCCCGGCAGCCGGCCTGCCGCAGCTTCTGCATCATGCGCGGCATGACGCTCTCACTGGATGCCGTGCCGAGAGCCAGCAGCAGTTCCTCACGGGTGCAGCGGACGAACTTCCACAGGCTCAGCCCACCGACCAGCCGCAGCGCGACCCCCAGCAGCACGAGGAAGGCAGCGGCGACGGCGTAGCACAGGACGATGAGCTTGCCGTAGGTCCTCATGACCCCGAGGCCGTACTGGCCGACGAGGTGGACCATCGCGCCGAACACGGCGAGCGGCGCGAGCCGCATGACGAAGCCGACGACGGCGAAGACGACCTCCTGCGCCTGCTCGATCGCCGGCAGGACGCCCGGGACCTTGGTGTGGCCGAGGTGGAGCAGTGCCGCGCCGACCAGACAGGCCAGGACGAGGACCTGCAGCAGCGCGTTGTCCGCGAAGGCACCGACGACACTGTCCGGCAGGGCGTTCAGGATGAACTCGGTCGTGGACGGCAGCGCGCCGCCCTGGGTCTGCCGGTCGACCGCCGAGGCGTCGAGCTTGGCGGGGTCCACGTGCATCCCGGCGCCGGGACCGGCCACATTGGCTGCGACGAGGCCGAGGAGCAGGGCGGCGGTGGACGCCGCCTCGAACCAGATCAGGGCCTTCAGCCCGATCCGCCCGAAGGCTTTCAGATCACCGGCCTTGGCGATGCCGACGACGACCACACAGAACACCAGCGGCGAGATGACCGCCTTGATCAGGCGCACGAAACCGTCGCCGAGCGGCTGGAAAGCCGTGGCCGACTCCGGCCACAGCTTCCCGACGACGATGCCGAGCACGAGCGCGCAGGCGACCTGAGCGAAGAGGGAGGTACGCAGTATGCGTGCGACGCGTCGCGGCAGGGACGGTACGGACTGCGGCACGGGCACTCCTAGGGGGACGTCGACGCGCAGAAGCCGAACGGGACTTCTGCGATACGGAAAGCGGATTCCGTGTCGATCACTCTGGAGCCGTTGTTGATCCCCGCGGAGACACCCGTGTCACAGCCATGTAAATCACATCGCTCGTGACGCACTCCACATCGCCGCGCTCAGCAGCGGTAGCGGTCCTCCGTCAACACCCCCTGAACCGTGGTCAGCACATGGTCGTAGCAGCCGTCGGAGCCGTACAGCCGATAGCGCTCGCTCGACGTGCCGACCGCGTGCCGCTGATCGCGCGGGACGTTCATCGTGTACGCCGCGTCACCGCTGTAGGTGTCGTCGAGCTGTGACCAGGTGGTGCGCCATCCGTCCCGCAGTTCCACGACCGACGCGCGATCGCCGAGGGTCAGCACGGTGCGCAGCCGGTTGTCCGTGCCGATGGTCGTGGCGCCGTTCATGGTGTACGTCCGGTGTGTGCGCGTCGTCCGCGCGGGGCCCTGTCCGCCGACGGCGACCGTCTGGTCGTCGGACCACGTCGCGTCCAGTCCGTCTGTGTTCTCGCCCTCGGTCCAGCGGTGCACGGAGGTGTTGGCGAGTGCCCGGGTGACGGTGGTGGTCACGCGGCCGTGCGAGGTGTCGAGGTAGCCGGACACGGTGAGCCGGTGTCCGGCCTCGGTGTTCACGCGGTTCTCCGAACCGGGCGTGTAGGTGGACGAATTGGCGATGTCCGTCGCCCGGTCCGCGGTGAGCGCGCCGGTCACCTGGGCGCGGTGCGCGTCCTGCCAGACCAGGACGTTCACCGGCGCACTCCAGCCCGACTGGCCAGCGGGCACACCGATGACGGACACGTCGACGCGGTGCGGACGGCCGTCGTCGAGCAGGCCCACGAAGGGCGTGAGGTCGTACTCGATGGGCCGCACGTCGAAGGCACCCGGCGCCGGAAGGACGTACCAGAGGAAGGGGTTGGACCAGCCGCCGGTCCAGACGTTCGGGAACGGCGCGGCGATTCCGGCGAGTTGGCCGTCGACCTTGATCTGCACCTCGCGGTAGGGACCGTGATCGGCCTTGCAGGAGTACGACGCCGGGTCAGCCACCGTGAGATACCAGAACTCCTCGCAGCCGCCGCCCGAACCGGTCGCGTAGACCTCGGCGACGATCCGCTCGCTGTTGCGCGGGGCCGTGAGGGTGGTGCCATCGGGCGAGTCGGCGAGCGTGAGGACACGGTCGGGGGTCCGCTCGGCGGGGCGGCCCGCGTAGAAGGTCAGGCTGACGTGCACGTCGATGACACCGGTGTACGTGCCGTCCACCACGTTGCCGATCAGCATCTCGACGTCCTGCGGGCTGCGGAAGGTGTCGCTGTAGCGGGTGACGTCCTTCTCGACGTGCCATGCGATGCCGTCGGGCGAGGGTTCGGGTGTGGAGGTGCGCAGGATCTCGACCCCGCCGACGTGCAGATAGCCGAGGCGGTCGTACTGACGGCCCTTCACCTTGCCGTCGAGCCGCAGGACGACCTTGCTCCAGTGGTCGCCGCAGCCCTGGGGCGGGGTGTAGGCACCGCGGTAGGGCGTGAAGTCGCGGAACTGGGCGTCGGCTAGGGTGACCTGGCACGACCTGGCGTGCGGCCGGTCGACGGGCGGCGCCGCGGTGACCGGGTCGTGCCAGTCGGTACCGAACTCGGCCGGAACGTCGGCCGCTTGGGCGACTGCGGCCCCGGTACCGAAGAACGCGCTCGCCAGAAGGGCCACTCCGGCGAACATGGACATGACTATCTGTCTACTCATGGCCGGTGTTCTACGGGGAGTCGGGGGCGGCCCGCAATGACGCATCGAGGAGAACGGCGTGATCGGGCCTGATCGGGCCTGATCACCCCAGAGGCTTGTCGGCGTCGAGATGCGCCTTGGGCGCGTCGATGTCGGGGCGGTCTTGGAAAGACCGCCCGAGGCAGACGGAGGTGCCGGTGCGTCAGGCGCGCAGTTCCTTCCTGTCGCCCATCACCATCACCGGGCGCCGGGCCGGATCGAGCGTGCGCAGCAGGAACTGCATGGCGTCCTTGGGAACGCTGACGCACGCGGAGGTGCCGTCGCCGTGGTCGAGGTGCAGCCAGATGCCGCCGCCCTTCGCGTCACCCTCGGGGCGAGCGCCGTCGTCCGGCGGGTGGCCCGGGCGACGGTTGTAGTCGATGGCGATGACGTAGTCGAAGTCGTGCTGATGCGCCTCGTCCCAGTTCGGGGGCGCGAAGGAGTTCGCGTCCTGGAGGTACGGCAGCCTGGTGCCGGGGTCGTCGAGCACACCGCCCGCGTCGGAGAGGCCGAACACGCCGACGGGACTGCGCTCGTCACCCTCGCGATGGCGCCTGGTCCAGCCGCTGCGGCCGTTGTGCGCCGGCCACGTGGCCATCGGCCGCCACTCCGGGCCCTCCCGCATGTAGAGCACGGCCGTGGAGTCGGGCGAGTTCTCGCCCTCGCCGTACACCACGAGGACCTGGCCGGTGTCGCGGGGGATCTGCCGGTACAGCCGGTCACCGACGTCCGGGATGCGGGTCGGGTCCGTCGCGGGGGCGGTCGACACCATGGGGCTCCGCGCGACCTGCCCGCGGGGGCCCTCCGCCCCGCCGACGCGAGCCGGACCGGACGCGCCAGCCCCGCACGCGGACAGGGGGGCCACAAGTGTCCCAAAGGTCGTCGCCGCGACCGTCATTCGCCACACGTTGTCCATGAGCACCTGACCATCGTGGCTCACATATCGGAGATAGTCCGATCTTATGGACATTCGGGTGATGGCCTCGTGCGTGCGATCGACCGGCCGTCCACCCGACCGCCGAGAGCCGGACAGAACTCCTCCCCCGGCGATGCCGGACCCCTTTACCCGTGGCTGGAAGCCAGTGGATTTCACCGCTCGGTCAGGAAAACCGTTTGAAATTCACCACTCACCGACGCGAACCTTTCACGGCTCGTCACCGCTTCTCGCCGCCTCCCCTCCCCTTGCCTCCCCCCGCCATCCCTTCCCTCCTGACACGAGCCACTGAGACCTCATGCAGATTCAAGACCTTCCGTACTCCGATCCGGGCGTCCCGGACGCACGTTCGGGCCCCCGATTCCTGTGGTGGCTCTGGCGGAACCAGCTGGGCGGACAGCTCAAATCGCTCGCCTGGGGCCTGCTGCACTTCGTCGCCGTCTCGGCCCTGCCCTTCTGTGTCGGCCTCGCCGTCCAGGCGGTTGTCGACCGCTCCGACACCCGGCTCGCCCTGACGGGTGGTCTGATGCTGCTGTGCGGCACGGGTATCGCCGTCGGCGACACCTTCCTGCACCGGACCGCCGTCACCAACTGGATCACAGCCGCCGCCCGTGTCCAGCAACTGCTGGCGCGCAAGGCCGCCCGGCTCGGCTCCGCCCTGACCCGGCGGGTCGCCGCCGGCGAGGTGGTGGCGGTCTCCACCGGCGACGTCGAGAAGATCGGCTGGTTCGTCGAGGCGGTCTCCCGGTTCACCGCGGCCGCGCTGTCGGTCGTGGTGGTCTGTGTCGCCCTCGTCGTCTACCAGCCCGCCCTGGGCGTGGTCGTCGCCGTCGGACTGCCGGTGGTGGCGCTCGCGGTGCTGCCGCTGCTGCCCCGGGCGACCCGCCGCGCCGACGTGCAGCGCGAGAAGGCGGGCCGGGCCACCGAGCTGGCCTCGGACACGGTCGCCGGGCTCCGCGTGCTGCGCGGCATCGGCGGCGAGGAACTGTTCCTCGACCGCTACCGCCGTGCCTCGCAGGAGGTACGGCACGCCGCGGTGCGCAGCGCCCGGATGTGGTCGCTGATCTCCGCCCTCCAGGTGCTGCTGCCCGGACTGCTGCTCATCGCCGTCGTCTGGCACGGCATCCACCTGGCCCGCCAGGGCCGGATCACCGTCGGCGAACTCGTCACCGTCTACAGCGCGGTCATGGTCCTGAACTACCCGCTGCGGCACTTCGAGGAGATCGCCATGGCGTACTCCTTCTCACGGCCGTCGGCCAAACGGGCGGCGCGGGTGCTGTCGCTGGAGCGGTCCACGGCCACCGAGGGCATCCGCGAGGCGCAGGTGCCGGGCGGCGATCTGTACGACCCCGGCACCGGTCTGCTGGCTCCCGCGGGCCGTCTCACCGCCGTGGTCTGCGGCGACCCGGACGCGGCGGGCAGGCTCGCGGAGCGGCTGGGCGGCCATGCGACCGAGCAGGGCCGCTCGGTGCTCCTCGGCGATGTCGCCCTGGACGAGCTCCCGCTGGACAGCGCCCGTACCGCGGTCCTCGTCCAGGACAAGGACCCGGTGCTGCTGTCCGGCACGCTGCGTGAGCTGCTCGACGTGCCCGCCTCCGGAACCGTGCGGGCCGTGGACGCGCTGGCCGCGGCGCAGTGCGACGACGTTCTGGACGCGCTCGTCCAAGGCTCTCTGGACGCCGCGGACCTGATGGACGCCCGTATCAGCGAGCGCGGCCGGTCCCTGTCCGGCGGCCAGCGCCAGCGGCTGGCGCTGGCCCGGTCACTGATCACCGATCCCGAGGTGCTGGTGCTGGACGAACCGACGTCCGCGGTCGACTCGCACACGGAGGCACGGATCGCGGACGGGCTGCGCCGGCTGCGCTCGGGGCGCACGACAGTGGTGTTCACCTCCTCACCGCTGCTGCTCGACCGCGCGGACCGCGTCGTCCTGGTCCACGAGGGCGAGGTCGTCGCAGCCGGTGTGCACCGCCAGCTGATCGACGGCGAGCCGCGATACCGGGCCGTGGTCACGCGAGCGACGGACGACGAACTGGCCGCGGCCGGCACTGGCGCCCTGGTGGGCACGGCCGACAAGGGCGCCGCAGGGGCCGAGGCCGACAGCCGTGCCCCGGAGGCCGCGGCCGACGAGGGTGCCCTGGTGGGCGCGGGCCAGGAACGGAAAGAGAGCGAGGAGAGCGCATGATCGGCGTTGCGCCGCCTGCGTACGACCCGGCGGCCCCGACGACCGCCACCACCCTGCCCGTCGGCGCGGCGGCGACCGTGCGCGGCTATGTCGCCGAGCTGTTCCGCCGGCACCGCCGGGCGTTCCTGCTGCTCATCGGCGTGAACACGGTGGCCGTGCTCGCCTCCATGGTGGGCCCGTACCTGCTCGGCGGCCTGGTCGAGCGGGTGTCGGACGGGTCGCGGGAGCTTTATCTCGGCCTGACCGCCGGGCTGTTCGTGCTCGCGCTGGCCGTACAGGCCGTCTTCGTACGCCAGGTGCGGCTGCGGGGCGCGATGCTCGGCGAGCGGATGCTGGCCGACCTGCGCGAGGACTTCCTCGTCCGGTCGGTCGGACTGCCGCCTGGCGTGCTGGAACGGGCGGGCACCGGTGATCTGCTCTCCCGCATCACCACCGACATCGACCGTCTGGCCAACGCGATGCGCGAGGCCGTGCCGCAGCTGGCCATCGGTGTCGTGTGGGCCCTGCTGCTGCTCGGCGGGCTCGTCGTGACGGCTCCGCCGCTCGCGGCCGCCGTGCTGCTCGCCGTGCCGGTGCTCGTGATCGGCTGCCGCTGGTACTTCAAGCGGGCGCCGTCCGGATACCGCTCCGAGGCCGCCGGATACGCGGCCGTCGCCGCCGCGCTCGCCGAGACGGTGGACGCGGGCCACACCGTCGAGGCGCACCGGCTCGGCGCCCGCCGCGTCGCCCTGTCGGAGCGGCGGATCAAGGAGTGGACGGCCTGGGAGCGGTACACGCTCTGGCTGCGGTCCGTGCTCTTCCCGGTGATCAATGCCGTCCACGTCATCGTGCTCGGCTCGGTCCTCATGGTCGGCGGGGCGTTCGTCCTGCACGGCTGGATCGGGGTGGGGCAGCTGACCACGGGCGCCCTGCTCGCGCAGATGCTCGTCGACCCGGTGAACCTGATCCTGCGCTGGTACGACGAGGTGCAGGTCGCCCAGGTGTCGCTGGCCCGGCTGGTCGGTGTGCGGGACATCGAGCCGGACGCCGGGGACGTCTCGCTGGCGCCGGACGGCCGGGACGTGCACGCCGACCGGGTGCACTTCGGCTACCGCGAGGGCGTCGACGTGCTGCGCAAGGTGTCGCTGGAGGTCGCCCCGGGCACCCGGCTGGCCCTGGTCGGCCCCTCGGGCGCGGGCAAGTCCACCCTGGGCAGGCTGCTCGCCGGGATCTACGCACCCCGCGACGGCCGGATCACCCTGGGTGGCGCGGAGCTGTCCCGGATGCCCGCGGAACGAGTCCGCTCCCACGTCGCCCTCGTCAACCAGGAACACCATGTCTTCGTCGGCTCCCTGCGGGACAACCTCCTGCTGGCCCGAACCGGTGCCACGGACACCGAGCTGTGGGCGGCGCTGGGCGCGGTCGACGCGGACGGCTGGGCGCGGGCACTGGACGACGGCCTGGACACCGAGGTCGGCTCCGGCGGGCTCGCCCTGACCCCGGCACAGGCCCAGCAGATCGCGCTGGCCCGGCTGGTACTGGCCGATCCGCACACGCTGGTCCTGGACGAGGCCACCTCCCTGCTGGACCCACGTGCGGCCCGGCATCTGGAACGCTCCCTGGCCCGGGTCCTGGACGGCCGCACCGTCGTAGCCATCGCCCACCGCCTGCACACCGCCCATGACGCCGACGTGATCGCCGTCGTGGAGAACGGCCGCATCAGTGAGCTGGGCAGCCACGACGACCTGGTCACGGCGGACGGCGCCTACGCGGCGCTCTGGCGGTCCTGGCACGGGTGAGGCTCCGCCCCGTGCGCGAGCGCCGGGGTGCTGCCGGGGGCTGGATACCGGGTGCCGGATGCCGGGTGCCGTGGCCACGACCGCCAGGGCCTGCGGCGGCCGGGCTGCGGCAAACGGGCGGGCTGTGGCGCGTGCCGGACGCCGATGCGCGGGTGCGGGCATTGAGCCACGTCCGTGACGTTGCGCGGTCCCGAGCAGGGGTGGAAGGCTGGAGAACGGCACCGGTTCGGGGCATGCGTCAGAACCACCCGGTTCACGGCGTGCGGCACCCGTGCCGCACGTGCCGGCGGCTCGCCACCCGCTGTGGTGGCACATGGCCGTCCTCACCACCTGGAGGTACTCGTGGACCGCGCCGACAGCTGGGGGGACGACGTCTACCAGCCCGATTCCTCGGAGATCCGGGAGGACTCGGGGGTGCTCGACGTCGAGGACACATTGGACTTCGACGGCGTCGAGGACCCGCTCGACCGCGGCTGGTCCCCTCCTGAGCGCCCTTGGGCAGTGGAGCACATCGGTGTGACGGCGGCCGAGCGCCAGGCGGGCGAGACCCTCGACCAGCGGCTCGCCGAGGAGCAGCCGGACCTGGCCCCGCCCGACGGCGACGACCTCGGTGACTGCGCCGGAACCGACGGGGAACTCCTCGACAACGAGGTCGGCAACCTGCGCTCGGGCCGGCTGGTGGCCCCGGACGAGGGAGCGCACGAGGACGAGGAGGCCGCCCTCGTCGCCACCGACGTCGGCATCGACGGCGCCGCCGCCTCCGCCGAGGAGGCCGCGATGCACATCGTCGACGAGGAGTCGCTGCCCGGCTGACCCGCACGTCTCCTGCCCGACCGCCGCGCACGAGGAGCCGCCATGCAGCAGGACAAGCACCCCGGCTACCGCCCCGTGGTCTTCCGTGACCGCGCTGCCGGCTACGCGTTCCTGACCCGCTCGACCGCGTAGAGCGAGCAGACCATCGAGTGGGACGACGGCCAGACCTACCCGGTGATCGAAGTGGAGATCTCCTCGGAGAGCCACCCCTTCTACACGGGCAAGGCCCGGACCCTCGACACCGAGGGCCGCGTCGCCCGCTTCGAGCGCCGGTACGGCGGGGCGGACTCCGGCGAGGCGACCTGATCCACTTGCTCCCGAGCGGCACCTCGGGACAGGTGCCGGGCTCCACGGAAGGAAAGGACGCCCCGGAAGTGAGGGGCTCTTCAGATCACGTTGAGGGCCGCCGCGCAGCCCACTCCGCCGAGCAGCATGAACACGGGCATCAGCACCTTCAGCTCCACCCAGCTCCCGGCCCGGAAGCGCATCGCCTTCGGCGGCCCCAGCGGGTACCAGCGCTTGCGGCCCACCGGGATGGGCCACAGGATCGGGCAGCCGGACACGGTCAGCGCATCCCCGAGGTCGTGCACCAGCGCCCCCAGCACGATCGGCAGCCCCAGCCACAGGTACCGCTGGTCCGGCGCCGTGAACAGCCAGTCGGAGCCGTTGCCGGGCTTGTCCAGGATCCCCGCGAGGATCCATGCGCTGGTCGCCGCCAGCAGCCAGACCAGGACATCGCTGCTGGAACCCCGGGCCGCCCGCCACAGCAGACCCTCGATCGCCAGCACCATGTGCACGAAGAGTATGGCCAGCACCGCCCAGCGGCCGCCCGCGATCGCCGCCGCCGAGCAGCCGGCACCGAGCAGGACCGCCCACACCCAGGTGTGCGTCAGTGTGCGGTGACCGCCGTTGCGGCGCGGGTCGCCCTTCATCCGGGTCGCCTTGTAGACGGCGTACGACAGCTTGTCCACGATCTCGCAGATCCAGTGGGAGAGCGGACCGAAAGAGCGCGAGATGGTCGCCGCCTTGTGGTCGAGGTCCGGGGCGAGCGCGGCACCGGCACAGATCAGAGCCCCCACGAGGAGAACCGGCCAGGGCATCGGATGTCCCGCTGCCGCGGCGGCGGCTCCGACCCCGAGCCAGGCCGCGGCCCCCGACAGTGAGTGTGCTGGTCCCATCATGGCCGCTTCCCGCCCCATTCCTCTTGTGCTGCTGTCCAGTTGACCTGGTGCGCTGACGCTCCGTCGGCGACACAGCGTAGCGGCCGTGATCTTCGCGCTCGCAGCCGATTCCCCTCTTGGGGACCAGGGCAGGCAAGATGGTTGCGTGACCCTCATCGATCAGCTGCCGCCGACCGCCGACCCCGACGCCCTGTACGAAGCCTTCGAGTCGTGGGCGCAGGAGCGCGGCCTCACCCTCTACCCGCACCAGGAGGAGGCGCTGATCGAGGTGGTCTCCGGGGCGAACGTGATCGTCTCGACCCCCACCGGCTCCGGCAAGAGCATGATCGCCGCGGGCGCGCACTTCGCCGCGCTGGCCCGGGACGAGGTCACCTTCTACACGGCACCGATCAAGGCGCTGGTGTCGGAGAAGTTCTTCGAGCTGTGCAAGCTCTTCGGTACCGAGAACGTCGGCATGCTCACCGGCGACGCCTCTGTGAACGCCGACGCTCCCGTGATCTGCTGCACCGCCGAGGTGCTCGCGTCGATCGCGCTGCGCGACGGCAAGGACGCGGACATCGGCCAGGTCGTCATGGACGAGTTCCACTTCTACGCGGAGGGCGATCGTGGCTGGGCGTGGCAGATCCCGTTGCTGGAGCTTCCCCAGGCGCAGTTCATCCTGATGTCGGCCACTTTGGGCGATGTATCGTTCTTCGAGAAGGACCTCGCGCGCCGTACCGGCCGCCCCACGTCGGTGGTCCGCTCGGCGACCCGCCCGGTGCCGCTCTCCTACGAGTACAAGCTCACCCCGCTCACCGAGACACTCACCGACCTGCTGGAGAGCAAGCAGGCGCCGGTGTACATCGTGCACTTCACACAGGCGCAGGCCGTGGAGCGAGCGCAGGCGCTGATGAGCATCAACATGTGCTCGCGCGAGGAGAAGGACCAGATCGCCGAGCTGATCGGCAACTTCCGTTTCACCACCAAGTTCGGCCGGAACCTCTCCCGTTACGTCCGGCACGGCATCGGCGTCCACCATGCCGGCATGCTGCCCAAGTACCGACGGCTGGTGGAGAAGCTCGCCCAGGCCGGACTGCTGAAGGTCATCTGCGGCACGGACACGCTCGGCGTGGGCGTCAACGTGCCGATCCGCACGGTGCTGTTCACCGCCCTGACGAAGTACGACGGCAGCCGGGTGCGCACGCTGCGGGCCCGGGAGTTCCACCAGATCGCGGGCCGGGCCGGCCGGGCCGGCTTCGACACGGCGGGACTGGTCGTGGCACAGGCGCCGGAGCACATCATCGAGAACGAGAAGGCGCTCGCCAAGGCTGGTGACGACCCGAAGAAGCGGCGCAAGGTGGTGCGCAAGAAGGCGCCGGAGGGCTTTGTCGGCTGGACGGAGAACACCTTCCAGAAGCTGATCGAGTCGGAGCCGGAGCCGCTGACCTCGCGATTCCGGGTGACACACACGATGCTGCTGTCGGTGATCGCCCGCCCGGGCAACGCGTTCAAGGCGATGCGTCACCTTCTGGAGGACAACCACGAGCCGCGCAGGCAGCAGCTCCGTCACATCCGCCGGGCGATCGCGATCTACCGCTCGCTGCTCGACGGCGGGATCGTGGAGAAGCTCGACAAGCCCGACGCCGAGGGGCGGATCGTCCGGCTCACGGTCGACCTTCAGCAGGACTTCGCGCTCAACCAGCCGCTGTCCACGTTCGCGCTCGCCGCGTTCGAACTCCTCGACCCCGAGTCGCCGTCCTACGCCCTCGACATGGTGTCCGTGGTCGAGTCCACCCTGGACGATCCGCGGCAGATCCTGGTCGCCCAGCAGAACAAGGCGCGCGGCGAGGCCGTGGCCGCGATGAAGGCGGACGGTGTCGAGTACGAGGAGCGTATGGAGCGCCTCCAGGACATCACGTACCCGAAGCCCCTGGAAGAGCTGCTCTTCCACGCGTACAACACCTACCGCAAGAGCCACCCGTGGGTCGGCGACCACCCGCTGTCGCCGAAGTCCGTCATCCGGGACATGTACGAACGGGCGCTGTCCTTCACCGAGTTGGTGTCCTTCTACGAGCTGGCCCGTACCGAGGGCATCGTGCTGCGCTACCTCGCCAGCGCCTACAAGACCCTCGACCACAACATCCCGGACGACCTCAAGTCCGAGGACCTGCAGGATCTGATCGAGTGGCTCGGCGAGATGGTGCGCCAGGTGGACTCCAGCCTGCTGGACGAGTGGGAGCAGCTCGCGAACCCGGAGGAGATGACCGCCGAGGAGGCCCAGGAGAAGGCCGACGAGGTGAAGCCGATCACCACCAACGCGCGCGCCTTCCGGGTGCTGGTCCGCAACGCCCTGTTCCGCCGCGTGGAGCTGGCCGCCCTCGACCAGGTCGAGGAGCTGGGCGAGATGGACGCCGAGTCCGGCTGGGACGCCGACGCCTGGGGCGAGGCGATGGACAAGTACTGGGACGAGTACGAGGATCTCGGCACCGGTCCCGACGCCCGCGGCCCCAAGCTGCTGGTCATCAAGGAGGAGCCGGAGAACGGCCTCTGGCGGGTCCGCCAGATCTTCGACGACCCGAACGGCGACCACGACTGGGGCATCAGCGCGGAGATCGACCTCGCGGCCTCGGATGCCGAGGGCCGTGCGGTCGTCCGCGTCACTGAGGTCGGCCAGTTGTGAGCCGTTCGCGACCCGCCCCGAGCCAAGGAGAATCCCACCGATGACGAACCCGGCCGAGAGACTGGTCGACCTGCTGGACCTCGAGCAGATCGAGGTCGACATCTTCCGTGGCCGAAGCCCGCAGGAGTCCCTGCAGCGGGTATTCGGCGGCCAGGTGGCGGGCCAGGCGCTGGTCGCCGCCGGCCGCACCACGGACGGCGACCGCCCGGTGCACTCGCTGCACGCGTACTTCCTGCGCCCGGGCCGCCCCGGGGTGCCGATCGTGTACCAGGTGGAGCGGGTCCGCGACGGCCGGTCGTTCACCACGCGCCGGGTCACGGCCGTGCAGCAGGGCCGCACGATCTTCAATCTGACCGCCTCCTTTCACAAGACTGAGGAAGGACCGTTCGAGCACCAGTTGCCGCCGGCCCGCGATGTGCCGCACCCGGAGTCGCTGCCGACGGTCTCCGAGGAGATCCGCAAGCACCTGGGCGCGCTGCCGGAGCAGTTGGAGCGGATGGCGCGCCGCCAGCCCTTCGACATCCGCTATGTCGACCGGCTGCGCTGGAACGCGGAGGAGATCGAGGGCGCCGAGCCGCGCAGCGCCGTGTGGATGCGCGCGGTCGGACCGCTCGGTGACGACCCACTGGTCCACACATGCGCGCTGACCTACGCCAGCGACATGACCCTCCTGGACGCGGTCCGTATCCCGGTCGAGCCCCTGTGGGGTCCGCGGAACTTCGATCTGGCCTCGCTGGACCACGCCATGTGGTTCCACCGGCCGTTCCGCGCCGACGAGTGGTTTCTGTACGACCAGGAGTCGCCGATCGCCACCGGCGGGCGTGGGCTGGCCCGCGGACGCATCTACGACCTGCAGGGGCGTCTGCTCGTCTCGGTCGTCCAGGAAGGCCTGTTCAGGTCCCTGTAGCGAGCCGGCTGCCGGGGTCTCGGCCGGTTTGGTTCACACCCGAGAGGGCCGAGTGCTTCTCCGCCGTAGCCAAGCCCGCAGGCCACGGTCGGTTCGCGGCGAGGGCGACTCAGCCCGACGGCGCCCCCGGCGTACCGTTGTCGGCGCGGCCTGCGGCACGAGCGGCGTGCCGTGCCACTCGAACGCTCGGGTCACGGGCTCGTCCGTCGGCTCGAACGATCCCGGCAGCCGTCCTCCGTCCGGCCCGGACGTCCCCGCCACCGGCCCGGTCGTCGGCCCAGGCGTTCCCGGCAGCAGCTCGGGTGCACATGCTGCGACCGGCTCTTCGCCGGGCGCCGACGATGCCCGAGCCGTCGGCGCCGTGGTGCGCGTGACCGTTACGGCCATCGGCGGGATGGGCCGTGCGGTCGCTCGCGGGGTCGGTACGAGGCGGCGGGCGGCCGGGCGTGGGGCCTGCGCGAGGGCGCGGGCCTCATCGAGCACCTGGGCCAGTTCGCTGCGCAGCCACGCGATCTCGTCCGCGTCCTGCGCCGTCGTGATCCGCTCCGCGAGGTATGCGGCAGGCGATCCCGGAGTGCCCTGACCCGGCGGCGCGGGCCGGAATCGGTTCAGATAGGCCCGCTCGTACGGATCCCTGACGATGTCGGCGATCTCGACGGGTGAGAGGAAGGCGGCCACGGCTCCGGCCCTGGCCCACGGCTCGTCGACCTGGCGCAGCAGAAACCCGAGGTGGCGCCCCCGCCAGTTACGGGCGCGCAGGTCCACCCCGGCCTCCAACTGGCCGCGCAGGTTCTCAGGTGTTCGCCCCTTGAGCAGATGCGCGTTCCCGGCGTCCGAGGCGAACGCGCGCAGGTCCTCGGCCAGGTAGAGCCAGACCACAGCCCGATAGCGGTTCAGGTACCACTTCACCGGCACGAGCAGACCCAGCCGGGCGAGGCGGGTGAAACGGCCGGCCGGGATCTCCATGAGCTCGGCGCCCTCCGTCGTACCCACGACCCGCACACGATCGCGCAGGGTTTCCGGGTGGCCCTCCTGTGCGCGCAGGCGGTCGATCTCCGCGCGCTCCACCCTCCGGCCTCCTCCCCCGCCCTCGTCTGGCACGGTCCGGATGTGGCCGAGGTGCGCGGCGAGGTCGAACTCGCCTCGTTTCAGTTCCAGTTCCCGAGCCGCATGGCTCGGGGTGCAGGTCACGGGCCGCGGTGGGCTGACAGTGTTTGCGGACATGGTCCTACTCCCCCGTGGAGTCCTTGGCTCACGCCCTGTGCGTTCGCCGTGCACACACCGTAGCCAAAGGGACGCAAGCGGTGGTTGGCCTGTGGATAACTCCACGACGGGCGGAGAATCCGCAGGTCAGGCGTCTTTGATGGGAGTTCGCTCGGGTTGCCTGGCGTCCACGCCGAGATGTTCGCCGACGCGATTGACGAGCAGGGTCATCTCGTAGGCGATCTGACCGATGTCGGCCTCCGCGCCGCTGAGCACGCACAGGCAGCTGCCGGTGCCGGCGGCGGTCACGAACAGCACAGCGTCGTCGTACTCGATCATGGTCTGGCGCACTCTGCCCGCGCCGAAGTGGCGTCCCGACCCCTTGGCCAGGCTGTGCAGTCCGGACGCCACGGCGGCCAGGTGCTCGGCGTCCTCTCGGCGTAGGCCCGTACTCGCCCCCGTGACCAGTCCGTCGTTCGACAGGACCAGCGCGTGCCGCACATGGTCCACGCGCTCGGTCAGATCGTCCAGGAGCCACCCGAGTCCCTGGTTCTGCCCCATCTCCGTCTCCCCGTGTGATCTCCCCCTGGCTGGAGGAACCCTGCGCCAGCCTTCCCCACGACCGGCGTCCGGGCAAGCAAGATGGGCGCATGGCACAGAAGATGACCGACGAGGAATGGCGGGCGTTCGTCTCGAACGGCACCCGAACCGGCAAGTTGTCCACCGTTCGCGCCGATGGGAGCCCTCACGTGGCGCCGATCTGGTTTCTGCTGGACGGGGACGAACTGGTCTTCAACACCGGTAAGGACACCGTAAAGGGGCGCAATCTCGCCCGTGACGGACGGATCGCCCTGTGTGTGGACGACGATCGGCCGCCGTTCCACTTCGTGGTGCTGAACGGTCGCGCACGGCTGTCGGAGGACCTGGACGAGGTACGCCACTGGGCCACCCGGATCGCCGCGCGGTACATGGGCGAGGACCGCGCCGAGGAGTACGGCGCCCGCAACGGCGTCCCGGGCGAGCTGCTGGTCCGCGTCACGGTCGACCAGGTGGTGGCCGTGAAGGATCTGGCGGCCTGAGCGGCAGGCTCAGCCGACCGAGTCCAGGAGCCTGGCAGTGTGTATCCGCCCGGCGTACTCGACGAGCCGGATCAGGACTTCCTTGCCGGAGTCCCGGTCCCGCGCGTCGCACAGTACAACGGGTGTGCCCTGGTCGAGGTCGAGGGCACGGGAGACGTCGTGGGCGCCGTGGGTGCGGGCTCCCGCGAAGCAGTTGACGGCCACCACGAACGGGATGCGCCGGTGCTCGAAGTAATCGACCGCGGGGAAGCAGTCCTCCAGGCGCCGGGTGTCGGCGAGGACGACGGCGCCGAGGGCGCCTTGGGACAGCTCGTCCCACAGGAACCAGAAGCGGTCCTGCCCCGGAGTGCCGAAGAGGTACAGGGACAGGCCGGAGCGGATGGTGATGCGCCCGAAGTCCATGGCGACGGTGGTGGTGACCTTCTGGTCCACGCCGTCGGTGTCGTCCACCAGCTGTCCTGCTTCGCTGAGGAGTTCCTCGGTACGCAGCGGCCGGATCTCGCTGACGGCCCCGACCAGGGTTGTCTTGCCGACGCCGAACCCGCCGGCGACCAGTATCTTCAGTGCCAGGGCGGTGGTGTCGCCGACGGCGTCGGAGTGCTCGGTGACCATGATCACTTCTCTCGGGAGGGCCGGCTGCGATCGGCGTCCGCCTGGTGCGGGGATGAAGGCAGCATCATGACAACGAGGCCGCATCCGGGGGCGGTTGGACCGAAACGCACCTGATGTGACCGACTCGCGCCCGGTCTGAGGCGCAACGCGCACGGGTCGGGATCCCACGCGCGCGGATCGGCAGACGACGCGCACAGACCAGGATGCAATGCGTGCGGATCGGTGGAGGGATCTGCACGCAGCGCGGTGCGCGGCGGGTTCTGAACGTTCATCTACAGCGCTCGCAATCCCTCGATGACCTCACGCAGAATCCGTTCGTCGGGCAACTGTGCCGGGGGCACCGGACGGCCGATGACCACGCAGCCCAGCTCCAGGAGGTCGCCGAGCAACACCCTGACCACGCCGACGGGGAGGTCCGCGTCCGCCGCGAGTTCGGCGACGGACTGTGTCTCGGTACGGCACAGCTCGATCAGGGTCCGGTGTTCGGGGCCGAGCGCGGTGCCGTCGTCGAGCGCCGGTGCCGTGGGGTCGAGGGTGACGAGGGCGATCAGGTCGAAGCGCACCCCGGTGGGTCCCGGCTGGGTGCGCCCGCCCGTCATCGCGTAGGGGCGGACCAGCGGTCCGGCCTCGCCGTCGTACCACTGGCTGCCCGGCTCCCACGGGCCGTCGGTCCGGTGCTCGGTCATCGGTGCGGCCATTTCGGGCTCATCCGGCCGCGGGCGGCTGCGCGGTGGCACGCGGCGCTGTGCAGAGGTGCTCGCCGACCCGCTTGACCAGGCGTGCCATCTCGTAGGCGACGAGTCCGATGTCGGCGGTGACGGCGGTGAGGACGGCGAGGCAGGAGCCGTCGCCGGCGGCGGCCACGAAGAGGAACGCGTCGTCCATCTCGACCATGGTCTGCCGCACACCGCCCGCTCCGAAGTGCCGTCCCGCGCCCTTGGCGAGGCTGTTGAAGCCGGAGGCGACAGCGGCGAGGTGTTCGGCGTCCTCCCGGGTGAGGCCGGTGGAGGCGCCGACGGCCAGTCCGTCGTTGGAGAGCACGACGGCGTGCCGCACCTCGTGCACGCGCATCACCAGGTCGTCGAGCAGCCAGTCCAGTTCGCCGGAGCGCTGGGCGGTCCTCGTGTGCGGGTCCTGGATCATGCCGGGTCTCCTTCGCTGCTGTCTCTGCCCGTTTCGGGTTGCGGGGCGCTGCCGCGGCCGGGTTGTCTGCCGCCTCCGCGCGCCCATCCGTCGCGGTAGGCCGTCATGCGGTCCCGTACGAGTTCAGGGGTGCGCCGTTCGTCCCCGTGCCCTGCGAGGTCCGGCGCCGGCGCTTCGGGGCGCTGTTGCCGGAGCTGAGGAGCGAGGCTCGCCTGGCGCACGCGGCGCGGGAGGTCGTCGGTGGGCTCGGAGTCCTGGGGCGGTCGGTGCAGTCTCAGTGCGGTGACTCCGGGGGGCGGGGTTTCGTCGACGGTTGCGGGCCGGGCCGACTCCTCGGCGGCGCTGTGCGGGCCGGGAGCGGTGGCCGCGAGGGCGGGCCGGTCCGAGCGGGCGGCGACGGCTTCTTGGCGCGGGCTCGTGTCGGGCACACGCGCGTACTCGCGTTCCGGCTTGTGACGGGCTTGCTCGCCTTGGTGGGAGGCGCGTTCCGGCGCGCCGCTGTGCAGCAGGTCGGTGGGCAGCAGGACGACGGCGGTGGTGCCTCCATAGGGGGAGGTACGCAGATGCACCTTGACGTCGTGCCGGGAGGCGAGCCGGCTGACCACGAAGAGTCCGAGCCGGTCGCTGTCGAACAGGTCCAGGGCCTCGGACTGTTCGATGCGGCGATTGGCCTCCGCGAGGGGCTCGGCGCCCATGCCGAGTCCCCGGTCCTCGATCTCCAGGGCGTAGCCGTTGCCCACGGGTTCGCCGGTGACACGCACGCGCGTGTGGGGCGGCGAGAACTGGGCGGCGTTCTCGAGGAGTTCGGCGAGCAGGTGGGTGAGGTCGGCTACGGCTGCGCCGATGACGTGGGCTTCGGGGAGCTGGCGTACCTCCACGCGCGCGTAGTCCTCGACTTCGGACACGGCGGCCCGTACGACGTTCGTCAGGGAGACCGGCACGCGCCAGGCCCGGCCGGGTGCGGCACCGGAGAGGATGATCAGGCTCTCGGCGTGCCGCCGCATGCGTGTGGTGAGGTGGTCCAGGCGGAAGAGGTCGCTCAGCTCGTCGGGGTCGTCCGAGCGGCGCTCCATGCTGTCCAGGAGGCTGAGCTGACGGTGGACCAGTACCTGGCTGCGGCGGGCCAGGTTGACGAAGACGCCGGAGATACCGCTGGCGAGTTCGGCGCGCTCCACGGCGGCGCGCAGAGCGGCGCGGTGGACCGTGGTCAGGGCTTCCGCGACCTGACCCGTCTCGTCTTCGGCGGGTGGTTCGGCGGCCGCCTCCGCCTGGATGTCGATCTCCTCGCCCGCGCGCAGTCTGCGCATCGCTTCGGGGAGTTTGCGGCGGGCGATCTCCAGGGCGTCGTTGCGCAGGGTCACGAGTTCGACCACGAGTGCGCGTCCGATGCGGACGGAGATGACGAGCGACGCGGCGACCGCGGCCAGGCCGAGGAGGACCGCGGCACCCGCGGGGCTGAGCAGGCCGCGGGTGACCGGGTCGGCGCGGCCGGCGACGGCGCGGCCCGTGTCCGTCGCGATGTCCCGCATGCCGTCCTGCACGCGCGCGTGGGCGGCATCCCAGGCGGCCTGCGGTGCCGCGTCGGCCGGCTTGGTACCCGACCGGGCGGCGAGGATCTTCTCCTCGGCGGCACCAAGGGCGGTGTAGGAATCGCTTTCGGTCAGGTTCTGCCAGGAGGCGCGCTGGGCTGTGGGCAGATCGGCGACGGCGCCCTCGGTGAGGGTACGGCGTGCGGCGACGGCGGCTCCGAACAGCCTTAGCCGCTCGCCCTGCAGCTGTCCGGCGGCCCGCGCGCCGCCGAGGACGGTGTCCTCCTGGGCCAGTGCCTCGGCGGCCCGGCTGAATTCGAGCAGCACGCGCGCGTCGGAGCCGACGTCGGCCTGCTGGATGCCGGTGAGGGCGCCGTCCACGGCGAAGGCCGCGCCGATGGTTTTCGTGTACTGCGCGTACACCGTGTTCCAGCCGGCCTTGTGGTCGAGTACGGCCGTCCGCAGTGCGCGCAGGTGCTCGGCGCCGGTGACGAAGGCGTCGAGGCGTCCGGAGACACCGGCGGGTAGTTCCTCGGTGTCGGCGACGGTGTTGTCGCGGCCGAGCCGCAGCTTGGCCACGGCCCGGTCGGTGCGGTCGGCCAGGCCCTGGACG
>NZ_CM002285.1:8266942-8351037 GCF_000497445.1 Streptomyces roseochromogenus subsp. oscitans DS 12.976 | reverse complement strand
CCGCACCCGGCGCGGTCGCGTAGCGCACGGCCGCGGTGCGCTCGGCCTGGAGGGCGGCGACAGCCGTGGCCACCGGGGTGCGCAGTTCGGCGTCGATCCGCTGGGACTGCCGCAGCCGGGCGACGTCCTGGGCGGTGGTGACGGTGGCGTACGCCCACAGGGCGAGCAGCGAGACGACCGGCACCATCAGCAGGCTGACCACCTTGGCGCGGACCGTGCGGGGGCGCAGGTGCCGGCGGTCCGCACGCGTGCGTGCCTTGGCCGGTGGTGTGCCGAGCGGGCGGTCGGTGCTCTCGGCGGCGGGCGGTCCGGCGTGTGCGCGGCGGCCGCGCGGCGGGCGCGCCGGGGTGCCGGCTTTCGGGGTGGTACGGGGTGGGCGCATGGCCTCCTCGCTCGGGACGTGGGTCGGGGCGCTCGGGCCGGGCTCCGCTAGCGGGCGATGCTCTCGACGGGCCGCTGGGCGTAGGCGGAGGCCTCTCGCTCGTCGGCTGTGGGTGAGAGGGCGACGAAGGCCGAGGTGATGAAGAGATAGGACCCGAGGCCGACGGCGAGGGGGAAGATGAACTGCATCGCCGTGGCCCCGGGAAGGGTGTGGCCGGAGGGGTCCACACGCACGCTCACCGCGAACATCCCGGTGTAGTGCATGCTGCTGACGGCCGCTCCCATGACGAGGGAGGCGACGGTGACCGCGCGGGGCGACCTGATGTTGAGGCCCGCCCAAAGGGCCGCGGTCGCCGCGACGACGGCGATCAGCACGGACGCTCCGACGAGGACGGGGTCGTACCGGATGTCGCCGTGCAGCCGGACCGCCGCCATGCCCAGGTAGTGCATGCTGGCGACGCCCAGGCCCGTGGTGAGGCCGCCGAGGAGGAGCGCCCGGTTGCGGTCCCGGCTGTAGCCGACCGCGAAGACGCCGCCACAGACGACGACCATGGCGACGAGGAGACTGAGGATGGTCAGCGGCACGTTGTAGCGGATGTCGGTGCCGCTGACGCGGAAGCCGAGCATGGCCACGAAGTGCATGGTCCAGATGCCCGTCCCGATCGCGGAGGCCGCGGTGACGAGCCAGTTGCGGCGCGAGCGGCCGGTGGTGGCGAGCGCGCGGACGGTGCAGCGCAGTCCGAGCGCGGCGCCTATACAGGCCATGACGTACGAGAGTACGGGGGTCAGCCAGCCGAAGGCGGCGTGGTCCAGGTGTCCCATGGCCAAAGGACGCTAGGGGGGCACGGGCGCACGAAGGGGGCGCATTTCGAAAGCTGTTGGAATATGACAGGCGGATGCGACGGAACGATCGGGTCCGGCTCGAACGTGTGCGCCTACATATCCCCCGCGACGGTGAGGAATCATGCCGAGCATGAGCGATGACCACACACATGTGCAGGAGTTCTTCACCGCCCGCGCGGCCGACTGGGACAGCCGGTTCCCGGACGATGGTCCCGCCTATGCGGCAGCCGTCGCCGATCTCGAACTGCGGCCGGGCGACCGGGTGCTGGACGCAGGGTGCGGTACGGGGCGCGCCCTGCCGCCGCTGCGGGCCGCCGTGGGCCCGTCCGGGGTGGTGCTGGGCGCCGATCTGACCCCGGCGATGCTCGAGGCCGCCGTGCGGGCGGGCCGGGGCCGGGACGGCCGACTGCTGCGCGCGGACGTCGCCGCGCTGCCGCTGGTGTCCAAGTCCCTGGACGCCGTGTTCGCGGCCGGCCTGATCGCCCATCTGCCGCGTCCGGAGGCGAACCTGCGGGAGCTGGCCCGTGTGGTGCGTCCCGGTGGCACGCTGGCGCTGTTCCATCCCATCGGGCGTGCGGCCCTGGCGGCGCGTCAGGGCCGGCAGATCACACCCGACGATCTGCGCGACGAGGCCAACCTCGCCCCGATGCTGGCCCGTTCGGGGTGGAGCATGACGTCGTACGCCGACGAGGACTGCCGCTTTCTCGCGCTCGCCGTGTGCGCGAACTGAACGTCGTGACGCTGAAGGCCGGGCGGGTCAGTCCGTTCCGGCCACGGCCGCCACGAAGGCGTCGGGGTTGTCGAACATGACGTTGTGTCCGGCATCGGGCACCGTCACGACGCGCACCCCGGCGGCTTCCAGCCTCTCCCGGCCCTCCAGGGCACCGCTGAGTTCGCCCTGCAGATAGACGCGCTCGACAGGCAACCTTTCGAGGATCGTGCGCATCACGGGAGCAGAGCCCCGGCGCAGCCCGACAGCGCTGCGGTGCAGGGCGCGGGGGTCGGCCAGGCGCATGGTGGCCGCCCACAGCGGGCCGACGACTTCGAGCACGCGCGTGTGCTGCGTTTCCACGAAATCGTCTTCTTCATATGCGGCGATTCCGCTGCTGCCGGCCGTGAGCGGCGGGAAGGCGTCGAGGTTGGCCTCCGTGAGGACCAGCCGGGAGGCGAGGTCGGGCCTGCGGTGGGCGAGCACGATGGCTACGGCGCCGCCCATGCTGTGCGCGATCAACTCGGCGCCGCGGACTCCGGATTCGTCCAGCGCGGCCGCCACGGCGTCGGCGTGCTCCTCCAGCGTGTATCCGAACGTGCCGGGCCGGTCGCTGATGCCGTGTCCTGGCAGGTCCACGAAGAGGCTGCGTCGGCCCGCGAGTTCGGGCCGTGCCGCGATGTGCGCGTGGTAGACGGCGGAGATCGAGCCGAGTCCGTGCAGGTACACCCGCGCGGGCTCCGCGCCCGGCACCTCGGTCCAGCGGATCCGGCTTCCTTCGTTGTCGAACACGGCCTGCTTCACAGCGCCCCTCCCTGGTGTCCTCCGACGCCGCTGGACTATACATCGGAGACGAGGTATGACGAGGAGGGTGTATCGGGATAGCGAGGTACAGCGCCCTGCGCAAGAATGCGGCCGTGCTCGAACTCGCCATCCTCGGTTTCCTCCACGACGCCCCGCTGCACGGATACGTCCTGCGCCGGCACATCGCGGCGCTCACCGGGCATGTGCGGCCCGTCGCCGAAAGCACGCTGTATCCGGCGATCAAGCGGCTGGAGAAGGCGGGGCTGCTCGTCCGGGCCACCGAGCCCGGCGCGGTGGCGGCCCCGCGCCACGTGCTGAGGCTGACAGAGGAGGGCTGCGCCGAGCTGAAGCGCCGGCTCGCCGAACCCGCGCAGCGCGAGATCACCGACGAGAACCACTGGTTCACGCTGCTCGCGTTCCTAAGGCACCTGGACGACCCCGCCGCCCAGGCGGCCGTACTGCGACGCCGGCTGGCCTTCCTGGAGGAGCCGGCGAGCTTCTTCTACGACGGCGACCGGCCACTGCGTGCGGAGGAGTTGGGCGACCCGTTCCGGCGCGGTGTGCTCCTCATCGCGCGTGCCACGAGCCGGGCCGAACTGGCCTGGCTGCGCGACACCCTGGCGTCACTCGACCGTGTCGGCCGCTGAGGTGTCCCCGTGTCGCACCGGGCAGCCGCGCAGCCCGGGAACCGGGCGGGTACCGAGGTCGGCCACCCGGTAGCCGTCCGGGTAGCCCTTGATCTCCCAGTTCTGGCGTGCGAAGTGCGGGGAGCGGCGCGGCGGCAGCAGCCGGACGAGCCGGCCACGCGCGCGTACGGCGCGGCGCACGAACTCCGTGGTGGCCGCGCCGGGCTGGGTGTATCGGAACGCGCGCAGCAGGTGTTCGTCGAACAGGGCGAGCGTCGCGGTGCGCAGCAGCGGCGCCAGAGGGCGCGGATACCAGGACACCATCAGGTCGAGGGTGGCGTCGGAGACCGACCGGGACTGCTCGTCCCAGCGGAAGTGTTCCCGCTCGTAGGCGTCGAGGAGTGTCTCGAACTCGTCGTACGTCTCGGGGATGCCGGGGATGCCCATGTGGCGGCCGAGGGTGCGGTAGTACTCGGTCGCGGCGACGACCTCGTGCCGGGACAGCCGCCGCCAGCCGTAGGCGTCGATCCAGCGCCGGGGCACCACGACGAAGGTGCTCAGCACATACCGCATGTCATCGTCGCTGATGTCGTAGCTGCGGTGCATCTGGTTGATGCGGCGGATCGCGGTACGGCCCTCCTCTGCGGCGAAGCCGTACTCGACGACGGTGTCGAGCAGCAGCGCCGTGTCGTCGTACCGCTTCTGTGTGCGTTCGGTCAGCTCTGCCGTCCGCGCGAGCAGTCGCCCGATGCTGGGCACGGCGTAGGTGCGGTACAAGGCCAGCTCGAGTGCGCGGGTGTAGTCCCATGGAAACTCGAAGGCTGCACTGAGCCGGTAGATCTCCAGCGCGTCCGCCACCGGGTCCAGCCGGCGGATCTGCCCGAGCCGCTCGAAGCGCTTCACCGCGTCCTCCCCCTTATGCCGCAGAAATTCCAACTCTACGTTGAATGACAGCAGATGAGCGATGGACTTGGCCCCGTTCAGGGGGAGGGTGGTCCGTGTGTTCGGCCAGATACGCAAGTACGCCGCCAGGCTCCGCACCGTCACGCCCACGCAGCCGGCGGTGGCGCGGGAGAGGCGCGCACACAACTTGTTCGAAGCGGCTGCCGCCTACATCGTGGCCCGCGCGGAGGACGATCAGGAGCGGGTCGAGGAGGCCGCGGCCTGGGTGTCCCCGGAGGCGCTGTCGTTCGGGGTGAGCGAACTCGCCTGCCGTGCCCTCGTCGCGTTGGCCCGCGAGCGCTCCGAGTCGCCCGCGGCAGTGGCCCACGATCTCCTCGGGCTGCCCACGGAGTGAGGAAGACCCCCGCCAACTATGGTCGTTTCGCCCCCGTCCAGGCGGAAACCTGCAGGTCCGCGTGGTGTGAGGAGTCGTGACAAGCGGCTTCCGCTCGCACTAGGGTGCGCGCCGTTGGACGAACCACTGGGAGGCTGGGATGGCCAGGACCGACGAAGAGGCCGTCGCCGCCGCGGACGATGCGCTGTACGTACTGACGGCGGTGCTGCTGACGCCGGCACAGTTTCCGAGCGTTCTGGGCGACGACTATCCGGAGGCATGCGCGGCGCTGGGACTCGTACCCGTCGACGACGGGTACGGCCTGGTGCTGGGACAGGACGGCGACGGTGCGCGCTGGACGGTCGTCATCGACGACGTCTCGCTGGTCGCCGTGGCGATCGCGTCCTGGGACTGCGGCATGGAGTACGAGCTGTCGCCGGACGAGCGCGCGGTCGTGGCCGCCCTGCCGGGCTGGCCGCTGGCGGTCGCCGTCGCGGCTCCCGGCGTCCCAGCCCCGCACGATCCCGCTCCGGACGCGGCGGACCGGCCTGCGTTGAGCCCGCCGGACACCAGCACCTGGGGGCCGGCCCAGCGCCGCCTGGGCGCCGACGAGATCGCGCTGCAGTGGGCAGCGTGGCGCGGGCAGATCGACGACGAGAAATTCTCCGTGCCGGGCGGACAGGACACGCCGGGCGGACAGCGGGCACCGGGCGGGCAGGAGACACCTGCCGGGCCGGAGAAGCCCGGAGGGCAGGACCACCCGGACGGGCACGAGCGGGCCGCGGAGCCCTCGCCGGAGGACCGGCAGGGCATGCCCCAGAGCGGCCATCGGGGAGTCAGGCGGGTGCTCGCGGAGGCGCGCGCCTACGTCGACTCGCCGCCGCCGCTCGGCCGGGTGCGCTCGTCGTTCGCCCCCGGGGACGCCCGTACGCTGCGCGCAGACGGCCCCGGCTGGTCGATGGTGGCTCGCACCGACGACATAGCCTTCGTCCTGCTCGACGACGAGCCGGGCGAGGTCCTCCCGGTGGGCCGGGGCCCCGAGCTGCCGGGCCTGCTGGAGGCACTCGACAAGATGGCCGTACGCCCCATCTGAGCCCGCACGCCTCTACGGGGTGCGGTACGTGCGCCCCAAAGGCGCGGTGTGCGCGCCGAGGGGCCCTCCAGGGCCAGGCGTCCCACGCTTGGCGCGTTCCCTTCAAAGCCATGGCCCAGGCTCAGGGGCCAAGCGCACCCCGAGGCCGCGCGCTGTCCCGCGAGGGTCGGACCAGCCCCTGAGACCGGTCCGGCCCCGCGGCCGACTGTGCGGGCCTCTACGGGCGTCCGCCCTGCCCTCAGCGGCCGAGTTCCTTGCGGGTGACCCTGCGGAGCCTGCGCCGCTGTGAGGGGTCCAGCGCCAGATACGCGGCGACCGGAACTCCGACCACGATCAGGAACGCCACCCACCAAGGCAGCCAGATCAACAGAATCAACCCGACCGCCACACCCCCGACGGCGATCTTCGCGTTGTTCGACATGAGCGTCGCCTCCTTCACGGCCACTGCCGCTCTCTGCTGTGAAAACGGCTCCCAGGTCCGCGCAGTTCCGGAACCCGACCCTGAGACGTCCCCGAGACCCACCCCTAGTGGGTTCCTGGCCGGTGAGATCCTCCAGCATCGAACAGATTGTGAAGTGGCCTGGATCACGACGTCAGTATGCCCGGGTCGCCCTCGCCATGCTGTACCGTCGGCGACTCCGGCTCAGTAGTCAAATTTGAGGAGTGCGGGCAGAGCTGTGCAGACCATCCCGACGGCACTACCTTCCGAACTTTCCGAACTTTCCGAACTGGCCCGATGCTGCACGACGTTCATGCCGTCCGACCCCGCTCGCACGGGCCGGATCGCGTTCTGGCGGCTGGACGGCAAGGTCCCTCCCGTCGTCGCCGACGGATCGCCGGCGGAATGGGACATCGTGATGCCCACGGCGGACGGCGGCGTCGAGCCGGTCCGTACGCCCGCGCTCCTCATACCCCTGAACCGCGCCCTGCCCTTGCTCGCACGCGCGCGTGCACTGCCGCAAGGGCACCGCTCGTCCGTCTTCTGGCGTGCCGCCTGCCAACTGGCCCTGCACTTCCTGGCGCGTGGCCTGCTGCTGCCGGGGCTCTCCCCCAGCGATCACGACGTCTGGCGGGTGGCCCCGCTGTCCGCGCGGGACTCGGAGCTGATCCGCGAACTCGCCGCCGCCATGCCGCCGGAGGCCCACGCGGTACCGCTCGCGGCCGAAGGGCCACCCCGGCTGCCGGACCCGGAACGGCTGCTGCGCGCTTTCCTGGACGCGGTCGCCGACGTACTCCCACGCTCCCCCGCGGCCCCGTCGGTGACCGATGGCCCCGCGTACGCGGTACACGAACCGCAGCACTTGCCCGCCCTGCGGGCGTGGGCCGACGAGATCGCCGCCGGCCATGACGCCGGTGTGCGGCTGTCGCTGCGTGTGGAGGTCTCCGGGCTCGACGACGTCGCACAGGGGGACGACGCTCCGGTCCGGTTCCGGGCGGTACTGCAGGTGCAGGGCGTGAGCGGAGCGGCGGACGTCCTCGACGCCGCCGCCCTGTGGACCGGTGAGGGAGCCATACACGAAACGGCCGGTCCACGCGCGCGTGCCGACGCGTTGCTGGCGCTGCGCCGCGCCGCCCACGCCTGGCCGCCGTTGACACCGCTGCTCTCCGCCGCCGTACCCGACTCCGTGGACCTCGCCGACGACGAGATCGCCGAACTTCTGGGCACGGGCACGCGGGCTCTGAGCAAGGCGGGAGTCGACGTGCACTGGCCGAAGGAGCTGTCGCGCGACCTCACGGCCCACGCGACCGTCGGCCCGCCGGACGACGGCACGGCCGCCCCGCGGGATGCCACGGCGCCCGCGTCGCTGCTCTCGCCGGACGCCACGGTCGGCTTCAATCGGTGGTTCGCGCTGGGCGGGCGGGAGTTGTCCCGGGAGGAGCTGGACCGGCTCGCCGAGGCCAAGCGTCCCCTGGTGCGGCTGCGCGACAGATGGGTCCTCGTCGACCCCCGGCAGGCACACCGTGCCCGGACTCGTCAGGACCACACCCTCGCCCCCATCGAGGCGCTGGCCGCCGCTCTGACGGGCTCGGCGCAGATCGACGGGCACCAGGTCGACGTACGGTCGTCGGGGTGGCTGGAGCGGCTCCGGGAGCGCCTCACGGACACCGGGACGGCAGACACGGTCGGGCAGCCGCCCGGCCTGGCCGCCACCCTGCGCGCGTACCAGCTCCAGGGCCTCGACTGGCTGGCCCGCATGACCTCCCTCGGCCTGGGCGGCTGTCTGGCTGACGACATGGGCCTCGGCAAGACGGTCACGCTGATCGCACTGCATCTGCACCGGCAGAGGGACACCTCGTCCGCCGGTCCCACGCTCGTCGTCTGCCCGGCCTCCCTGCTCGGCAACTGGCAGCGAGAGATCGGGCGGTTCGCTCCGGATGTGCCGGTGCGCAGGTTCCACGGGCCCGGGCGCGCTCTCGGGTCCATCAGGGAAGGGGAGTTCGTCCTGACGACGTACGGCACGATGCGCCTGGATGCCGAGCGGCTCGCCACCCAGCCCTGGGGCATGGTCGTGGCCGACGAGGCGCAGCACGTCAAGAATCCCTACTCGTCGACCGCGCGGGCGCTGCGTTCCATCGGGGCACGCGCGCGCGTGGCGCTCACCGGCACCCCAGTGGAGAACAACCTCACCGAACTGTGGGCCATCCTCGACTGGACGACTCCCGGCCTGCTGGGCAGCCTCGGCACCTTCCGCGCGCGCTACGCGCAACCCGCCGAGGGCGGTCTCGACCCCGTCGCGGCACAGCGGCTCGCGAGGCTCGTGCGGCCGTTCCTGCTGCGGCGGCGCAAGTCGGACCCCGGCATCGCCCCCGAGCTGCCGCCGAAGACCGAGAGCGATCACCCGGTGACCCTTACATCCGAACAGGCGGGACTGTACGAGGCGCTGGTGCGCGAGACGCTGGACCGGATCGCGGCAGCCGACGCCATGGCCCGCCGGGGACTGATCGTGCAGTTGCTGACCGGGCTGAAGCAGATCTGCAATCACCCGGCGCAGTTCCTCAAGGAGGACGAGCCGCGGCTCGCCGGGCGCTCGGGGAAGCTGGAGCTGCTCGACGAACTCCTCGGCACGATCCTCGCCGAGGGTTCGGGCGTGCTCGTCTTCACCCAGTACGTGCGCATGGCCCGCTTGCTCGAACGGCATCTGGCAGCCCGTGGGGTGCCTTCGCTGCTGCTGCACGGCGGGACCCCGGTCACCGCGCGCGAGGAGCTGGTTCGGCGCTTCCAGGACGGCGAAGTACCGGTGTTTCTGCTGTCCTTGAGGGCCGCCGGGACGGGCCTGAACCTCACCCGGGCCGAGCATGTCGTGCACTACGACCGCTGGTGGAATCCGGCGGTCGAGGCCCAGGCCACCGACCGCGCGTACCGCATCGGGCAGACGCGTCCGGTGCAGGTGCACCGGCTGATCGCCGAGGGAACCTTGGAGGACCGGATCGCGGACCTGCTCAGCCGCAAGCGGGAGTTGGCGGACGCGGTGCTCGGCACCGGCGAGGCCGCTGTGACGGAGCTGACGGACGCGGAACTGGCCGCGCTGGTGGAACTGCGCGGGGAGGCACGATGAGCAGCTACGACGACGAGCACGGCCGCGCGGCGGAGCGCACGTTCGCCGTGCCACCGCCCGCGCGCGGGCGTGGGTTCGCGCAGAGCTGGTGGGGCCGCGCATGGCTGCGGGCCCTGGAGGACGCCGCGTTGGACGGTGCCGCGGTCAAGGCGGGCCGCCGGCTCGCCCGCGCGGGAGGCGTGGGCGCGGTGACCGCGCGGCCGGGCCGGGTCACCGCCGTCGTACGCGAACCCGGCGGCGCGGCCCACCGGGCCGACGTCCTCGTGCCGCAGCTGTCCGAGGAGGAGTGGGGACGGTTGCTGGACGTCACCGTGGAGCAGGCCGGGCACCTTGCCGCGCTTCTCGACGGAGAGCTGCCGCCGCATCTGATCGAGGACGCCGCGGTCGGCGGTGTCGAGCTGCTGCCAGGCCTGGGCGATCTGGAGCCCGAGTGCGACTGCGGGACATGGGACCACTGCGGGCACACCGCCGCACTGTGTCACCAGGTGGCGCGACTCCTGGATGAGGATCCGTTTCTGCTTCTGCTGCTGCGCGGGCGCGAGAAGGACGCGTTCCTGGCGGAACTGCATCTGCGCAGCACTGCGCCCCGCACGACGCCCTGCACGTCCGAAACCGCGGGCGTCGACGCGGCGAAGGCGTGGGCAGCCGGGGACATCCTGCCTCCGCTGCCCGAGCTGCCCGGACTCCCGCAGGCACCGGGCGCGCCGCCGCCCCTCACCACCGGGACGGCACCGGCGCCCGGGATCGATCCCTCGGCACTGGAGCACCTGGCGGGCCGAACCGCCGTGGAGGCGTACCGGCTCCTTGCGGAGACCCTCCGCCGGGATCCGGCGGCCCTCCGCTCAGACCCCTGGGACGGCGCCGCTGTCACGGCCGCCCAGGACGCCGTACGACTCGCGTGCGGGGCACCCTCCGAGGCCGCAGCCGAGCGGCTCGCCCAGGAGTCGGGCCGCGGCCGCGCCGGGTTGGCGACGGCTGTCCGCGCCTGGCGCGCCGGGGGTGCGGCAGCGCTGGCCGTGCTCGACGAGGAGTGGCAGGTGGAGGGCCTGGCGCTCGCACGCACGCGTGCTGCACTCGAAGCGGCCTGGGAGGCGGACGAGCGGCCGCCGTTCCACAGAAGCGGCAACCGATGGATCGTCCCGGGCGAAGGGGTCCAGCTGCGCCTCGGTCAGGACGGCCGCTGGTGGCCGTATCGCGACGAGGCCGGGTCCTGGGTCCCCGCAGGCGGACCGGACCGTGATCCGGCGACGGCGCTGGCCACGGCACGGCTCACCGCCGATCCGGGAGACACAAAGACTTCTGACACTTAGGGAGGGCCAGGAGGGCGGCGCGTGCGGCAGCCCTCCCGGCCCCCGCCTTCAGCCCCTCGCCCCCAGCAGGTGGTCCATCGCGAGCTGGTCGAGACGCTCGAACGCCATGCCCCGCGCGGCCGCAGCCGCCACGTCGAAGTCCTCGAAGGCGGCGCGGTCGGCGAGCAGGGCCTGCAGGCCGTCGGCCGCGGTCGGCTGGGCCAGCTGGTCGAGCCGTGAGGCGCGCAGCGCCTTCTGGACCTCCGGATCGGCACGGAAGGCGGCCGAACGCTCCTTCAGGATGAGGTAGTTACGCATGCAGCCGGCCGCCGACGCCCACACGCCGTCGAGGTCCTCGGTTCGCGGCGGCTTGAAGTCGAAGTGGCGCGGCCCGTCGTAACCGGCGCTCTCCAGCAGGTCGACCAGCCAGAAAGCCGCCCTCAGGTCGCCGGCGCCGAAGCGCAGGTCCTGGTCGTACTTGATGCCGGACTGGCCATTGAGGTCGATGTGGAACAGCTTGCCCGCCCACAGAGCCTGCGCGATGCCGTGCGGGAAGTTCAGACCCGCCATCTGCTCGTGCCCCACCTCCGGATTGACGCCGTACAGCTCGGGGCGTTCCAGGCGCTCGATGAAGGCCAGCGCGTGGCCGACAGTGGGCAGCAGGATGTCGCCGCGCGGCTCGTTCGGCTTGGGCTCGATGGCGAAGCGGAGGTCGTAGCCCTGGCAGGTGACGTACTCGCCGAGGAGGTCGAAGGCCTCCTTCATGCGGTCGAGGGCGGCGCGTACGTCCTTGGCGGCGCCGGACTCGGCGCCCTCGCGGCCGCCCCAGGCGACGTACGTCTTCGCGCCCAGCTCGACCGCCAGGTCGATGTTGCGGATCGTCTTGCGCAGCGCATAGCGGCGCACGTCGCGGTCGTTGGCGGTGAACGCGCCGTCCTTGAAGACGGGGTGTGTGAAGAGGTTCGTGGTGGCCATCGGGACGGTCATGCCGGTCGCGTCCAGGACCTGACGGAACCGCTTGATGTGCGACTCGCGCTCGGTGTCCGAGGATCCGAAGGGGATCAGGTCGTCGTCATGGAAGGTCACCCCGTACGCGCCGAGCCCGGCCAGGCGCTGCACCGTCTCGACCGGGTCGAGGGCGCGGCGGGTGGCGTCGCCGAACGGGTCCCTTCCCTGCCAGCCGACGGTCCACAGGCCGAAGGTGAACCTGTCCTCGGGGGTGGGCTGGTAGCTCATGCCACGGCTCCTCGCTGCGTACGACTATTTCGTCATGGCCGTTTACAAATTAGTATGCGCTCGCACCTCTGGGAAGAGACAAGATGTCTTTGTCCCCGCAGAGTCGCGGAACGTCGCGGAAAAGGGAGAGCTCGATGTCAGCAGCCGAGGGTCCGCTCGTCGTCGGCGTGGACACATCCACCCAGTCCACGAAGGCACTGGTCGTCGACGCGGCCACCGGCGAGGTGGTGGCGAGCGGCCAGGCCCCGCACTCCGTGTCCTCCGGTGCGGGCCGCGAGAGCGATCCGCGTCAGTGGTGGGACGCGCTGTGCGAAGCCTTGCGCCAGTGCGGCGACGCGGCGCACGAGGCGGCGGCCGTGTCGATCGGTGGCCAGCAGCACGGCCTGGTCACGCTGGACGGGCGGGGCGAGCCGGTGCGTCCGGCGCTGCTGTGGAACGACGTGCGCTCGGCACCGCAGGCCCGCCGGCTGGTGGAGGAACTGGGCGGACCGAAGGCCTGGGCGGAGCGCACCGGCAGTGTGCCCGGCGTGTCGTTCACGGTCACGAAGTGGGCGTGGCTGGCCGAGCACGAGCCACAGTCGGTCCGCGCGACGAAGGCGGTACGGCTCCCGCACGACTACCTCACCGAGCGCCTGACCGGGCAGGGCACGACCGACCGCGGCGACGCGTCCGGCACCGGCTGGTGGGCGTCCAGGACGGAGACGTACGACGCGGAGACCCTCGCACATGTCGGTCTCGACCCGGCGCTACTGCCCCGGGTCGTGCGGCCAGGAGAGGTGGCCGGCACCGTGCGCGACAGCCATGACCTGCCGTTCTCCAAGGGAACGCTGGTCGCGCCCGGCACTGGCGACAACGCGGCGGCGGCCCTGGGCCTCGGCCTGCGGCCCGGCACCCCGGTGCTCAGCCTCGGCACGTCCGGCACGGTGTACGCCGTCTCCAGGAACCGCCCGGCCGATCCGACCGGCACGGTGGCGGGGTTCGCCGACGCCCACGGGGACTGGCTGCCGCTGGCCTGCACCCTGAACTGCACGCTCGCCGTGGACCGCGTCGCGGCGCTGCTCGGCCTGGACCGCGAGGCGGTGGAGCCGGGTGGCTCGGTGACCCTGCTGCCGTACCTGGACGGCGAGCGCACGCCGAACCTGCCGAACGCCTCGGGCCTGCTGCACGGCCTGCGCCACGACACGACGCCCGGGCAACTGCTGCAGGCCGCGTACGACGGTGCCGTGCACGCGCTGCTCGGCGCGCTCGACCTCGTCCTGGACGAGGACGCGGACCGCAGCACCCCGCTGATGCTGATCGGCGGCGGGGCGCGGGGGACGGCCTGGCAGCAGACGGTACGGCGGCTGTCGGGGCGGCCGGTGCAGGTCCCGGAGGCCAGGGAACTGGTCGCCCTCGGCGCCGCGGCACAGGCCGCCGGTCTGCTGACCGGCGAGGACCCGGCCGCGGTGGCCCGCCGCTGGCACACGGCCGCGGGCCCGGTGCTGGAGGCCGTGGAGCGGGACCAGGAGACCCTGGAGCGGATCACCGGGGTACTCTCCGACGCGGCCCCGCTGCTGGAGCGGAGGACGGACACCACGCCGCGCGCATGACGCCGGCCGGAAGACACCGAGGATCGACTTCAGGCATGACCGCACCGCTGCACGAAGCCCGCCCGCCGGGCGCCGGCCGCGCCCTGCCGGACACCCAGCAGGGCATGCGCCGGCGCAACCTGGCCCGCGTGCTGCATGCCGTCAGCGCCGAGGGTTCACTGTCGCGGGCCGCGGTCGCCTCGCGCATCGGGCTGACCCGGGCGGCGGTGTCGACGCTGGTGGACGAGCTGATCCGGTGGGGGCTGCTGGAGGAACTGGGTCCGGAGCGGCCGGGCCGGGTGGGCCGGCCCGGGTCGGCGCTCGCGGTGAGCGGCCGCGGTCCGGCCGGGATCGGGGCCGAGATAGGCGTCGACCACCTCGCGGTGTGCGCGGTCGATCTGCGCGGCGAGGTCCGCGCGCGGGCCGTGCGGCACACGGCGAACCGGGGCCGGGCGCCTGGACCGGCGGTCGAGGAGCTGACCGAGCTGGTGCGCCGCGTCGTGGCGGAGGCGGAGCGGGAGGCGTTGTGGCCCGCCGGGCTCGCGGTCGCCGTGCCCGGACTCGTTGCCCGGGACGGCCGTACTGTCGTCCGCGCCCCGAACCTCGACTGGCACGACACCGACCTCGGCGCCCTGCTTCCGGGTGACTGGCCGCTGACCGTGGACAACGAGGCCAACTACGGTGCGCTCGCGGAGTTGTGGCTCGGTGACGGCACCCCGCGCGACTTCCTGCATGTGTCGGCCGAGATCGGCATCGGCGCGGCGGTCGTCGTGGGCGGCGGACTGCTGCGTGGCACCCGCGGCTTCGCGGGCGAGCTGGGCCACGTACCCGTGCGGCCGGACGGGCCGCTCTGTCCGTGCGGCGGCCGGGGCTGCCTGGAGCAGTACGCGGGCGAGGAGGCGGTGCTGCGCGCGGCGGGGCTGGAGCCGCGCGAGGACCCGGTGGGCCTGCTCGCGGGGCGCGCCGACCAGGGCGACGAGAGCGTACGGGCGGCCCTGCGGGACGCCGGAACAGCGCTCGGCATCGCCCTGACGGGGGCGGTGAATCTCCTCGACCCCGAGACGGTGGTCCTCGGCGGCGCCCTGGCCGGCCTCTCCCCCTGGCTGCTGCCGTCCCTGGAGACGGAGCTGACGAGCCGCACGGCGGGCCCGCCCTGCCCGGTGACGGTGTCCCGGCTGGGCCCGGAGGGCCCCCTGCTGGGCGCGGCGCACTCGGTCGTCCGGGGTGTGCTGGACGATCCGGCCGTGGTGGCGGAACGGCCCTGAGATCCCCTGTGCCAGGGCCTGCCGCTGAGCGCCGAATACGACCGGCGGGAGGGTCTGCCGCTGCGCCGGGCTGGGGACAACCGGCCCGGTGACGGCTGATGTTCACCCGAACGGGTGGCCGGGTTTTCCACAAGAGGGTGCTTCTCCACGGAACCGGTGCGGGCTCTTCTGCGCAACCCACCTGCGCCGTACCGTGATTCACGCGAGGCGCCAGCAGACGAATCGTCAAGATCAGCTGATGCCGAATGGTTGACGGTATTTCACACGCGTCGGGTGGCAGCGGGCTGACAGACATCGGGGGACGGACATGGACGAGGAGACGACCGGGGCGCTGCGGCGCGACGCCGTCGGGTTGCGCGAGGTGCTGTTCCAGAGCGTGACGGCGATGGCCCCGGCCGCCGCGGTGGCCGCGTCGATTCCGGCCGGTGCCGCCTTCGCCGGTGGCAGCCTGCCGCTGGCGGTGCTGATCGCCCTGGTGGCCTGTCTGTTCACCGCGTCCTGCGTGGCCGAGCTGGCCAGGGAACTGCCCGCGGCGGGCTCGGTGGCCACGTATGCGGCGCGCGGCCTGCACCCTGCCATCGGCTTTCTCGTCGGCTGGGGCTATGTCTTCGTGGAGATGCTGGTTCCACCGCTGCTGCTCCTGCAGCTGGGCTTCACGGCGGCGGGCACGCTGCACGAGGAGTGGTCCTCGTATCCGGCGGATCTGTGGTGGCCGTGGTCCCTGGCGGGCGCCGGTGTGATCGCCGTCGCCGGCTGCCTGGGCGTCCGCGCCTCGGCCCGCTTCGGCACCGTCCTCGGCGTCTTCGAGATCGTTGTCTTCCTCGTGTTCGCAGTGCTGCTCATCGGTAAGGCCGGCGACGCCAACACCCTGTCGGTGTTCGGCACTTCGCACACCGCCGACGGGTATGCCGGGATCAGCGGCGTGTTCGCCGGGTCCGTGTACACGGTGCTGGCCTTCGCGGGGTTCGAGGCGGCGGCGCCGCTCGCCGAGGAGACACGCGACCCCCGGCGGACGATGCGCCGCGCGGTCCTCGGAGCGGCTCTGGGCATCGGGCTGTTCTACGTGCTCACGACCTATGCGATGACCGTCTCCTTCGGTCCGGACCGGTTCGCGAAGTTCGGCGCCTCGGGCGCGGCCTCCTGGGACGGTGTCGCCCGAGCCTCCTTCGGTCTCTTCTGGGTGCCGGTCTTCCTGGCGGTGATCAACTCCACGATCGCCAACGCCAACGCGTGCGCCAACGTCTCTACCCGTACGGCCTTCGCCCTGGCCCGCATCCGGGTCCTGCCCAGCCTGCTCGCCACACTCCACCCCCGGCGCCGCTCCCCCGTCGCCGGTATCGCGCTGCAGGCCCTCGTGGCCGTCGGGGCGGTGCTGGGGCTCGGTTTCGGCTACGACCCGGTGACCGCGTTCCTGCTGCTCGCCACGGTGGTCGTCACAGTCGTCGTCGGTGTCTACATCGTCGTGAACCTCGCCTGTACCGGCTATTTCCTGCGGGCGGGCCGGGCCGACTTCAAGCCGCTACGGCATCTGCTGTTCCCGGTACTCGGCACGGCGGCCTTCGTCCCGGCCCTGCTGACGGCCGCGGGGATTCCGGCGTTCGACTTCGTCACCGAGCTGACGCCTCCGGTGTCCTACGCCGGCCCGATCGTCGGCGTCTGGATGGCGGGAGGCGTTGCAGTGCTCCTTCTGCTGATACGGCGTCACCCCGAGCGCATAGCCGAGACCGCGCGGGTGCACCTCGACGCATACGACCCGACCGACGACCGACAGGACGGAACGGTGCCGCGCTGACCTGCCCACGCCCCGCCTACGGCCTCCCCTCCGACCCGCCGACGCCGCGCGGCTGAGACACCCCTCCGCAAGCCCGTCGGCCCGGAGCGGCCGCAGCCGCGGGTCCCGTCCCACGACCGCCCCCCGTCAGAAGGGACCACCTCGACGATGACTGACCCCCTGATCCTTACCGTGCGCCCGGAACCGGACGCATACGCCTGGACGTTCGGCGGCGCACCGCCCATGGCGCGGATCGCACCCGGCACGGTTCTCGACCTGTTCACGGAGGACTGCTTCGCCGGGCGGGTGCGCTCCGAGAAGGACCTCGTCTCCGAGGTCTGCGAGTTCCCGTTCCTCAATCCGCAGACCGGCCCGTTCCATATCGAGGGCGCCGAGCCCGGCGACACCGTGGCCGTACACTTCGTGTCGATCGAACCGGCCCGGGACTGGGCAGCGTCGACGACGGTCCCGCTCTTCGGCGCACTCACCTCCACGCACACCACGGCCACGCTGCAGCCGCCGCTGCCGGAGCGCGTCTGGATCTGGCGGCTGGACCGTGCGCGCCGCACCGCCCTTTTCCAAGCGCAGGACAGCGACATCGAGGTGGAGCTGCCCCTGGACCCCATGCACGGGACGGTCGGCGTGGCCCCCGCCAATCTGGAGGTCCGCTCGGCCCTGGTCCCGGACGCCCACGGCGGGAACATGGACACGCCCGAGATGCGGGCCGGCGTCACCTGCTATCTGGGCGTCAATGTCGAGGGCGCCCTGCTCAGCCTCGGCGACGGACACGCCCGGCAGGGCGAGGGCGAGACCTGCGGCGTGGCCGTGGAGTGCGCGATGAACACCGTGGTGGTCGTGGACCTCCTCAAGGACATCGCCACGCCGTGGCCCCGACTGGAGTCGGACACCCACATCATCTCGACCGGCTCGGCCCGCCCCCTGGAGGACGCGTTCCGGATATCGCAGCTCGACCTGGTGCAGTGGCTGGTGCGCGACTACGGGTTCAGTGCGCCGGACGCGTACCAATTCGCAACCCAGGCGGTCGAGTCACCGTTGGCCAACGTGTGCGACACGAACTACACGTGCGTGGCCAAGCTCCGCAAGGAGTGGCTGCCGGCCCGAGAGACGTACCGCGGTGTGCATGCGCGGCTGCGGGAGACCGCCCGAGCGCTGCGCGGCTGAGGCCGACCACGTCCCCGTAGGCGTCGCGGCAGGCGACTCGCGACAGGCCTCTCGGCAGGCGACTCGCGGTGGGCGTCGCCGCGGGCGCCCAGCGGTTGGCGTCCCCGCGGGCCGGGGCACCCTCCCCCGCCCTTCGGATCCCGGCGCTCACGACTCCTGACACCCCCGCAGCCCCGGCCCCCTAACAGCCCCCGGCAACTCCCACGACTCCCGAAGTGGTCACGACGCCTGAGGCCCCACGTTCCCTGACACCCCCTCACCCCCACATCCCGAAAGGCACCCGCCGATGGACATGGACCCGGCCGGTACGGCACAGCCAAGAGAGACGGCACAAGCGGCGAGCCCGGCGCTGCCGCGTCTGAGCAGGCGTTGGCTGTTGAAGGGGACGGCGCTCGCAGCCGTTCCCTATGTGCTGCTTCCCGATCCACGAGCCGATGCGCGGTCCGCGAGCGTCGACTACCCGCCCGCCGACTGGCAGCCGGCGAGCACCTCCAACTACACGGCGTCCGAGCGCCCCGACAGCTACGCCATCGACCGCGTGATCATCCATGTGACGCAGGAGACGTACGCCAACGCGCTGGCGATTTTCGCCAACCCGGAGAAGCAAGTGTCCGTGCACTATCTGGTCCGCTCGGCGGACGGGCACATCGCCCAGTGCGTGCACGAGGCGGACATCGCGTGGCACGCGGGCAACTGGGACTACAACACCCGCAGCATCGGTATCGAACACGAGGGATGGGTGGACCAGCCCGCCTATTTCACCGACGCCCTCTACACGCAGTCGGCAAAGCTCACGGCGGCTATCTGCACCAAGTACGGCATCCCGAAGGACAGGGAGCACATCATCGGCCACTACCAGGTGCCCGGTACCGACCACACCGATCCGGGTCCGAATTGGGACTGGGTGCGGTACATGAGACTGGTCAACTTCGCCTAGCCGGAAGACGATGGGTCGCAGTACCGACATCACCGTTTCACCGTCTGGGGAGGCCGAGTTGACCGATCCGTGGGTGGCTCTGGAACCGGGAGCCGACCCCGCCGAGCGGGTGCGTGTGCTGCGCCGGGCGCACGAGACGTTCACCAGGGTGGGCACGGTACCGCGCCCGGTGCGGTCGGTGGTGGCGGAGTCTTGGCGGCGCAGCGCACGGGCCGGAGTCGGGCCGGACGGCACCGCCAGCGTCGAGCTGACCGACAGCGACCTCGGCGCCTACCGGGCGGAGCACCCGCTGGCCAGGGTGATGCCGCTGTTCCGGGAGCTGATGGGCACGTTCGCGGCCGACGGCGAGCATCTGCTGGCGGTGTGCGACGCGCACGGCAGGCTGCTCTGGGTCGAGGGACACCGGGCGACCCGGCGCCGGGCGGACGGGATGAACTTCGTGCCGGGGGCGCGCTGGTCGGAGAGCGCGGTCGGCACCAACGCGCCGGGCACCGCGGTCGCCGTTGACCGGCCGGTGCAGGTGTTCGCCACGGAGCACTTCATACGGCGGGTCCAGCCGTGGACCTGCGCGGCGGCACCGGTGCACGATCCGCGCACCGGCCGGGTCCTGGGCGCCGTGGACATCACCGGCGGGAACGGGCTGGCGCATCCGCACAGCCTCGGTTTCGTGCAGGCCGTGGCGCGGGCCGCGGAGGCGCAGCTCGCGCTGCTCGCGCCGCCTCGGACCGCCCCGGACACGCCGCTGCTCAGCGCGCTGGGCCGGGACGAGGCCGAGCTGGTCCTGGACGGCCGCCGGGTCCGGCTCAGTCGCCGGCACAGCGAGATCCTCGTCCTGCTCGCCCGGCATCCAGAGGGGCTGACCGGAGAGGGGCTGTTGTGCGCGCTGTACGCGGACGAGTCGGTGACCCCGGTCACCCTGCGTGCCGAACTGACGCGGCTGCGCAGGCTGCTGGGGCCGGGGCTGCTCGCCTCGCGGCCGTACCGGCTCACGGCAGCGGTCGAGTCGGACGTCACCGTGGTGGAGCGGCGGCTGGCGGCGGGGGCACTCACGGCCGCTGCGGAGGCCTACACCGGCCCGCTGCTGCCCGGTTCGCAGGCACCGGCGATCGTACGGCTGCGGGAGCGGATCGCCGGCGGGCTGCGCACGGCGCTGATCGCGCACCGCGATCCGGACCTGCTGGCGGACTGGGCGCACGCGGCCTGGGGCGAGGACGATGTGGCGGTGTGGCGGGCGCTCGCCGCCGTGCGGCCCACCGCCCCGGTGCGGGCCCGGCTCACAGCGCTGGAGGGCGAGTTGACGGCGCCGTCCGGCCGGATACCGGGGCGGACCCGCGGCGCAACGTACTTGCAACGTCCGCCCGGCTAGCCTCGCGCCGACCGCTGCCCAACGGCGGGCAGCGCTGCACCGGGAGGCAGACCAGCATGACTCGTTACGCGGCGCCGGGCACCCAAGGCGCGATCGTCTCCTACCAGGCGCGCTACGACCACTTCATCGGCGGCGAGTACGTGCCGCCGGTGCGCGGGCAGTACTTCGAGAATCCGTCGCCGGTCAACGGGCAGCCGTTCACCGAGATCGCGCGCGGCACCGCGGAGGACGTCGAGCGGGCACTGGACGCGGCGCACGAGGCCGCGCCCGCGTGGGGCCGAACGTCGGCGGCGGAGCGCAGCGACATCCTGCTGAAGATCGCCGACCGTATGGCGGCCCACCTGGAGCCCCTGGCGGTGGCCGAGAGCTGGGAGAACGGCAAGCCGGTCCGGGAGACGCTGGCGGCCGACATCCCGCTGGCGATCGACCACTTCCGCTACTTCGCGGGGTCGATCCGCGCGCAGGAGGGGTCGCTCGCCGAGATCGACGACGACACGGTGGCGTACCACTTCCACGAGCCGCTCGGGGTCGTCGCGCAGATCATCCCGTGGAACTTCCCGATCCTGATGGCGGCGTGGAAACTCGCGCCGGCGCTCGCCGGGGGCAACGCGGTCGTCCTCAAGCCCGCCGAGCAGACCCCGGCCTCCATCCACTACTGGGTGAGTCTTATCGCCGACCTGCTGCCGCCGGGCGTGCTGAACATCGTCAACGGCTTCGGTGTGGAGGCGGGCAAGCCGCTGGCGTCGAGCCCGCGGGTGGCGAAGGTGGCGTTCACCGGGGAGACCACGACCGGGCGGCTGATCATGCAGTACGCCTCGGAGAACATCAAGCCCGTCACCCTGGAGCTCGGCGGCAAGTCCCCGAACATCTTCTTCGACGACGTCTGGGCCCACGACGACGACTTCCGGGACAAGGCGCTCGAGGGCTTCACCATGTTCGCGCTCAACCAGGGCGAGGTCTGCACCTGTCCGTCCCGGGCGCTGATCCAGCGCGGCCACTACGCGGACTTCCTCCAGGCGGCGGTCGAACGCACCCGGCAGATCAAGCCGGGCCACCCGCTCGACACCGACACGATGATCGGCGCCCAGGCCTCCAACGACCAGCTGGAGAAGATCCTCTCCTACCTGGACATCGGCCGGCAGGAGGGCGCGAAGGTACTCACGGGCGGTGAACGCGTCGAGTACGACGGCGAGCTGAAGGGCGGTTACTACGTCCAGCCCACGATCTTCGAGGGCGACAACCGCATGCGGATCTTCCAGGAGGAGATCTTCGGCCCGGTCGTCTCGGTGGCGTCCTTCGACGACTTCGACGACGCCATCAAGATCGCCAACGACACGCTGTACGGACTCGGCGCGGGCGTCTGGACGCGAGACGCCAACACCGCCTACCGCGCGGGCCGCGCGATCCAGGCGGGCCGTGTGTGGACCAACTGTTACCACGCCTACCCGGCGCACGCGGCGTTCGGCGGCTACAAGCAGTCCGGGATCGGCCGCGAGACGCACAAGATGATGCTGGAGCACTACCAGCAGACCAAGAACCTCCTCGTCTCGTATTCACCGAAGAAGCTCGGCTTCTTCTAGAGGCACGAGAGAAGGCGCCTGACCTGGGCGTTTGCCCATCAGGCGCCTTCCGCTGGGCCCGCTCAGCACAGTGTGTCACGGTGCCGGCCTCCTGCAATGCGTTTCGTCCTGTCCTCGTCCTGCAGATACCCAAGGGGCGCCCTGGCCCGAAGCTGGTCACAGGTGCGGTTGGCGAGGGAGCCGGCCCTGGACTTCCTCTCCTGGACGGAGAGTCTCGATCTGCCGGACCAGGCTCAGGCTCTCGCCGGCCCGGACTCCTTCGCGTCGTGGCGGACGACAAGGACACGTGGAATGCGGGGGTGGAAGTTGGTCGCCAAGGCCGCACGGGTGGCACGGTGGACTCACGCTCACGCACCACACTGTCCGCCGGGCGACCGGCGGGCGCGTGGATACCGGCGGCGCTATCGATGGAGCTGGCGACGTTCTGGAACCGCCACCGGCGGGCGTTGGCCCACTTCTACGGCGTCCCGAGGACGATCGTCCACGACCGGACCAAGACGGTCGTGCGCCGTCACGTCGCCCCGGGCGAGGTGGTTCCCGTGCGCCCGGAGGCGGTCGCGTTTGCCGGGCACTACAACTTCGCATCGTCCGTGATCATGTGCCGGCCGGGCGGTCCTTCGGCTCGGTCATCGGGCTGGACGCGGCCTTCGTGAACGGGGTGCCGTTGCGGCGGGCGCGGGACCACCGGCACGCACCTGGAGGTGATCGGTCTGCTGGCCAAGCGGGATCACGCTGCCCTGCGGCCGTTGCCGAAGCGGCCCCATCTCGTCGCTGACCGGCATCCGCGGTACGGCGTCAAGGACTGCCTGGTCGCATTCGAGGCCAGTCTGTATCCGGTGCCGACCCGACGGGTTCGTTCCCGGCAGTTGTTCGGGTCAGGGCCGGCGGCGACACCGTCTCCCCGCATCTGCTCGCGCCGGACCTGAGCGGGTCCACGCTGCTGGCGCTCCACCTGCGAGCATGCCCGCGGGAGTTGGGCCGTGGACGAGTCGCACCGGGACGGCCTGCTGAACGGCACGAGCCGCCGCACCACCGACCAGGTTCCCGACCTCGCCCTCCGGCCCCGGCAGGACGGCCCCTGCGACAGCCCGCTCCACAACCTCCACAACCGGCCAGCGCAGCCCGAGTCCGGGCACCGTGTGAGTGAACTGGTCACTGCCCGACTGCGGTCCACCGCCGCCAAGGTCGGCCTGCCCCACAGCGGCACCAGCACTGCACCTGTTGCCCTCCGGAGCGGCCGAAGATCGCAACTCCCCCCGGTACACCCACGGACTCGCCCTCCGGACCAGATATGTCACCGCGACACCATGAGTTCAAGCTCAGTAAAGTGCTGCGAACCAGTTACATGACTTCGGCAAGAACTCCGCCAGAGAATCCGAACCATTCTCACACCACCTTCTTTCCGGGGCAGAAGACAACGCACAACCACTGAAACCAACACCCCTCGCCCTGGTTTGCAGTTCATCAATTTCGGCCCATGATTAGGTTGTGAATCAATTGCAATGGGTTGGTGAACCATCTTGTGACGTAAGGGCATCTGACACCGCGTAAAGCAACAACCCAAGCCCGTCGGGGCCGAACACCAGAGGCACGACATTGTCTTCGCCCGCACTCGATGCGCCTCACCCTCCCCACAACCCGCCCGGCGACCGGGCGCTGTTCCGCTCCGGGGCAGCTGCGTCGCCGCGCACCCTCATCGACGTCCTGCAGTCCACCGCCGCCATACACCCGGACGTGCCCGCCCTGGACACGGGTACCGAGATGTTGACCTACCGTCAGCTGTGCGCCGAGGCCGACCGCCGCGCACAGCGGCTCGCCGTACTGGGAATCGGCCCCGGCGACCGGGTGGGAGTCCGGGTCCCGTCGGGTACCGCGGAGCTGTATCTGTCGATCCTCGCGATCCTGTACTGCGGAGCGGCCTATGTGCCGGTCGACGCCGACGACCCTGAGGAGCGTGCCGCCACTGTCTTCCGCGAGGCGGGCGTGTGCCGCGTGCTGGGGCCGTATCCGCAGCCCGTGGACCTTGCGCCACCGTGCGGAGCCGCGGTGGACCGCGGTGCGCCCGCGCCCGGCGACGACGCGTGGATCATCTTCACGTCCGGTTCGACCGGCGCGCCGAAGGGCGTGGCCGTCACCCATCGCTCCGCCGCCGCCTTCGTCGACGCCGAGGCGGACCTGTTCCTGCCCGGCCGGCCGCTGGGCCCCGGCGACCGCGTCCTGGCAGGGCTGTCCGTCGCCTTCGACGCCTCCTGCGAGGAGATGTGGCTGGCCTGGCGCTCGGGCGCCTGTCTGGTGCCGGCCGAACGCTCACTGGTGCGGGCCGGCCACGAACTCGGCGGCTGGCTCGACGAGCGTGACATCACCGTCGTCTCCACCGTCCCGACCCTGCTGGCCATGTGGCCCGAAGCGGCGTTGCGCCGGGTCCGGTTGCTCATCCTCGGCGGCGAGGCCTGCCCTCCCGGCCTCGTCGAACGGTTCGCGGGGCCTGAGAGGGAGATGTGGAACACCTACGGCCCCACGGAAGCCACCGTCGTGGCCTGCGCCGCCCGGCTGGAGCCCCGGCGTCCGGTCCGCATCGGACTGCCGCTGGCGGGCTGGGAGCTGGCCGTGGTCGACGAGGCCGGGGAACCGGTGGCGTACGGAGAGCAGGGCGAGCTGGTCATCGCCGGCGCCGGAACCGCGCGCTACCTCGACCCCGTCAAGGACGCGGAGCGCTTCCGGCCATGCCCCGCCCTCGACTCGCCGCGCGCCTACCGCTCGGGCGATCTGGTGCGCGCCGACGCCGAGGGACTGGTGTTCCTGGGACGCGTCGACGACCAGGTCAAGCTCGGCGGACGGCGCGTCGAACTCGGCGAGATCGACGCGGCCCTGCTCGCCCTGCCCGGGGTGCGCGGGGCGGCCGCAGCCGTACAGTCGACGGCGGCCGGCGCACAGGTGCTGGTGGGCTACGTCGTCCCGGAGCCGGCCCGCGACGGACAGGCCGTCTTCGAGGCCGACAAGGCCAGGGCACTGCTGAGCGAGCGGCTGCCCGCACCGCTGGTGCCGCTGCTGGCCGAGGTGGCCGATCTGCCCACGCGTGCCTCGGGGAAGGCCGACCGGAAAGCCCTGCCCTGGCCGGTGCCGCTCGCCGACGGCGAGGGTGCCGGTGGCACGGTTCACCAGCTGCACGGAACGGCCGCGCGGCTGGCGGACGTCTGGGAGCAGCTGCTCGGCCTGCGGCCCGGCCCCGACAGCGACTTCGTGGGGCTCGGCGGCACCAGTCTGACCGCGGCACGTATGGCGTCGGTGCTGCGCGAGGAGTATCCGGGACTGTCCGTCGCCGACCTCTACCGGCACTCGGTGCTGCACCGCATGGCCGCCCACCTCGACTCCCTCGCCGGCACTGCGGAGGCCGTACAGCCGGCCCGGCCGGTACCCCGGCGGACCGCCGTCGTGCAGTTCTTCGTCTCCCTGGCCGGCTACGCGATCACGGGGCTGCGCGGCCTGGTCGGCCTGGCGGCGGCGGACGACGTGCTCGGCTGGGTGGCGCCGCACAGCTGGGCTCCGCACACATCGTGGTGGCTGATCCTCGTGGGCTGGGCGGTGCTGTTCAGCGCGCCGATACGCTGTCTGATCGGGGCGGGCCTGGCCCGCGCGCTGGCCGGCTCGATCACTCCGGGCGCCCATCCGCGCGGCGGAGCGGTCCATCTGCGGCTGTGGAGCGCGGAACGGGCGGTGGCGGCGTTCGGCGTCCCGTCGCTGCTCGGCACCCCGTGGGCCGCGCGGTACGCCCGGCTCCTGGGCTGCGGGACCGGGCGGGACGTGCGGTTGCACACCATGCCCCCGGTGACGGGCCAGGCCGAGCTGGGCGACGGATGCAGCGTCGAGCCCGAGGCGGACATCGCGGGCTGGTGGCTCGACGGTGACACGCTGCACATCGGCCGGATCTCCATCGGCGCGGGCGCTCGGGTGGGCCACCGCAGCACGCTGCTGCCGGGCGCTGTCGTGGGGCGCGGTGCGGAGCTGACCGCGGGCAGCTGCCTGGACGCCCGGATCCCGGACGGTCATGTGTGGACCGGCTCACCGGCCCGGCCGGCCGAGCCCGCCGAACGCATCGCCGGCGCCGGGTGGCCCGCGCCGCCGCAGGACCGTCGGCGCCGCTGGCACCTGGCCTACGCGCTGTCCCTCACCGTGCTGCCGCTGCTGTCCCTGCTGGCGGCGGCGCCGGCGCTGTTCGCCACCTGGCTGCTGGTGCGCCACACCGCGACGCTTTCCGGGGCGGCCCTGAAACTGCTCGCCACCGCACCGCTGTTCGCGGTGACGACCACGGTGTGCGGGATGCTGATCAGCGCGCTCACCGTACGCCTGCTGAACCGCTCGATCACACCGGGTCTGCACCGCGCGGACGGCGGGGTGGCCTGGCGCGCGTGGCTGGTGACACGCATCCTCGACGGCGCCCGGGGAAGCCTGTTCCCCCTCTACGCGAGCCTGGCCACGCCGTACTGGCTGCGGCTGCTCGGCGCGCGTGTCGGCCGCGGCACCGAGATCTCGACCGTGCTGCCCCTGCCGTCGCTGCTCCAGGTGGACGACGGGGCGTTCCTCGCCGACGACACGCTCGTCGCGCCGTTCGAACTGCGCGGCGGATGGATGCGGTTGGGGCCGGTGCGCATCGGCTCGCGGGCGTTCGTCGGCAACTCGGGGATCGTCGACCCCGGCCGCGACGTCGCCGACCACGCCCTGGTGGGTGTCCTCTCCGACGCGCCGGCGCAGGGCGAGCCCGGGATGTCGTGGATCGGGCGGCCGGCGATGCCGTTGCCCCGGGTGGCCGGTGCCGCCGATCCGGCCCGGACGTTCGCGCCGCCCCGGCGGCTGGTGGCGGCCCGCGCGGCCGTGGAGCTGTGCCGTCTGCTGCCGGTGATCATCGGCACGCTGCTGGCCGAGGGCGTGCTGCTCACCGAGCAGGAAGCCCTTGACCTCGGCGGCCTGCCTCTGGTCGCGCTCGTCGGCGCTCCGCTGCTGCTGGCCGCGTCCCTGGTGGCCTGTCTGACCACGACCGGTGCCAAATGGCTGCTCGTGGGCCGCTTCCAGCCGGGCGAGCGTCCGCTGTGGTCGTCGTTCGTGTGGCGCAACGAGCTGTTCGACACGTTCGTGGAGGTGCTGGCCGTTCCGTGGGGGGCGGGAGCGCACCTGGGGACGCCCGCACTGAACTGGTGGCTGCGCAGCCTTGGCGCACGCATCGGACGCGGGGTGTGGTGCGAGACCTACTGGCTGCCGGAGACCGATCTGATCCGCCTGGACGACGGGGCAAGCGTCAACCGCGGCTGCGTGCTGCAGACCCACCTCTTCCACGACCGGATCATGCGGATGGACACCGTGCACCTGGCGGCGGGCGCCTCCCTGGGCCCGCACAGCATCGCCCTGCCCGGCACCACCATCGGCACCGGCGCGTCCATCGCCGCGTCGTCCCTCGTGATGCGCGGTGAGACGGTGCCCGACGGCACCCGCTGGGCCGGCAACCCCATCGCCGGTGTCTCCGCGACCGGCACCGCCGCACCGCTCGCCGGAGGTGAGGCGGCGTGACCTGGTGCAGCCGGCGGACGCTGATCCGCGGCGCGGCGCTGGTGCCGTTGGCCGCGACGGCCGCCGACGAGGGGGCGAGGCAGGCCGAACGCTACTTTCCGAGCCACGGAACGTACGGCCACCGCACGCTCTCCTACGACCTGCACCTGGCGTACGACCCTGCCGCCGGCACGCTCGACGGCCGGGCCCGCATCCAGGCGGTGGCGGACCGGCCGCTACGGCAGGTCGAGCTGGATCTCGCGGGCCTGACCGTGCACGACGCCCGGATCGACGGGGCCGTCGTCGGTCCGGGCCGGAAACGGAACAAGCTGGTCCTGCCCGTGCGGCGCCCCATCGCGGCGGGCACGCCCTTCACCATGGAGATCGGCTACGGCGGCCGGCCCGGCCCGGTGCGCACGCCGTTCGGGCAGATCGGCTGGGACCGTACCGGCGACGCCAACGAGGGGACACTGGTGGCCGCCCAGCCGCTCGGTGCCCCGTCGTGGTTCCCGTGCAACGACCGTCCGGACGACAAGGCCGAGTTCACCTTCCGGGTGACCGTGCCGCGCGGTCACCACGCGCTCGCCAACGGCGCTCTCGTGGACCGGAGCCGCAGGGGGCCCACCGAGTGCTGGACGTACCACCACCCCGGCCCCATGGCTCCCTATCTCGCAGCGCTGTACACCGGCCGCTTCACCCACGACACCTGGGAAGCCCGGGACACCTCGACCGGCCGCCGGGTCACCGGCCGCGACGCGTACCCCACCTATCTGTCCCGCCGGGCCCGGTACGATCTGGCCCGCCAGCCCGCCATGTTCGAGGTGTTCACCGGCTGGTTCGGGCCGTATCCCTTCGAGACCTACGGCGCGGTCGTCGTGGACGCCGAGCTGGACCAGCCCGTGGAGAACCAGACCGCGTCCGTCTTCGGGCGCAACCACGTGGACGGCGCCCGGACGTGGGAGACGCTCGTCGCCCACGAACTCGTCCACCAGTGGTACGGCAACAGCGTGAGTCTGCGGGACTGGCGCGACATCTGGCTGAACGAGGGCTTCGCCACCTACGGCGAATGGCTGTGGTCGGAGCACATCGGCGAGGACTCCGCGGACACCATCGCCCGGGCGGCCTGGCACACGCTGGCGAGGAGGCCGCAGCGCCTGCGGATCGCCGACCCCGGACCGGACCGCATCTTCGACGACCGCGTCTACAACAGGGGCGCGTGTACGCTCCACGCCCTGCGGCTGACGCTGGGCGACGACCGCTTCTTCGCCCTGCTGCGCGGCTGGCACCACGCGCACCGCGGCGGCAGCGCCGACACCGCCGCCTTCATCGCCCATGCCGGCCGGTACGCGCCGACGGCCGTCGAGCCGGTGCTGCACGCGTGGCTCCACGAGAAACAGCTGCCGCCCTTGCCACCGGCACGGTCCTGAGTCCGGGTGCCAGACGGTCTCCTGGTGCGGAGCACCATGGTGCGATGACGGGTCATCCGGGGCAGCGCTTCCGGACGACCCGTCACGCACGGGCGCTCACGCCACGACTTTCCCGATGCCTCCCAGGGCCTGGGCGGCGCGTTGGGACAGCCGCCACAACTGGCCCTCCTGGTTGCTGACGTAGATCTGGCCGTTGCCGCCGTCCAGCGCGACGCCGAAGGGGTGGCCGAGGCCGGAGGCCACCACACGCTGCGCGCCGTCGGCCAGGCCGACCTCGTACAGCCGGCCGCCGGACTGATCGGTGACATATGCCTTGCCGGCGCCGTCGAGTTCCACGCGGGCGGTGTTCGCCGCCGGGAGGCTGGTCACGACACGTTTGGTGCCGTCGGCCAGGTCGACCTCGTACAGGGTGGTGCCGTCGCTCTGGCCCACGTACGCCTTGCCGTTCCGGTCCAGCGCCACTCCGGAGGCGTGCACCAGACCGCTGGCGATCGTCTTCTTCTCGCCGCTCTGCAGGTCGACCGCGACGAGCTGTCCGTCGTTCCAGTTGGCGACATAGGCCTTGCCGGTTCCGTCCAGCGCGACGCCGTACGCCGCCGGGACGGCGGCGACCTGGCGGGAGGAGCCGTTGGCCAGGTCCACCGCGAGCAGACGGGAGCCGCCGTAGTCCGTGGTGTAGGCCGTGCCGTTCCGGTCCACGGCCACGTCGCCGATGTCGCCCAGGCCGCCGGCGACCACGCGTTGGGCGCCGGTGGCGAGATCCACCACGGACAGCTTCCGGCCGCTCCGGTCAGGGACGTACGCCGTCTTCCGTGCCGGGTCCACCGCGAGACCTTCGGACCTCCCCAGACCCGTCGTGATCAGGAGGAAGCTCCTGGTGTCGCTGATGCGCGGCAGGTCTTCGTCGCGGATCTCCACCTTCAGTGATGCGGATGCCTTGTCCATGGCCGACGATGCCATGCCGGACACCGAACCGGGATCTTCGGAGACCTGACGCTGATCGGCGGACACGTCCTGGAACTTCTGGAAGAGGGGGCCGAGGAACCCCATCACATCGAGCGCCCCGTGCGCCGTCTGGCGCACCAGCCATGGGTCGCGCTGACCCTCCAGGTCGCGCACGGCCCCCGAGATGTCTCCAGCGCCAGGGGTGTCACTGTTGAGCGCTTGGGTGGACTGCTCGGCTGAGCCGGCTTCGTCGCCGCCGCTGTCGAAGACGTTCTTGAAAGACATCAGCTCTCCTAGAGGGGCTTCTTCTGGTTCTTGTAATCGATCTCTTCGGGCTGGAAGACCCGATGCTCCCCCACACGGACGGCGACGACTTCGGCCGTCCCCTTCTGCATGAACCGCTTTCCCTCGTCGGCCATGTCGAAGTTATTGCTGTTGTCGGCGAGTTCGCCGAGTGGCCAGGCGATGACCCGGGAGTATTTCGGATCCTTGGCCTGCGGTGGAGACGACTGGACCGCTACCGGTTCGGGGTAGTACAAGGCGACCCACCCACCGAAGGTGACAGGAAATTCGTAGCCGAACCTCCTGATCTGACGTCGCGTCGTGGCCAGCACGTCCACCCGACTGCTGACTTTCACACTGATCGCTGACGTGTGCTTCCAGGAAGTGGTCAGCGAACCGCTGACCGAAGCGGTGACCCCGAGCATCAGCTGTGCCGACAATTCACCAGTCCCCGTGGCCGAACCCGTGGCCGTCGTCGTACTTGTCGATTGCGACTGGGACTCGTTGTCGACGCCCTGATTGTCCTTGCTGTTCTTCAGGGTGGTCTTCTGGGACTGGTTCACCGCCATGCTCTTCTGCAGCTGCTGCTGTAACGACACGGACGATTTCGCCCCGAACGTGAGTTGCACCTGCCCCTGGAGCGACCAGCTGATCGTGTTCGAGATCGAGAACTCGACCGTGTCCGTCGCGGTGACTTCGACAGGGTCGGTTCCATTGATGTACGTCTGCTTGGAGAACATGTCGGGGGGAGGCTGCTCGATGTCGCTCTGCTCTTCGATGAGGGGCACGCCCAAGTTCATGTAGGCCCGCCACCCGCGCTGATGCGCCGTATCCTCCTCTTGCGGAAATCCCCCGTAACGCACCTGGTTCAAGGAAAAACCGACAGGGCTGATCGGCTTTCCCCCGCCCTCAGGGACCCTCTTCAGTGCGTTCGGCTGGCGACTCAGGATGGAATCAGCCTTGGCGGCGATGTCGAGCTCCTCCTGGTTTCGCGTCGTCAGTGGGTGGCGCATAAACACATCGCCAAGATAGGCCCGGCCTACAGGGTTCTTCACGCTGGTGCTGGACATGGATGTCAGGCCTCCTTGCGTCGTACGGACTCCCTCTCGCCCTTCGGTGAATGTCTTTCAGAAGAAGCGACACCGTAATCGCACGAGACATAGGTGCGAACAGAAACAGCCTGGATCGGCGGCGTGCAGAACGGCTGGAAGTCGGCCGAGTATGCGGGCGTCGTGCGGCGGCACTTACTCGACCCAGCCCGGTGGGACTCCCGGACCGGATCCGCGTTGATGTGCGGGGACAGTGGCCGAGAACTACCAGACCGGGGCGTTCGTCACCGAGGGGGACCTGGCCGGGAGTGCCGCACCGACTCCGCAACGCAACCCCGACGGCCCCGGCCGGACCAGGTCCTGTGTCTGTATGTTTCCGCTCGCAGGCGGCGCTCTTGCGCCGTCTCTCGCTGTCGGTTTACCTGACACCGGTGACTGACCGGTTGGCGTGCGATGAGGAGTGACTGTGGACGGGAAGCGGTTCACCGGCAAGGTCGTGATCGTCACCGGCGGCGGGTCCGGCATCGGCGCCGCCACCGCGTACCGTCTCGGGCGCGAAGGCGCCACGGTGATCGCCGTAGGGCGGACCGAGGACCGGCTCAAGGCGGCCGCCGCCGAGGCCCCGGCCGGTTCGACGATCGTCCCACGCGTCGCGGACGTCTCCGACGAGTCGGCGGTCACCGCAGTGATCGACGGAGTGGCGCAGGAATACGGCCGACTGGACGTGCTGGTCAACAACGCCGCCATCGCCGCGCCCGGAACCGTCGAGCACACCGACACCCCCACCTGGCGCCAGATCTTCGCGGTCGATGTCGACGGCGTCTTCTTCGCGTCCCGGGCCGCGCTGCCTCATCTGCGGCGCAACGGCGGCTGCATCGTCAACGTCGGCTCCGTGTCCGGGCTCGGCGGGGACTGGGGCCTCGCCGCCTACAACGCCGCCAAGGGAGCACTGGTCAACCTGACCAACGCCATGGCCCTCGATCACGGCCACGAAGGCGTGCGGGTCAACGCCGTACACCCGAGTCTCACCCGCACCGCGGTGGTCGCGCCCATCGTCGAGAACGAGGAGACGCTCGCCGCGTTCCGGCAGCGCATCCCCATGCGGCGCCCCGCCGAACCGGCTGAAGTCGCCGATGTCATCGCCTTCCTGGCCAGCTCCGACGCCCGTTTCGTCAACGGCGCCCACATCCCCGTCGACGGCGGTCTCGGCGCCTCCAACGGTCAGCCTCCTTTGTTCTGAACAACCAGTGTTCTGCGCGTCCAGCGTGGCGAACGTCCCGCGCGGCGTCAGCCGATGCTTCCGTCGCCAAGACGTCGTCTCCCCCTGGGACGCCGACGTGCCCTCGCCCGACCCTGACGGGGCCAGGACCGTGGCCGCCAAGTGCTCTGCCGCGACCCGGGGCTGCCACGGCGACGGCACCGGACCCCGGCACGGACCGCCCTCGCGGGTCGTACGCCGCGCCGCCGCGAGACGGGGACGAGTCGGGTCCCCATCGTCGAGTTCCGCTCCTGTCGGGGTACGGTCGAACTCGGCTAGGCGCCGCAGGGTGGCACCGACATCACCTGGTCCGGGACCGTCGAGCCGAAGTTGCGCTTCTCGGGCCCGTTCTGACGGCGGCACCTGAACCGCTGCCTGCGGCGGCTGGCGGACGACCTGACAGCGCACGCCGGTACGGCGACGGACGGCCGCGGAGCGGCAGTTCAAAGCGCCGCACCGAAGATCACTTCACGTACGCTCGGGTGCATGGTTGAGCATCGAATGATTGACGTGAACGGCATTCGGCTGCACATCGCCGAGCAGGGCGACGGCCCCCTGGTGGTGCTCCTGCACGGCTTCCCCGAGTCATGGCACTCCTGGCACCACCAGTTCGGCCCGCTGGCCGAGGCGGGCTTCCGCGTGGTCGCCCCCGACCAGCGTGGATACGGACGCAGCGACCGTCCCGAGGACGTCGGCGCGTACTCCATCCTCCACCTCGTCGGTGACGTCGTCGGGCTGGTGCAGGCCCTGGGCGAGGAGCAGGCGTACGTCGTCGGGCACGACTGGGGCGCACCGGTCGCCTGGCACACCGCGCTGCTGCGGCCCGACCTGGTGCGCGCGGTGGCCGGGCTCAGCGTGCCGCCGCCGTTCCGGGGGACACAGGCCCCGCTGGCCGCCATGGACAAGATGTTCGGCGGCCGCTTCTACTGGAACTACTTCAACCGGCCGGGTGTCGCCGACGCCGAGTTCGCAAAGGACACGCGCACCACTCTGCGGAAGTTCTTCTACTGGGGTTCCGGCGACGCACCGCACGCCGGCGACGGCCAACAGCCACTTGTCGACCCCGAGCGCGGCTGGCTCGCGGACATGCAGGACCCCGACGTACTGCCGGAGTGGTTCACCGAGGACGACCTCGACGCGCTCACCGAGAGTTTCTCCAAGGGCTTCACCGGCGCTCTCAACTGGTACCGCAACCTCGACCGCAACTGGGAACTGACCGCTCCGTGGCACGGCGCCCGCGTCACCCGGCCCGCCCTCTACATCTACGGCGACCGCGATGTCGTCCCCGCGTTCCCGGGTACGCCCGAGCTCATCGCGAAACTCCCCGGCCTCATGCCCAATCTGTGGCGCGAGCCCCTCGAACTGTCGGGCTGCGGACACTGGACCCAGCAGGAGCGCCCGGACGAGGTGAACACGGCGCTCATCGAATTCCTCAGGGCCCACGCCTGAGCCCCACCCCCGCCGAGCTCGCCAAGCAACTTGGCAGACCTGCTTGTCGAGTTCTTGGGCTGCGGTCATGAACACGAACCCCAGGCCGCAGCAGTCCACCGCGACCGCGCAGCGCCTCCACGACGCGATGAAACGGCTCCGCGCACGCCTGCGCGGAGTCGGGGCAGCATGCGACCGGTCTGACACCCACACAGCTCGGCTTGCCGGCGAGCGTGGTGCGGGAGGGCCCGGTCACCGCGGCGCGGCTCGCCACGTGGAGCACGCCGGCCCGCAGTCCATCGCGCAGAGCCTGGCGGTACTCAAGGCCGCCGGCCTGACCCACAGCGAGCCGGACCCGCAGGACGGCCGCCGGCAGCTGATGAGTCCCTCTCCGTCCGCGACCGAGCTGGTCCACAAGCTGTTCGCCGGCCGCGCCTCCTTCCTGGCGTGCGCCATCGACCAGGTCGTCGCGCCGGACGAGCTCAAGGTCCTGGAGAACGCCATCGAGCTGCTGGAGCGGCTCGCCGGGGCCGATCTGAGCGACAGCGCGATGTCCGGCGACGGCGACGGCGCCCCAGGACGACCGGCACCGGGCAGGCCGAGGCCCCGGCCGGCGATCTCGCCCGCGAGCCCTTCGCGTGGAGGTTCACCACCCCGCTCTACGTGGGCTCCAGCCTCAACTCCGTCAACAGCTCCTTCATCGGGACCGCCCTGGTGCCCATCGCCCCTGGTGCCCATCGCCACCGAGCTGCACGTCTCCGTGGGCGGCACCGCCGTACCGGTCTCCTCGCTCTATCCGGCCAGCGCCGTCCCACAGGAGAAGCTCCGCCAGGCGGGGCGCTCGGCGGAGTCGCGATCGCGGACATGGCCACCACCGCCGTCGGACCGCCGATCGGCGGGCTGCTGGCGGGCGCCGCGGGCTGGCGCTGGGCCGTCCTGATCAACATCCCGGTCACCGCGATCGCGATGGCGATGGCGATGGCTGCCCGAGGATCCGCCGCTCGACCGCCGTGACAGCCGCCGGCGCCAGGTCGCCTACCGGATCGACCTGCCCGGCACCCTCGGCTTCGCGGTGTCGATGAGCGCGCTGGTCATCTTCCTGATGCGGCTGCCGCAGCTCGCATGGGCCGCGCCAGCCGTCTTCGTCCTGGTGGCCGTGCCCAGGCACTCACCCTGGATGGAGGCCGCACACGGGATGTCCGCCGTGGCGGCCGGACTTCTGCTGCTGCCGATGGGCGCCGTCTCCGCGCTGCCCTCGCGGCCGCTCGCCAGCCGCAACCTGGTACGCGGACCGCTGATCGCCTCGGCGGTGACCATGCTGCTCGGCTCGGTCGGCATCATGCGGCTCACCTCGCGCAGCCCGGCGATCGCCATCGTGCCGGTCTCCCTGGTCTTCGGCGTCACCTCGGCCGCCGCCGCCACGGTCGGCAACCAGACCGCGTTCTGCCTGGACGTGCCACAGGACCAGATCAGCACCGCCTCCGGACTGTTCCGGACCTTCGGATACCTCGGAACCATCGCCTCCGCCGTGATCGGCGGCCTCGTCTTCCACGACGGCGCGAGCGACCCTCGACCGACGGCTGATGCGCCGCGAGCCCGGCCGACGGGCCGATACCCCGCACGGCCCGGGAAACCGGGAAAACCGGCAAACCCCCCACCAGGAGAACCCTTCGTGAGCCCCCCTCCCCGCACCACGAGGACCCGGTCACGCAGATCGACGAACGGATCGTGCCCGCGGGCGGCGACATCGCCGTACGCGAGATCCGCTACGGCTCGGCCTCCACGACCGACCTCCACCAGCAGCTGAGCGACCGCGGCATCGGCACCCTGGTGCTCGCCGGAATCAGCACCAGGGGCGTCGTCCTGTCCCCCTCATCGAGGCCGCCGATCGCGGCCACCGCGTCCTCGTCCTGTCCGACGGCGTCGCCGACCCCGGCCCTGAGACGCAGCCGGTGCTCGTCGGCAAGGTCTTCCCGTCCCGGGCCCATGCCATGGACACCACCGTGCTGCGCGAACTGCTCCGGTCCGCCTGACCCGACGCCCGGCGGGGCCCCGGTGACTCGCGACCCGTCGCCCGGCGCCGCTCGGTGTCGCGGCCGGTCTCCCGGAACGGTCCGGTCATGACGCGGGCGGTTTCGGGATGCGCGGGCGATGCTGGTGAGCGAGTACCCCTGCGAGGAGGCTCGGCCAGGTGACAGCCGTCAACCCGATGAACAGCGCCTCGGTGCTGGCCGCCTTCGGCGCGCTCGGCGTCCTGGTGGTGATCTTCGCCGAGTCCGGTCTGCTGGTGGTCGGCTTCTTCCTGCCCGGCGACACGCTGCTGTTCCCCGCCGGTGTCCTGTGCGCCGGCACCGCTCACCAGCCGCCCCGGCTCGCGCTGTGGCAGGTGCTGCTGTGCGCGGCCGTCGGGGCGGTGGCCGGCGGACAGGCCGGGTATCTGATCGGCCGGCACGGCGGCCGGGCCCTGCTGGCCCGCACCTCCAGCCGGCGGGTCAAGACGGCGGCCGCGCGGGCCGAGGAACTGCTCGCGCGGTACGGCTACGGGAAGGCGCTGGTCATCGGCCGGTTCGTGCCGTTCCTGCGGACGGTTCTGCATCCGGTGGCCGGCGCGCTCGGGGTGCCCGTGCGGACGCTCACGCTGTGGCAGAGCGTCGGCGGTGTGGTGTGGTCGCAGGCGCTCGTCCTCGCGGGGTACAGCCTGGGGGCGTCCGTTCCGCACCTCGACGACTATCTGCTGCCGCTGGTGGCCGTGGTGGTCGTCGTGTCGATGCTGCCGCTGCTGATCGAAGCGTGGCGGGGACGGCGCGAACGCCGTTGAGAGTGCCGCGCTGTGCCATCGGTGGTCTGCGGCGCCGTCCTGGCTGGTCGCGCCCACGCGGCGCATGTCGATACCGCCCCGCGCCCCTGGAGGGCGCTCGGACCCCTGTCTCTCGATGCGTGATCCGGCCACCGCGCCCGCCCGGGCAGCGGCCGGCTGGACGGTGTTCGGCGGCTTCCTGGCGGGCATCCTGGTCTGCGGCACCGGCGCGCTCGCCGCGACCGCCGTTGACATGAACGACCCGGAGTTCGCGCTGCAGCCGCTGCTGCCGGGCTGGTTCCGCCCCCTGTTCCTGCTCGCGCCGGTCCTCGGCACCGTCGCCCTCAACGCCCTGACCGCCTACAGCGCCGGTCTCGCACGGCAGGCCATCGGCCTACGCATCCGGCGCTCGCGGAGCGTCCTCGTCGACGGCACCGTCTCCGTCACGCCGACCCTGTACGCGCTGCTCGTCTCGAACTTCTTCGACACCGTCGGCACCGTGCCGCAGCTGACCGTGGTCCTGCTCGGCCCGAGCACGGCCGTCCACGCCACCGGCATCCTGCTGCGCCGCAACCGCTACGACGGCGTCGCCCTCGGCGACGAGTCCCGCACCGGGCCCTTCTGGTACACCTGCGGGTTCAACCTGGCCGGAGTGCCGGCCCTCGGGGCCGGTGCGGCCGCCTCCGCACTGCGCGTCGACACCGTCTGCAGCGGACCCGTGGCCGCCGCCCTGGGCGGTGTCGACCTGGCCCTGCCGGCGGGCCTGCTGGCGTCCTCGGCGGCGTACGCGCTGCTGATGCGCCGGGTCGGCGCCACTGTCTGAGGACGCCTGGGGCCGGGCGTGGGCGGCCGGGCAGGTCAGCGGAGCCTGCGGTCCTTGGGGCGCTTGCGGTGGGGGCGGCGAGGCCGGTGGATCGTGTCCAGTTCGCCCACCGCCGCGCGGACATGGGCCGGGTCGCCGTGGCGGGAGCCGCCCGCGCACCACCAGGACGGCCGTCCGTCGGTGTCGCGCGGGTGCATGCCGAGGTCATGGACCGTGCAGAGCGGCCACGCCCGCCACAGCCGCTCCGTCACCGTCTCCTGGGCGGCGTCGGCGACGGCCATCAGGGCTTCGGCGGCGGACTGCGCCTCCGCCGGTATCAGGGAGTTGCCGTGCGCTTCGCCGTTGGAGAGGGCGACGAAGACCTGCTCGTCCAGGTCCGCGGAATCCGCGTAGGCGATCAGGCGCAGGGGACGCTGGTCGGGGAGGGTCGCCGCCAGGTCCCGGTTGACGACCGCCAGCGCCTCGTCCCACAGCGGATAATCGCCGGTGAGCACGAGGCGCGGCTCGGGCCGGCTGAAGAAGGCGCACATGCCCGCATCCTCTCAGGCGCATGGCTCACTACTCTGGCCACCGTCCACGACAGCCCACCGCCCGAGGAGCCGCGAGATGCCTGTCCGCCGCGTCATGCCCAACATCCACTCGGCCGCACCGCGGCAGAGCGCCGAGTTCTACGGAGAGCTGGGGCTGGAGGAGGTCATGAACCACGGCTGGATCGTGACGCTGGCCTCCCCCGGGAGCCCGGCCGTACAGCTCAGCGTGATGACCGAGGACCGCACCGCGCCCGTCGCCCCGGACCTGAGCATCGAGGTGGAGGATGTCGACGCGGCCTACGCGACGATGGTCAAGCGCGGCGCGGAGATCGTGCACCCACTCACGGACGAGGAGTGGGGCGTACGGCGGTTCTTCGTGCGGGACCCCGACGGGCGGGTCGTCAACGTGCTCAGCCACCGCTGAACGCGTCCGCCGCAGGGCAACGTACGCCTTCTGGACGGGCCTGTGACGATCCGTGAGACTGGATCGGATCCGCGCCCTTGCCCCCGGCTCTTCAGGACGGTGACCCATGGATGGGGAAACCCCGCGCGTCGAACTCACCCCTCAGGCCGCCGACCTGGTGCGGCGGCTGCGCGCCGAGCACGGTCCGCTGATGTTCCACCAGTCCGGCGGCTGCTGCGACGGCAGCGCGCCCATGTGCTACCCGGACGGCGAGTTCCGCACCGGCGGCTCGGACGTGCTGCTGGCGGAGCTGACCGTGGACGGTGTGGCCGAGCCCGTGACCTTCTGGATGTCCCGGAGTCAGTACGCGGCGTGGAGCCACACCCGGCTGATCGTCGACGTCGTCCCCGGACGGGGGAGCGGATTCTCGCTGGAAGCACCCGAGGGGGTGCGTTTTCTCACCCGTTCTCGCGTAGTCGACGTCTAGTCGGCCCGGCGGTCGCCGCGCTCTGGTCCACTGCCCCTTGACACTCGTACGACAGGGACAGTTGACGAGACTTCAGGGGGCACGGTGACCAGACGTCGCAGGCGTTCGGCAGCGGGCAGAACGGTTCTCACAGTTGTCACGGCGTTCGGAATGCTGGCCGGTGCGGCCCTCGCGGGGGCGGCACCGGCCGGCGCCGTTCCGGACGGCAAGCGGATCGCGCCGGGCGTCACGTACCGGCAGTTCGACGTCGACGCGAGCGCGGGCCCGGCCCACGCCCATCTGCTCACGGTCGACCTGGCCAATCCGCACGTCCGGGTCGACCTGCTCCACCCGGGCGCGGTGGCGGCCCGGGCCACCGTCTCGGCGATGGCGGACTCGGCCGGGGCGGTCGCGGGCGTCAACGGTGACTTCTTCAACATCACCGAGACCCAGCACCCGGGCGTGGAGGCCACCGGCGCGAGCGTCGGACCGGCGATCGCGGACGGGCAGGTGCTCAAGGCGGCGGTGCCGAACGGCCAGCGGTTCGGGCCCTCGCTGCCGCCGGGCACGACCACCGAGGACGTCTTCGGGGTGGGCACCGACCGACGGGCCCGGCTGGACCGGCTGTCCCTCGTCGGCAGTGTCGACACACCGGAGGGCACGGTCACACTGAAGGGCCTCAACCAGTACGCGCTCCCGGAGAACTCCGTCGGCGCCTTCACCTACCGGTGGGGCAGCGCCTCCCGGATGCGCTCCGTGTGCGGCACCGACACCCAGCGGTCGGCGCCGTGCAGCACGGACACGTACGAGGTGAAGGTGCGGGGCGGCCGGGTGGTCTCCACCGCCGGCACCCCGGGCAGCGGCTCGATCCCGGCGGACACCACGGTCCTCGTGGGCCGCGAGGAGGGCGCACAGCAGCTGCGCAAGCTCTCGGCCGGTGACGCGGTGAGCGTGACGCACCGTCTGGTGGCCGCGTCGGCGGCGGTGCCCTACACGTTCGCCATCGGCGGCTTCCCGGTCCTGGAGGACGGGGAGGCGCACTCCGGCCTCGACAACGTCACCTCGGCGGTGCGCACGGTCGTGGGCTTCAAGGACGACGGACGGCAACTGCTGATCCTGGCCTTGGACGGCGGCGCCGATTACCGGACCGGTATGACGGTCGCCGAGGAGGCCGGCACCATGCGCTCGCTGGGCGCGTCCGACGCGTTCAACCTCGACGGGGGTGGCTCCTCGGAGCTGGTCACCCGCGACGCGGGCGCGAGCACCGTCACGGTCCGCAACCATCCCAGCAGTGGCGCCGAGCGTCCTGTGGCGAATGGCATCGGCGTGTTCTCCGCCGGCTGATCTCAGGGGCGCAAGCTGCTCACCAGGTCGGCGGTCGTGGTGAGTCCGCTGTGGATGGTGGGTGCCATGCTCGTGCCGGCCAGATAGAAGCCGAGCAGCACGCAGACCAGCGCATGGGAGATCTTCAGCGCGCCGTTACGCATGAAGATCACGGCCAGGATCAGCAGCAACAGCACCGCAGAGATGGAAATGGCCATCGGGAACCTCCTCCGCCACGCCCCTTGTGCGGCGTTCGGCCGTAAGTGTGGCGTAGCGGAGGGTTCGTCCGGGCGGCTGACGTGTCCCCCGAACGTGTGGTGTCACGCGGTGGGATGAGAGTCGAGGAAGGCCTCCAGGCCTGCCAGGTCATCGGTGTTGAGGTAGTCGACGCCGGCGGCGAGCAGCTCCGTCCACAGGGCGTCGCGGGCCGGTCCCGCGGCGTCCGGCGTGGCCCAGAACCGCACCTGCTGCCCCTGCACGTGTGCGGCGGCGGTGATGCCGTACAGCTTCCGCCGTTCGGCGGCGGGGAATGTGCCGTCACCCGACCAGGTGAAGACCTGCGTCCAGTTGTCGCTGATCAGTGAGATGAAGGAGGCGGGGGCGGTGCTGCCGAGGTCGGTGAGCCGGCCGTCGTAGAAGGCGAGCCGCTCGTGCTGTGCCTCCATGGGGATACGGGCGGCGCGGTCGCCGGAGATGACGGCGGTGACGGGTCCGCGGTGGATACGGCCGTGGTCGTACCGGGTGAACAGGTGCGGACAGCGGCGCAGATGGCGGTCGAGTTCGAGGTACGTCGAGGAGCCCTCGGTCTTGATGTCGACGAGGAGCTGCAGCGGCCGGCGCCACCCCCGGTACACCGAGCCGTGGTTGCCCTGCACGATCGCGGCCAGCGGGTCGAGGTAGAGGGATTCGAGGGTGCGGGTCGGGTCCAGCTCGGAACTGTCGTGACCGATGAGGAGCTGGTCGCCGACGAGGAAGACGTCGGCCTCGACGCTGCCGAAACGGTGGTCGAGCGCGTCGAACAGGGGCCGGGGGTGCTCGTAGTCGTTGTGGGCGTGCGCGTTCCACAGCGGACGCCGACCCCGGTGGGAGCTGCCCGCCCAGGCCTGTGACCCGGGCAGGACGACCGCGCCGGCGAGCGCGGCGCCGAGGGTGGTGAGGGCTCTGCGACGGGTGGTGAGGGCCATGCTCTGCCTCCCTGGAGGTGCCGGATGGGACCGGGGAGAGTATGCGTGGCCTTGCCATCCAAGGGGCGCTGTCTCGCGGGGAGTTGGCGCGTTGTTCACTTCGACGGAGGCAGCCCCGTGAAGAAGCCCGCCCTTGGCGGGGCGGGCTTCACAGGGCCGGGATCAAGGTGCCTGGAGGTCGACCAGTTCGGCCAGCGCTTCCCGGTGCGCTCCCGCCGTGCCGTAGGCGATCGAGTCCGCCTTGGCCCGCTTCAGATACAGGTGGATCGGATGCTCCCAGGTCATACCGATGCCGCCGTGCAGCTGCAGCGCCTCCTCCGCGGCGTGGACGGCGACGGGCGCCGCATACGCCTGCGCGACGGCGGCCGAGATCTCCGCGTCCTCGCCACAGGCGAGCGCGTCGGCGGCGGCGCGGGCGGCCGCCCGGAGACTGACCACCTCCAGCCACAGCTGGGCGAGCCGGTGCTTGAGAGCCTGGAAGCCGCCGACCGGCCGGTTGAACTGCTTGCGCTCCTTCAGATAGCGGACCGTCTCGGTCAACGCCCAGTCGGCGACGCCGAGTTGCTCGGAGGCGAGCAGTCCGGCGGCGGCGCGCAGGGCACGTCGCACGGCGGGTTCCGCGGCGCCGATACGGCGGCCGGGGGCGTCCGCCAGCCGTACCGTCGCCAGCGGCCGGGTCAGGTCCAGGGAGACCTGCGGGGTGACCGTCACGGCGTCCGCGGTCACGGCGTACAGCCCGCCGTCGTCGGCCGGGACGAGCAGGACGTCCGCCACGGCCGCGTCGGCGATGCCGGTCAGCTCCCCGTGCAGCGTGCCGTTTTCGAGTCGTACGGTCGGGACGGCGGCGCCCGGAGCCGCGTGCAGGCCGACGGCGAGGGCGCCGATGGTGCGCCCGGAGGCCAGCCGTCCCAGCAGTTCCTCGTCCTCGCAGGCCAGCAGGGCTTCGGTGGCCACGACCGCGCTGGTGAGGTACGGCACGGGGGCGACCGCGCGGCCCAACTCCTCCAGTACGACGGCCACTTCGCGGGCGGATGCGCCCTGGCCGCCCTGCTCCTCGGGCACCAGGAGCCCGGCGAGGCCCATGCCCTCGGCGAGGGACTTCCACAGGGCGAGGTCGTGCGGGGCGTCGGACTCGCCGCGGGCGATGACGTCCGCCGGCGCGCAGTGGTCCGTGAGCAGATCACGGACGGCGGCGCGCAGCGCCTCTTCCTCCTCGGAGTAGAGAAGATCGGTCATCGGGCCAGGTCCTTCCAGGCGACGTCCTTGTCGGTGCGCGGCTCGGCGGGCAGGCCGAGGACGCGCTCGGCGACGATGTTCAGCAGGACCTCGCTGGTCCCGCCCTCGATGCTGTTGCCCTTGGAGCGCAGATAGCGGTAGCCGGCGTCGCGCCCTGTGAAGTCGACCAGCTCGGGACGGCGCATGGTCCAGTCGTCGTACAACAGGCCCTCCTCGCCGCGGAGTTCGACCTCCAGGCCGCTGATCTCCTGGTTGAGGCGGGCGAAGGCGAGCTTCATGCCGGAGCCCTCGTAGCCGGGCTGGCCGGCGACGAGCTGCTGGCGCAGGCGTTCGGCGGTGAGCCGGGAGACCTCGGCCTCGACCCACAGTTTCAGCAGGCGCTGGTGCAGTTCGTGGGTGCGCAGTTCGGGGCGCTCGCGCCAGGTCTGGGCGACCGGGCCGATCATGCCGCCCTCGCGGGGCAGACGCATGCCGCCGATGGAGACGCGCTCGTTCATCAGCGTGGTCTGGGCGACCCGCCAGCCGTCGCCGACCTCGCCGAGGCGGCGGGCGTCGGGGATGCGGACGTCGGTGAGGAAGACCTCGTTGAACTCGGCCTCGCCGGTGATCTGGCGCAGCGGCCGGACCTCGACGCCCGGGTCGCTCATGTCGCAGATGAAGTAGGTGATGCCCGCGTGCTTGGGCACGTCCGGGTCGGTGCGGGCGATGAGGATGGCCCAGCGGGCGAGGTGGGCGCTGGAGGTCCACACCTTCTGCCCGTTGACGACCCAGTCCTCGCCTGCCCGTACGGCCCGGGTGCCGAGCGCGGCCAGGTCGGAGCCGGCGCCGGGCTCGCTGAACAGCTGGCACCAGACCTCCTCTCCCGTCCACAACGGCCGCAGATACCGCCGCTTCTGCTCCTCGGTGCCGTACGTGAGGATGGTCGGCGCGGCCATGCCGAGGCCGATGCCGATGCGCCGGGGGTCGTTGTCGGGGGCTCCCGCGGCCTCCAGTTCGGTGTCCACGACGCCCTGCAGGGAGCGCGGGGCGCCCAGTCCGCCGAGGCCCTCCGGGTAGTGCACCCAAGCGAGGCCGGCGTCGAAGCGGGCGCGCAGGAAGTCCAGGCGGTCCGTGCTCGCCGGGGGATGCTCGGCGAGCAACTCCCGTGTGCGGCGGACCAGTTCGTCGGCGTCCGTCATGCTGCTCCCTCCATCACCACGGCGATCCGGCCGGTGGACCGGCCGTCCGCCACCTTCTGCACGGCCACGGCGGCCTCGCCGAGCGGCACCCGCTCGCTGACCAGCGGCTTGATCGCGCCCCGGGCGGCCAGTTCGGTCAGTTCCTCGTGGCAGCGCAGGATGAGCTTGGGGTTCTTGGTGTTGTACAGACCCCAGTGCAGGCCGAGGATCGCGTAGTTCTTCACCAGCGCGTGGTTGAGGGCCGGGCTGGGAATGGTGCCGCTGGCGAAGCCGACGACGATGATGCGGCCCTCGAAGGCGACGAGCTTGGCGGACTGGGCGTAGGCCTCGCCGCCGACGGGATCGTAGATCACATCGGCACCCCGGCCGCCGGTGGCCTCCTTCACGGCAGCGATCACGTCCTCGCCGTGGCGGTCGACCACCACGTCACAGCCCAGCTCGCGGGCCACGGCGGCCTTGTCCGCGCCGCCCACGACACCGATCACCCGGGCCCCGGCCGCCTTGCCGAGCTGGACGGCGGCGCTGCCGACGCCACCGGCGGCGGCGTGCACCAGCAGGGTCTCCCCCGCCTCCAGGCGGGCCCGGCGGTGCAGGCCGAACCAGCCGGTCTGGTAGCCGATGTGCAGCGCGGCGGCCTCGGCGTCGTCCAGCGACTCGGGCGCGGGCAGCAGGGCGCGGGCGTCGGCGAGCGCGTACTCGGCGAAACCGCCGTAGGGCAGGGCCGGGTTGGCGATCACCCGGCGGCCGTCCTCGGTCTCGCCGCAGATCTCCACGCCGGGCGTGAACGGCAGCGGCGGGCGCACCTGGTACTGGCCCCGGCACAGCAGCGCGTCCGGGAAGTTGACGTTGGCGGCACGTACGCGGAGCAGCACCTGTCCGTCACCGGGTGTGGGCCGCTCCACCTCAGCCAGGCGCATCACCTCGCTGGGCTCGCCGTTCTCGTGCACTTGCCATGCCTGCATGCGGGGCCTCCACGGGACTGCTTCGTCTGACCGGGTCCGACGCATACTAAGCGGTCGCTTGCCCATCAGGGAACAGCCGGACCCACCCCGGCGCGCGTCGTGTCGGTCACTTCCGGGACGTCGGCCGCGCCCGGACGTGCATCCGTTCCCCCTGCGGCCCGAACAGGCTGAGGAACTCCACCGGCCCCTCGCCCGTCGACCCGAACCAGTGCGGCACGCGCGTGTCGAACTCGGCCGCCTCTCCCGCCGACAGCACCACGTCGTGCTCGCCGAGGACCAGCCGCAGCCGCCCCGACAGCACGTACAGCCACTCGTACCCCTCGTGGGTGCGCGGTTCCGGCTCCTGCTTCCGCTGCGGCTCCAGCACCTTGAAGGCCTGGAGGCCGCCGGGCTGGCGGGTCAGCGGCCAGTGGGTGCGCCCGCCGCGCACGATCGGCTTGGACCGCACCCGTGGGTCCCCCACCGGCGGAGCGCCGACCAGTTCGTCCAGCGGCACCTGATGGGCCTGGGCGATCGGCAGCAGCAGTTCGAGGCTGGGCTTGCGCAGGCCCGACTCCAGCCGGGAGAGGGTGCTCACGGAGATCCCGGTCGCCTCGGACAGCGCGGCCAGGGTCACCTCCCGCTCCTTGCGGATGCGCCGCAGCCGGGGGCCGACTTCCGCCAGTACGTCGTCCGTGCTCATGGCCCCTATTGCAGGATCGGCAAATCGGTTTGTCAATCGCGCGAGGATCGAGCGACCGTCACGTCATGACCGAGAACAACAGGTACGAAGCAGTCGTGGTCGGCGGCGGGGCCGCCGGGCTGTCCGCCGCGCTGGTCCTCGGCCGGGCCCGGCGCCACACGCTGGTGGTCGACGCGGGCGAGCCGCGCAACGCGCCGTCCGCGCACATGCAGGGCTATCTGTCCCGCGACGGCATGTCACCGGCCGAGTTCCTGGCGGTCGGGCGCGAGGAGATCGCCCGGTACGGGGTGGAGCTGGTCCGGGACCGGGTGGTGGACGCGGGCAAGGACGCCGGGGGCTTCACGGCGACGCTCGCCGGCGGCCGGACGGTACGGGCCCGGCAGCTGGTGATCGCCACGGGCCTGAAGGACGAGCTGCCCGAGGTGCCGGGGCTGGCCGAGCGGTTCGGCCGGGACGTGGTGCACTGCCCGTACTGCCACGGCTGGGAGGTCCGCGACCTGCCGACCGGGGTGCTCGCGACCTCGCCGCTGAGCGTGCACCAGGCGCTGATGGTGACCCAGTGGACGAAGGACGTGCGGTTCTTCCTGCACGAGATGAGCGAGTCCGAGCTGACGGACGACGACCTGCGCCGGCTCGCCGCCGCCGGGGTCGCGGTCGTACCCGGGAAGGTCGCAGAACTCGTCGTCACCGACGACCGGCTCACCGGGGTCCGGCTCACTGGGGGTACCCCCTCCGGGGAAGACACGGTCCACGACCGCGAGGTCCTGTACGTCGCCCCGCGCGCCGTACCGAACAACGACCTGCTGGTGCGGCTGGGCGCCGAGCTCCGCGAGACGCCGTTCGGCAGCTACCCGGTGATCGACGAGCGGGGCCTGACGAGCGTGCCCGGGTTGTGGGCGGCGGGCAACGCGAGCGGCTTCGCGGAGCAGGTGATCAACGCGGCGAGCCGGGGGTACCGGGCAGGGGCGGCGCTCAACGCGGAGCTGCTCTTCGCCGACCTGGACGCAAGCGCCCCCCAAAGGGGCGCGGGGAACTGCGCGACCAGCCTCAACGGCGCCGCAGCCGGCAACGCACCTCACCAGGCAGACGAATAGCCGAAGGCACCGCGCACCCAGCGGAGCGCTGAGGCACGATGGCTGCATGTTGCTGGCCCGGCTCGCCCAGGTGTCCCAGGAGGTCGCCGCGACGGCGGCACGGTCCCGCAAGACGGCGCTGCTCGCGGAGTTGTTCCGGGAGGCGGACGCGGACGACGTGCCGGTCGTCATCCCGTATCTGGCCGGCCGGCTGCCGCAGGGCCGGCTCGGCGTCGGCTGGAAGGTGCTGAGCCGCCCGGTGCCGCCGGCCGCCGAGCCCACCCTCACGGTCCGGGAGGTCGACGCGCTGCTCAGCGAGCTGGGCAAGGTGTCCGGGCCGGGCTCGCAGGCGGAGCGGGCCCGGCTCGTCGGCGAGCTGATGGGCGCGGCCACCGAGGACGAGCAGCGTTTCCTGCGCGGTCTGCTCACCGGCGAGGTACGGCAGGGCGCACTGGACGCGGTCGCCGTGGAGGGCCTCGCCCGGGCGACCGGCGCGGACCCGGCCGCCGTGCGCCGGGCGGTGATGCTCGCCGGGTCGCTGCAGACGGTCGCCCAGGCCCTGCTCGCCGAGGGCCCCGGGGCGCTGGACCGCTTCCGGCTCACGGTCGGCCGGCCCGTGCTGCCGATGCTCGCCCACACCGCGTCCTCGGTCGCCGAGGCGGTGGAGAAGCTGGGCGCGTGCGCGGTGGAGGAGAAGCTGGACGGGATCCGGGTGCAGGTTCACCGGGACGGCGACACGGTCCGGGTGCACACCCGCACCCTGGACGACATCACCGACCGGCTGCCCGAAGTGACCGCCGCCGCACGGGAGTTGCGGGGCGAGCGGTTCATCCTGGACGGCGAGGTGATCTCCTTCGACGCGGCCGGACGGCCCCGCTCCTTCCAGGAGACGGCGGGCCGGGTCGGCTCCCGGACGGACGTGGCGAAGGCGGCCGGTCAGGTCCCGGTCTGCCCTGTGTTCTTCGACGCCCTGTCGGTCGACGGCGCCGATCTGCTGGACCTGCCGTTCGCCGAGCGGCACGCGCAGCTGGCCCGGCTGGTGCCCGAGCCGATGCGGGTGCGCCGTACGGTCGCCTCCGGACCCGGGGACATCACGGAGGCGGAACGGTTCCTCGCCGAGACCCTGGCCCGTGGTCACGAGGGCGTGGTGGTCAAGGCGCTGGACGCGCCCTACAGCGCGGGCCGGCGCGGCGCCTCCTGGCTGAAGGTCAAGCCCGTCCACACCCTCGACCTGGTCGTGCTGGCCGCCGAGTGGGGCCACGGCCGCCGCACGGGCAAGCTCTCCAACCTCCACCTCGGCGCTCGCAACCCGGACGGCACCTTCGCCATGCTCGGCAAGACCTTCAAGGGCATGACCGACGCGATGCTCGCCTGGCAGACCGAGAAGCTCCAGGAGCTGGCCGTCGAGGACAACGGCTGGGTGGTCCGGGTCCGCCCCGAACTCGTCGTGGAGATCGCCTACGACGGCCTCCAGCGCTCCTCCCGCTACCCGGCCGGCGTCACTCTCCGCTTCGCCCGCGTGGTCCGCTACCGCGAGGACAAACGCCCCGAGGAGGCCGATACGGTGGAGACCCTGCTGGCGGCCCACTCGGAGGTCACACCGTGACGGTGCGTGCGACGAAGCGCAGTGCGGGACTACTGGTGTTCCGGCACACCGATGACGGCCTGGAGGTATTGCTCGGCCATATGGGCGGCCCGCTCTGGGCGAAGAAGGACGCCGGCGCGTGGACGGTCCCCAAGGGCGAGTACGAGCCCGACGAGCCCGCCTGGGAGGCCGCCCGGCGCGAGTTCCGCGAGGAGCTGGGGCTGGCGCCGCCCGACGGGACGGCCGTACCGCTGGGCGAGGTCGTGCAGAAGAACGGCAAGATCGTCACGGCGTGGGCCGTCGAGGCGGACCCGGACCTGAGCGCCTTCAGCCCCGGCACCTTCACCATGGAGTGGCCGCCGAGGTCCGGCCGGCAGCAGGAGTTCCCCGAGCTGGACCGGGTGGAGTGGCTCGGCCTGGACCGGGCCCGGGAGCTGATCATCACGGCCCAGACCGCGTTTCTCGACCGCCTGGCCGAGCACTCGGACTGAACCGGACGCCACGCGTTGCGGACGGCACGCCCGCGCGCGAAGGTCGAGTCAAGCCCGCTCCCAGGGAGGTCAGCCATGCCCATCGCGACGGTGAACCCGGCGAACGGCGAGACGCTCAAGACGTACGAGCCCATGGGCGAGGAAGAGCTGGAACGCCGGCTCCAGCTCGCCGAGGCCACGTTCCGCACGTACCGGACCACTTCGTTCGCCGAACGGGCCCGCCTGATGAACGAGGCCGCCGATCTGCTGGACGAGGACCAGCCGGAGATCGCCCGGACCATGACCCTGGAGATGGGCAAGCCGGTCAAGCAGGCACGTGCGGAGGCCGCGAAGTGCGCGAAGGCGATGCGCTGGTACGCCGAGCGCGCCGAGGCGCTGCTGGCGGACGAGGAGCCCGCCGAGTCGGACGTGAGGGACTCCGGGGCGTCCCGGGTCCGGGTGCGCTACCGGCCGCTCGGGCCGGTGCTCGCGGTCATGCCGTGGAACTTCCCGCTGTGGCAGGTCGTCCGGTTCGCCGCGCCCGCACTGATGGCCGGCAACGTGGGCCTGCTCAAGCACTCCTCCAACGTCCCGCAGACGGCCCTGTACCTGGAGGACCTGTTCCACCGGGCGGGCTTCACGGAGGGCTGTTTCCAGACGCTGCTGATCGGCGCGGGCGCGGTGGACGAGATCCTGCGCGACGAGCGGGTGAAGGCGGCGACGCTGACGGGCAGCGAGCCCGCGGGCCGGGCGGTCGCCTCCACCGCCGGCGAGATGGTCAAGAAGACGGTGCTGGAGCTGGGCGGCAGCGACCCGTACGTCGTCATGCCGTCCGCCGACCTGGACCGGGCGGCCCGGGTGGCGGTCACCGCGCGCGTGCAGAACAACGGGCAGTCCTGCATCGCCGCGAAGCGGTTCATCGTGCACCGGGACGTCTACGACACCTTCGCCGAGAAGTTCGTCGCCGGGATGCGGGCACTCAAGATCGGCGACCCCCTGGAGGAGGACACCGAGGTCGGGCCGCTCTCCAGCGAGCAGGGGCGTGCCGACCTGGAGGAACTGGTCGACGACGCGAAGCGCAGCGGCGCCGAGGTGCTGTGCGGCGGCGAGCGGCCGGGCGGGCCGGGCTGGTACTACCCGCCGACCGTGCTCGCCGGGATCACCCGGGAGATGCGCATCCACCGGGAGGAGGCGTTCGGGCCCGTGGCCACGCTGTACCGGGCCGGTGACCTGGACGAGGCGCTGCTCATCGCCAACGACTCGCCGTTCGGGCTGAGTTCCAATGTGTGGACGCGTGACGACGGCGAGGTGGCGCGCTTCACGCGTGATCTGGAGGCCGGATCCGTGTACGTCAACGGGATGACCGCCTCCCACCCGGCCTTCCCGTTCGGCGGCGTCAAGCGGTCCGGGTACGGGCGTGAGCTGTCCGGGCACGGAATCCGCGAGTTCTGCAACATCACCACGGTTTGGCAGGGTGCGTGAGCGCTGCGCGGCTAGCATCCGGTCTGTGAACGGCGAAGTGACTCTGCCTCTGATCGTGGACGACCGTGGGACCTTGCAGGTGGCCGCGGCCGATGTGAGTAAGTTGCTGCGGACCGTGGGGGCTCGGTGGCTGCGACTTGTCGAGGGCGGGGAGCAGAGGCTGGACGAGGATACGGTTGCGGCATTGACCATTGAGCTGGCCAAGCTCGCGGATCGTATCGACGTGGCTTGCATCGCGCACAGCAGCGGGGCGCCGTAGGCCGTTCGGCTCGGTCAGCTCAGTGTTGCCCAGAACATGCTCTCGTACCTCTGGAGCAGGGTTCCGTACGTGTGTGCGCTGTTTGCGTTCAGGGTGCCCGTGTCCAGGCCTGCCTGTACCGCTGCCGTCCCCTGATCGTCCAGATCCGGGGACGGTTCGGCGAAGAAGTCGAAGAACGCGCAGGACTCGTCCGTGAAGCCGTAGTGCGTGCGCAGTCCCTCGGCGATGCGGGCGCAGTAGCCGCCCCAGGCGGAGAAGTTCGCCGTGAGGGCCAGGACGGCGTCCGCCGGGGCGGCGTTGAGGGCCAGCCAGGAGACGTAGGCGGGGTAGGCCTGGCAGCCCGCCAGGGGGACGTAGGCGCGGGAGCGGTCCTCCGTCACGCCACAGGCCCGGGCGAACGCCTCCAGGTGTGCCTCCGCCAGCTCCTCGCCGGTCGCGAGGGTGGTGAAGAAGGCCGCGGCGGCGGGGTCGGCGCGCTGGGCCAGGTGCGCGAAGGAGCGGCGGTCGGCCGGGATCACCCACCGCTGTTCCAGGGCGAGGCTCGCCAGCGTCCGAATGGGTGCCTCGCCGCGTTCCACGAGTGGGACGACGGGGTTGGCCGTCGGGTCCGGGGCGAGCGCTCCGATGGTCGTGCGCAGCAGGTCCCCGGCCGTTGCCGTCATGTTTTTCTCCCTCGCGCGGACGTGCGGCTTCTCGTCCGAGCCTGACACGGTGTCCCCGGTCTGGAGTAGTCCGGCGAGAGAACGTCGCCGGTCCGAGTGATCGTGGGTGAACCACCTCCTTGGGGTGAACGACCTCTGACCGGCGGGCAAAGGCCTTCCGGAAGGCTGAAAGCAGGCACGGTTCATGGCGACTTTGTGCAGACCCTCGGTGTCGGTTCCGGAGCACGTGATCACGATGGAGGAGACGCTGGAGTTGGCGCGCTCCCGTCACGCGGATCACCCGCAACTGCCGCTCGCACTGCGGCTGATCGAGAACACGGGCGTCAGGACCCGGCACATCGTGCAGCCCATCGAGGAGACCCTCAAGCACCCCGGCTTCGAGGAGCGCAACAAGCTCTACGAGGCCGAGGCCAAGGCCCGCGTCCCCGCGGTGATACAGCGGGCGCTCGACGACGCGGAACTCCTCACCACCGACATCGACATGATCATCTACGTCTCGTGCACGGGCTTCATGATGCCCTCGCTCACGGCGTGGCTGATCAACGAGATGGACTTCGATCCCACGACCCGACAGTTCCCCATAGCCCAGCTGGGCTGTGCGGCCGGCGGCGCGGCGATCAACCGCGCGCACGACTTCTGCACGGCCTACCCCGAGGCCAACGCACTGATCGTGGCCTGTGAGTTCTGCTCGCTGTGCTACCAGCCCACCGACCTAGGTGTCGGCTCGCTGCTCTCCAACGGCCTGTTCGGTGACGGCATAGCCGCGGCCGTGGTCCGCGGCATCGGCGGCACCGGCATCGAGCTGGAACGCAACGGCTCGTATCTGATCCCGAAGACCGAGGAGTGGATCATGTACGACGTCCGGGCGACAGGCTTCCACTTCCTGCTCGACAAGCGGGTGCCGGCCACCATGGAACCGCTGGCCCCGGCCCTCCAAGACCTCGCGGGGACGCACGGCTGGGACGCGTCCGACCTGGACTTCTACATCGTCCACGCCGGCGGGCCTCGCATCCTCGACGACCTGAGCAAGTTCCTCCAGGTCGACCCGCACGCGTTCCGGTTCAGCCGGGCCACCCTCACCGAGTACGGCAACATCGCCTCCGGCGTCGTGCTGGACGCGCTGCGCCGGATGTTCGACGAGGGCGGCGCCGAGCACCGGGCGCGCGGGCTCCTCGCCGGGTTCGGACCCGGCATCACCGCGGAAATGGCGCTGGGCCGCTGGCGCAGCCCTGACCGAGAAACGGCATGAGTACGGCATGACCGACGAGACGCTCACCGAGACCCTGCCCCCGATCCGGCACTGGCCGGCGCTCGACCTGACCGGGACGGACTTCGACCCGGTGCTGAGAGAGCTGATGCGCGAAGGACCGGTCACCCGCATCCAGCTGCCCAACGGCGAGGGCTGGGCCTGGCTGGTGACCCGGATGGACGACGTCCGCATGGTGACCAACGACCCCCGATTCAGCCGCGAGGAGGTCATGAAGAAGCCGGTCACCCGGCTGGCCCCGCACTTCATCCCCGACCCGGGCGCGGTCGGCTTCCTCGACCCGCCCGACCACACCCGACTGCGCCGCTCGGTGGCGGCCGCGTTCACCGCGAAGGGCGTGGAGCGGGTGCGCGAGAAGGCGCGCGCCATGCTGGACGAACTGGTCGACGAACTCCTCCAGGACGGCCCGCCCGCCGATCTCACGGCCACGATCCTCAGCCCGTTCCCGATCGCGGTGATCTGCGAGATGATGGGTGTCCCGGCCGCCGACCGGCACACCATGCACACCTGGACCCAGCTCATCCTGTCCTCCTCGAACGGCAAGGAGGTCAGCGAGAAGGCCAAGCGGGAGATGGCCGCCTACTTCTCGGACCTGATCGGGCTGCGCGAGAACAGCACGGCCGAGGACGTCGCCTCGCTGCTCGGCGCCGCGGTGGGCCGGGGCGAAGTCACCCTGGAGGAGGCCGTCGGACTGGCCGGTCTCCTCCAGATCGGCGGCGAGGCGGTCACCAACAACAGCGGGCAGATGTTCTATCTGCTGCTGACCCGCCCCGACCTGGTGGAGCGGCTGCGCACGGAACCGGAGATCCGCCCCAAGGCGATCGACGAGCTCCTGCGCTGGATCCCGCACCGCAGCGCGGTCGGCCTGTCGCGGATCGCCCTGGAGGACGTGGAGATCCGGGGTGTGCGGATCCGCGCGGGCGACGCGGTGTACAACTCCTACCTGGCCGCCAACCGCGACCCGGAGGTCTTCGCCGACCCGGAGACCATCGACTTCTCCCGCAGCCCCAACCCCCATGTCTCCTTCGGCTTCGGCCCGCACTTCTGCCCCGGCAACATGCTGGCCCGACTGGAGGAGGAACTCATGGTGGACGCCCTCCTGGACCGGGTGCCGGGCCTGAAGCTGGCCGTACCGCCGGAGAAGGTGCCCTTCAAGAAGGGCGCGCTGATCCGGGGTCCCGAGGCCCTGCCGGTGACCTGGTGAGCGCCATATGACCTGGAGCGAGGGACTGCTCGTGCCGCCGGGCCACGGCCGTGTGGTGGAGACACCGGCCCAGCGGGTGACGTTCAAGGTCACCGGCACGCACTCGCGGATGGCCTCCACCTTCGAGGTGGAGGTCCCGCCGGGCTTCGACGTGGGCGCCCATGTGCACACCCGCAGCGAGGAGTTGTTCTACGTCCTGGAGGGCGAACTGGACGTCCTCGCCTTCGAGCCACGCGTCCGCACCCCCGACAACTGGCAGAAGTGGGAGTCGAGTTCGGGCAACAGGGTGGTCCGGGCCACTCCGGGCACGCTGATCGTCGTACCCCCGGGCTGCCCGCACGCGTTCACGAACCCGACGGACACACCGGCGAAGATGTTCTTCCAGGCATCCCCGCCACCCGACCACGAGCGCTATTTCGAGGAGCTGCTGGAGATCTTGGGCAACGGCGGCCCCCCGGACCAGGAGGCGATCGAGGCGCTACGGACCAAGTACGACATCGAGCAACTCACACCTTTGAGACACAGGTGAGCGTGCCGGCCTGAGGGGGCGCGGGGCGCTGCGCGACCGGCCACGACGGACCGGCACTCCGCAGCGCACCCGCACCCCGACGGCGCTACCGAATGGGCATTCCAGCCAACGTACGCGCGATAACAAGCCGCTGAATCTCGCTCGTACCCTCGAAGATCGTGTAGATGGCACTGTCCCGGTGCATCCGCTCGACCGGGTACTCACGCGTGTACCCGTTCCCGCCCAGGATCTGGATGGCCTGCGCGGTCACCTTCTTCGCGGTCTCGCTGGCGAAGAGCTTCGACATGGACCCTTCGGCGGCAGTGAACGGCTTGCCGTTGACTGCCATCCACGAGGCACGCCAGACCAGCAGCCGGGCCGCGTCGATCTGCGTCCGCATGTCCGCGAGCTGGAACGCCACACCCTGGTTGTCGATGATCGCCCGTCCGAACTGCTCACGGGTCTTGGCGTAGTCGAGGGCAACCTCGTACGCGGCCCGGGCGGTACCGACAGCCATGGCCCCCACGGCGGGGCGGGACGCCTCGAACGTGGCCATCGCCGCGTTCTTGACGCGCTCGCCGTCCTTGCGGGCCTTTTCCCGCGCCCGGGCCAGCCGCTCGTCCAGCTTCTCCTTGCCGCCGAGGAGGCAGGAGCCGGGGACACGGACGTGGTCGAGGATGACCTCGGCGGTGTGCGAGGCACGAATCCCGTGCTTCTTGAACTTCTGGCCCTGGGCGAGGCCCTCCGTACCCGGCGGGATGATGAAGGACGCGTGGCCCTTGGAGCCCAGCTCCGGGTCGACGCTGGCGACGACGACGTGGACGTTGGCGATGCCGCCGTTGGTCGCCCAGGTCTTCGTGCCGTTGATCACCCACTCGTCCTTCGCCTCGTCGTACACGGCTCGCGTGCGCAGGGAGGCGACGTCGGAGCCGGCGTCGGGCTCGGAGGAGCAGAACGCGGCGACCTTGACGTCGTTCTGGTCGCCGTACATCTGCGGTATCCAGGTGCCGATCTGTTCCTCGGTGCCGTTGGCGAGAACACCGACGGCGGCCAGACCGGTGCCCACGATGGAGAGGGCGATGCCCGCGTCCCCCCAGAACAGCTCCTCCATGGCCATCGGGATACCCAGGCCGGTGGGGTCGAAGTACTGCTGCGCGTAGAAGTCGAGGGAGTAGATGCCGACCTTCGCGGCCTCCTGGATGACCGGCCAGGGAGTCTCCTCGCGCTCGTCCCACTCGGCGGCCGCCGGGCGGATCACATCGGCGGCGAAGCCATGGAGCCAGTCCCGGACTTCCCTCTGTTCGTCGTTCAGCTCCATGGTGAACTCGGCCATGTCCCCTCCAGCGGCGGCGATACGGTGTTACTAGCGGTAACCCAAGTTTGTTACTGACGGGTAGAAAAAGTCAACCGCCGATGACGCCTCGTATCCCGTTCGATGTCAGGGGCACAGTCAGTGTTAGTTTGCGCAGGCGTCACCGAATCAGCACGGGTGGGGAGAGCACATGGACACCACACAGCGGACCGAGCAGCAGCGGTCCGCCGACCGCCGACGGCGCGAGCTGCTGGAGGCCGCCGACCGGGTGGTGCTGCGCGACGGCCCACAGGCGTCGATGAACGCGATCGCGGCGGAGGCGGGGATCACGAAACCGATTCTGTACCGCCACTTCGGCGACAAGGGCGGGCTTTACGCCGCGCTTGCCAAGCGGCACACGGACGCGCTGCTCGATTCGCTGCGGGCGGCGCTCGACGCTCCGGCGGACCGGCGGGAGCGGGTCGAGTCCACGCTGGACACATATCTCGCCGCGATCGAGGCACGGCCTCAGGTGTACCGGTTCCTGATGCATCCGGCGGAGGGGAGTCAGGGAGGCGACCAGGGCTTCGACGTAGGCAAGCATTCGGCACCGCTGCTCCGGCGCATGGGCGAGGAACTGGCTCAGGTCATCGAGGAGCGGGTGGATCTCGGGCCGGAGAGTCAGCAGCTGGCGCGGGTATGGGGGCATGGGATCGTCGGGATGATGCATGCGGCCGGGGACTGGTGGCTGGGGGAACGGCCTTGTTCCCGCGCTGAGTTGGTGCGGTCTCTCGCCGATCTGCTGTGGGGGCGTCTCGCTGCTGCGGGGGACAGAATGGGAGGTCCGGGGTTCTGACCGCCGTTCCCCAGGTGCGGGTGCGTGGGGGCTTGTCGCGCAGTTCCCCGCGCCCCTTAAGCCGGACCACTTGCCCGGTGCCATGAAGCGCGCGTGATCTGCCTGGTCAGTCTGCGCTTCCGCCAACCCGTGAGGTGATCGGCGTAAACCCGGCCTTCCACGTGGTCGTACTCGTGCTGCAAGCATCTGGCGAAGAACCCCGTGCCATGGACGGTGACCGGCTCCCCCGTCACCGTCAGTCCCTCGATGACCGCGTGGTCGTATCGTGCCGTCCCCGCCTCCAGGCCCGGCAGGGACAGGCAGCCCTCCGGGCCGCGGATCACCACGCCGTCGGTCTCGACCAGGCGGGGGTTCACCACATGTCCGAGATGGCGCACATCGTCGTCATCCGGACAGTCGTAGACGAAAACGCGCAGCGGCACCCCGATCTGATTCGCCGCCAGCCCCACCCCCTGCGCGGCGTACATGGTCGCGAACAAGTCCTCCACGAGGGCGGCCACTTCGGGGCCGAAGCCGGTGACCTCGCGGCAGGGCTCGTGCAGAGCGCTGTCGCCGAGCAGGGAAAGTGGCCGGACGCGCCCGTGGGCGCCCGGGATCGTGCCGTGTCGCATAGCGGCAAGGGTACGGTTCCTTCAGCTCATGCTCGCCGCGTATGGCGTGGGCCGGGATTCGGGTGTGCGAATGGATCTCGATAGGCTGAGGGCCCCACCACGTTGCCGGATGGCCCCAGGCGCGGCGCGTACGCAAGGAGGATCGAGAACTGATGGCAGGCAACTCGGACCCGCTCACGCCGCGGGCCAAGCTGGCCGTGACCGCCGGCAAGGCGGTCGCTGCGGCATCTCGCGCCGCGGGGCGCGGCAGCGGGTCGGTGATCGGTGGCCGGGTCGCGCTGAAACTCGACCCCGCCCTACTCGCCCGGCTCGCGCAGAACCTGGACGTCGTCCTGGTGTCGGCGACCAACGGCAAGACCACGACCACCCGGCTGATCGCGGAGGCGCTGCGCGCCGCGGGCCCGGTCGTGTCGAACGCGCTCGGCGCCAACATGCCGGCCGGTATCACCTCCGCACTCGCAGGTGGGTCGGACGCCAAGTTCGGTGTCATCGAGGTCGACGAGAAGTACCTGGCCGGTGTGGCACGGGACACGGCTCCCAAGTGCATCGCGCTCCTCAACCTCTCCCGTGACCAGCTGGACCGCGCCGCCGAGACCCGGATGCTGGCCGAGAACTGGCGCGAGGGCCTGGCCGGCTCCAAGGCCGTCGTCGTCGCCAACTGCGACGACCCGCTGGTGGTGTGGGCCGCCTCCTCCTCGCCGAACGTGATCTGGGTCGCGGCCGGGCAGATGTGGAAGGACGACGCCTGGTCCTGCCCGTCCTGCGGTGGCGTGATGCAGCGCCCCGGCGACGACTGGTTCTGCGGCGAGTGCGGCTTCCGGCGGCCCCAGCCGTCCTGGGCGCTGTCCGGGGACCACGTGCTCGACCCGCATGGCTCCGCCTGGCCCATCCATCTGCAGCTGCCGGGCCGCGCCAACAAGGCGAACGCCGCCTCGTCCGCGGCCGTCGCCGCCGTCTTCGGGGTGCCGCCGCAGGTCGCTCTGGAGCGGATGTACCAGGTACAGGCCGTGGCCGGCCGGTACGACGTCGTGCAGTTCCTCAACCGTGATCTGCGGCTGCTGCTGGCCAAGAACCCGGCCGGCTGGCTGGAGACCTTCTCCCTGATCGACCCGCCGCCCGCCCCGGTGATCCTGTCCGTGAACGCGCGCGGTGCCGACGGCACCGACACCTCCTGGTTGTGGGACGTCGACTACACCCGGCTGACCGGCCACCCGATCTTCGTGATCGGCGACCGCAAGCTGGACCTCGCCGTCCGTCTGGAGGTCGCGAACCAGCACTTCCAGGTCTGCGAGGACCTCGACCAGGCCGTGCAGTTGTGCCCGCCCGGCCGGATCGAGGTCATCGCGAACTACACCGCGTTCCAGGACCTGCGCCGCCGCGTCGGCAACTGATCTTCTGATCTTCGAAGGGCGATCACCTCATGAGCGACAACCAACTGCGGCTGGTGTGGATCTACCCGGACCTGCTGAGCACCTACGGCGACCAGGGCAACGCCCTCGTCGTGGAGCGGCGGGCCCGGCAGCGCGGCCTGGACGTGGCCCGGCTCGACGTGCGCAGCGACCAGCCGATCCCGACCTCCGGCGACATCTATCTGATCGGCGGCGGCGAGGACCGGCCGCAGCGGCTCGCGGCCGAGCGGCTGCGCCGGGACGGGCATCTGCAGCGCGCGGTGCAGAACGGCGCAATCGTCTTCTCCGTCTGCGCCGGCTACCAGATCCTCGGCCACGAATTCATCAACGACCTCGGCCAGCGCGAGCCGGGTCTCGGCCTGCTCGACGTGGTCTCGGTGCGCGGCGAGGACGGGCGGTGCGTCGGCGACGTCCTCGCCGACATCGACCCGCAGCTCGGACTGCCCCAGCTGAGCGGCTTCGAGAACCACCAGGGCGTCACCCACCTCGGACCGACCGCCCGCCCCTTCGCCCGGGTGAAGATCGGCAAGGGCAACGGCACCGGGGACGGCACGGAGGGCGCGTACAGCGGGACCGTGTTCGGCACGTACATGCACGGCCCGGTCCTCGCCCGTAACCCGCAGATCGCCGATCTGCTGCTGAAGCTGGCGCTCGACGTCAACGCGCTGCCGCCGGTCGACGACCGCTGGTACGAGGCACTCCGCGACGAGCGGATCGCCGCTGCTCAGCAGCCCGCGTAAGCCCCGCTGCACCGGTTTTCCAGCGTGCTCCGGCAGTCTCTTGGTGGGCCCGCCTGACAGACCGTCCGCTCACATGTGCGGGCGCGTCCAGCAGGCGGACGCCCGCTACGGAGCGACCCCCTCACGCCGGTAGGGTGGCCGGGAATCCGCCGGACAACGTGGTCCGGTTACCCGGCCCACGTTGAGAAGGTATTTCGGGCTATGCGCATTGGTGTCCTCACGTCCGGCGGCGACTGCCCCGGCCTGAACGCCGTCATCCGGTCCGTCGTGCACCGCGCCGTCGCCGACCACGGCGACGAGGTCATCGGTTTCCGGGACGGCTGGAAGGGCCTCCTGGAGTGCGACTACCTCAAGCTCGACCTGGACGCCGTGGGCGGCATCCTGGCGCGCGGCGGCACCATCCTCGGCTCCTCCCGGGTCCGCCCGGAACATCTGCGGGACGGTGTCGAGCGGGCCAGGGGCCATGTCGCGGAACTCGGCCTGGACGCGATCATCCCGATCGGCGGTGAGGGCACGCTGAAGGCGGCCCAGCTGCTGTCGGCGGGCGGGCTGCCGATCGTAGGCGTGCCCAAGACCATCGACAACGACATCGCTGTCACGGATGTCACCTTCGGCTTCGACACGGCCGTCACCGTGGCGACGGAGGCCCTGGACCGGCTGAAGACCACCGCCGAGTCGCACCAGCGCGTGCTGATCGTGGAGGTCATGGGCCGGCACACCGGCTGGATCGCGCTGCACTCCGGCATGGCGGCCGGCGCCCACGCCATCGTCGTGCCTGAACGACCCTTCGACATCGAGGAGTTGGCGACGAAGGTCGGCGAGCGGTTCGAAGCCGGCAAGCGGTTCGCGATCGTCGTCGCGGCGGAGGGGGCCAAGCCCAGGCCCGGCTCCATGGACTTCGACGAGGGCGGCAAGGACATCTACGGCCACGAGCGCTTCGCCGGCATCGCCCGGCAGCTGTCCGTCGAGCTGGAGCAGCGGCTCGGCAAGGAGGCGCGGCCGGTGATCCTGGGCCATGTGCAGCGGGGCGGGACGCCGACGGCGTACGACCGGGTGCTCGCCACGAGGTTCGGCTGGCATGCGGTGGAGGCCGTGCATCGCGGCGAGTTCGGGAAGATGACGGCTCTGCGGGGGACCGACATCGTGATGGTGTCGCTGGCGGAGGCCGTCGAGACCCTGAAGACCGTGCCGGTGGAGCGGTACGACGAGGCGGAGTGCGTCCTGTAGTTCACCCGGGAGTCCTGTGGTTCACCCGAGAACAACCCGCCCCCGGTCACGGTCGTGGCCGGGGGCGGTTCTAGTCTTGGGGCGGACAACTCGTACAACCCCCACGAATCAGGAGCCGCCGGATGGATCACAGCGGGCACGGCATGATGATGGATCTGCCGCCGTTCACGCTGGGACGGGGGCTTCAGTGGTCCACTGACCCGTTCTTCCTCGTCGTCTGCCTGCTCGGGCTCGGTCTGTACGGCTGGGGTGTCGTACGGCTGCGGCGGCGCGGGGACGCGTGGCCCGTGTCCCGCACGGTGTCGTACGTCGTCGGTGTGCTGACCATCGCCCTGGTGATGTGCACCAAGCTGAACGACTACGGCATGGTCATGTTCAGCGTGCACATGGTGCAGCACATGATCATCAGCATGCTGTCGCCGATCCTGATCCTGCTCGGCGCGCCGGTCACGCTCGCACTGCGGGCGCTGCCGACCGCCGGCCGGGGGCGCAAGGGCCCGCGCGAGCTGCTGCTGGCGCTGCTGCACAGCCGGTACATGCGGATCATCACCCACCCGGCGTTCACGATCCCGCTGTTCATCGCGAGCCTGTACGCGCTGTACTTCACCCCGCTCTTCGACCTCCTGATGGGTTCCAGGGCCGGGCACATCGCGATGATGGTGCACTTCCTCGCGGTCGGCGTGGTGTTCTTCTGGCCGATCATCGGCGTCGACCCGGGCCCGCACCGGCCGGGGTATCTGATGCGGATGCTGGAGCTGTTCGCGGGCATGCCGTTCCACGCGTTTTTCGGTATCGCGCTGATGATGGCGTCGACGCCGATGGTGGAAACTTTCAAGCATCCGCCGGCCTCGCTCGGCATCGACGCGCTGTCCGACCAGAACGCGGCCGGCGGGATCGCCTGGGCGTTCAGCGAGATCCCCTCCGTGCTGGTGCTGATCGCGCTGCTGTTCCAGTGGTACGGCTCCGAGCAGCGGCAGGCCAAGCGCAAGGACCGAGCCGCCGACCGGGACGGCGACAAGGAGCTGGAGGCGTACAACGCCTATCTGGCCTCGCTGAACGCACGCGAGGGCTAGGGCCCGGCCGGCGGGTCAGGCCGCAGGAGATCAACGGCACCGCTGGGCGGAGCCGTCCCCTCCGGGCGGAATCCGGGGCACCATGGTCGAGGACGGACCATGAGGAGGGTGTCGCGATGCCCGGTTCCACGAACGGTTCCACCAAGGCGATGGGGGCTCTCACGGTCGGCGGACTCGTCGTCGTGACCGCCTACACGGTCGCGATCGGCAGTAACGGCTGGCTGTGGTTCGGCTGGGTCGTCCTGGGCCTGCTGACCCTCGCCATGGTCGTCACCCAGTCCTAGGTCCCCCGCGGCGGGCTTGGCTGATTACAGTGCCCGCATGAACAGCAGGACCGCTTCCTTCGACGATCTGGACCGGAAGATCATCACCGCCCTGATGGCGAACGCCAGGACCAGCTTCGCCGAGATCGGCGCGACGATCGGGCTGTCGTCCACCGCGGTCAAACGGCGTGTGGACCGGCTGCGCGAGACCGGGGTGATCACCGGGTTCACGGCCACGGTGCAGCCGTCGGCGCTGGGCTGGCGCACGGAGGCGTACGTCGAGGTGTACTGCGAGGGCGCGGCCCCGCCCCGGCGGCTCGCGGAGGTCGTCCGGAACCATCCGGAGATCACGGCGGCCATGACGGTGACCGGCGGCGCGGACGCGCTGCTGCACGTCCGGGCTCGGGACGTGGGGCACTTCGAGGAAGTGCTGGAGCGGATCCGCACCGAGCCGTTCATCAGGAAGACGATCAGCGTGATGGTCCTGTCCCATCTGCTCCCGGAAAGCCCCGAAGCGGGCGCCACGCAGCCGGCCCCGGAATGACGCGGACCATGCGCAGCACTCGTGCGTGGGTCGCGCTCAGAACGCAGTGATGCTGCGTATGTGCGCAACTTTTCACGCTTGTCGGTTGCCGATCTCCGTTTCTACCGTTGTGGCACCCCTCAGTGACACACAGGAAACCGGAGGAAACCCTCTGTGTCCGAAAGCCGTGTGCTGCGCCCTCGGCGCTTCCTCGTCTGTGAACCCAGACACTTCGCCGTTCAGTACGCGATCAACCCCTGGATGCACCCCGACAAACCCGTCGACGTGGATCTCGCCCAGGAGCAGTGGCAGAGGCTGATCCGCGCCTACCGCGCCCATGGGCACACCGTCGAGTCGGTCGAGCCGGTGGCCGGCCTGCCGGACATGGTGTTCGCCGCGAACGCCGCGTTCGTGGTCGGTGGCCGGGTCTTCGGCTCGCTGTTCCACGCGCCGGAGCGCCGCGCGGAGTCGGTGCACTACGACACCTGGTTCAAGACGGCCGGCTACGACGTGTACCGCCCGGAGTCCGTGACCGAGGGCGAGGGCGACCTGGTGTGGACCGGCCGGTATGTACTGGCCGGCACCGGGTTCCGCACCACCCGGGAGGCGCACCGGGAGGCCCAGGAGTTCCTCGGCCATCCGGTGATCGGCCTGACCCTGGTGGATCCGTACTTCTACCACCTGGACACGGCGCTGTTCGTCCTCGACGACGACAACATCTGCTACTACCCGGAGGCGTTCTCGGCGGGCAGCCGCGAGGTGCTGCGCCGGCTGTACCCGGACGCGGTCCTCGCCACCCGTGAGGACGCGCTGGCGTTCGGCCTGAACTCCGTGTCCGACGGCCGCAACGTCTTCATCGCGCCGCAGGCCGAGGCGCTGGCCGAGAACCTCGCCGGCCACGGTTACGTCCCCGTCCCCGTCGACCTGTCCGAGTTCCACAAGGCCGGCGGTGGCATCAAGTGCTGCACCCAGGAGATCCGCTGATGACCGCACCCGCGCGCACGCGTACGTCCGCCGACCTGATCCGTGCGGAGGAGCCGGTCCTCGCACACAACTACCACCCGCTGCCCGTGGTCGTCTCCCGCGCCGAGGGCACCTGGGTGGAGGACGTCGAGGGGCGCCGCTACCTCGACATGCTGGCCGGCTACTCGGCGCTGAACTTCGGCCACCGGCACCCGGCGCTGATCGAGGCCGCGCACCGCCAGCTCGACCAGCTCACGCTGACCTCGCGCGCCTTCCACAACGACCGCCTCGCGGAGTTCGCCGAGCGGCTCGCAGAGCTGACCGGCCTGGACATGGTGCTGCCGATGAACACCGGAGCCGAGGCGGTGGAGAGCGGCATCAAAGTGGCCCGCAAGTGGGCGTACGACGTGAAGGGCGTCCCCGCCGACCGGGCGACGATCGTGGTCGCGGCGGAGAACTTCCACGGCCGTACGACGACGATCGTCAGCTTCTCCACGGACGAGACGGCCCGGTCGGGCTTCGGCCCCTTCACGCCCGGCTTCAAGATCGTGCCGTACGACGACCTGGCCGCACTGGAGGAGGCCGTCGACGAGACGACGGCGGCCGTGCTGATCGAGCCGATCCAGGGCGAGGCCGGCGTGATCATCCCGAAGGCCGGCTATCTCGCCGGGGTGCGCGAGCTGACCCGCCGCAAGGGCTGTCTGTTCATCGCCGACGAGATCCAGTCGGGCCTCGGCCGCACCGGCCGTACCCTCGCCGTCGAGCACGAGGATGTCGTGCCGGACGTGCTGCTGCTCGGCAAGGCTCTCGGCGGCGGGATCGTGCCGGTGTCGGCGGTGGTGGCCCGGCGTGAGGTGCTGGGGGTGCTGCACCCGGGTGAGCACGGCTCGACGTTCGGCGGCAACCCGCTCGCGGCGGCGGTCGGCACGGCCGTGGTCGAGCTGCTGGAGGCCGGTGAGTTCCAGCTGCGGGCGGCCGAGCTGGGCACGGTCCTGCGGGACGGGCTGGCCGCGCTGGTCGGCCGGGGCGTGATCGGCTTCCGGGCGCGCGGGCTGTGGGCGGGCGTCGACATCGACCCGGCGATCGGCAGCGGCCGTGAGATCAGCGAACGGCTGATGCGCGAGGGGATCCTGGTGAAGGACACCCACGGGTCCACCATCCGGCTGGCGCCCCCGCTGACCATCGCCGCGGAGGAACTGCGTTCCGCGCTGGCGGCACTGGAGAAGGTGCTGGGTTCGTGACCGGAGCGGGGAGCGGCCGCGCGCCGCTCCCCGCTCGTCCGTACTCCTCCACCCGATGGCCGAAGAGTGACGATTGAGCCAAGAGGGGGTAGACCACTCTCAGCTACAGAGAGGTCGACCGTGGGCACTCACGAGGAGCAGGACGTTGCCCGGCAGCGGTTCGACGTGGCCGACGCCGCGCCCCTGCTGGTCGACGCGCAGGGCGTGGTGACGGGCTGGACGCCCAACGCCGAGCGGCTGCTGGCGTACCCGGCTGCCCAGGTGGTGGGCACCCGCGCGGTCGGTCTGTTGTCCGCCGAGGACGCCGTGCGGGCGCCCGAGCTGGCCGAGCGGTGCCGCAGGGACGGCGGCTGGGCGGGGCTGCTGACCGCTCGGCGCAGGGACGGGCGGCCGGTCCGGCTGATGGTGCGGATCACTTCGGCGGTGGATTCCGGCGGGGCGCCGCAGTGGCTGGTTCTGCTCTCCGAGGTCTCCGGGGCACGCGGCTGGGACATGAGCCGTGCGGTGCTGGAGCAGATGGTGACCGACTCCCCCGTCGGCATAGCGATCGTGGACCGCGATCTGCGGTGCGTGTGGTCGAACGCGGCGCTGGAACGTTACGGCGGCGGCTCCCCACGGGAGCGGCTGGGGCGGCGGCTGGCGGAGATCCAGCCGGGCATCGACTCCGCGGACATCGAGACGCAGATGCGGCGGGTGCTGGAGTCCGGCCGGCCGGTGGTCGGGTACGAGCATGTGGGCCAGGTGCGGTCCGCGCCGCACCGCGAGACGGCGCACATGATGTCGTTCACCCGCCTCGAGGACGACCTGGGTCACCCGATGGGCGTGTACTACACCGTGGTCGACGTCACCGAGCGGCACCGCGCCCGGCAGCGGCTGGCCCTGCTCGACCGGGCCGGCGAGCAGATCGGGCGCACCCTGGACATCTGGCGGACCGCGCAGGAACTGGCCGACGTGGCCGTGCAGGGCTTCGCCGACTTCGTCGGTGTGGACCTGCTGGATTCGGTGCTGCGCGGCGCCGAGCCCGAGCCGCCGAGCGAGACGGATCAGGTGCCGCTGCGCCGGGCCGGGCACCAGTCGGTGAACCCCGGGATCCCGGAGGCCGTCGTAGAGATCGGTGAAGTGGCCACCTATCTCGCCGGATCGCCCCTGATCCGCTGTCTGACCACGGGCCGGTCCTGGCGCGAGGAGCGGCTCGACCCGCTGGCCAGGGAGTGGGCCACGGACATCCCGGCGGGCCGGGCGGCGGCCTTCCTGGACCTGGGCATGCACAGCGTGATGATCGTGCCGATCCGGGCGCGGGGCGTCACGATGGGCGTCACCACGTTCTTCCGGCGCCGTCGGCAGGAGCCGTTCGACGAGGACGACCTGAGTCTCGCCGAGGATCTGGTGTCCCGGGCGGCGGTCTGCGTGGACAACGCCCGCCGCTACACCCGCGAGCGGGACGCGGCCCTGGTCCTGCAGCGCAGCCTGCTGCCGCACCGGCTGCCCGAGCAGGGGGCGGTGGAGGCGGCCGCCTGCTACCGGCCGGCCGACGAGCTGACCGGCCTCGGCGGCGACTGGTACGACCTCATCCCGCTGTCCGGCGCGCGCGTGGCCCTGGTCGTGGGCGAGGTGCCGGGGCACGGCATCGACGCCGCCGCGGCCATGGGGCGGCTGCGCACCGCCGTACGCACCCTCGCGGCGCTCGATCTGCCGCCCGAGGAGATCCTCGCGCATCTCGACGACCTGGTGGCACGGACGGCCGACGAGGAGGGCCTGCCGGAGCTCCCGGAGGACGCCGACGCCCAGGCGCTGGGCTCCGGGTGTGTGTACGTCGTCTACGACCCGGTCGACGGGCGATGCACCATGGCCGCCGCGGGCCATCCCGCGCCCGCCGTCGTCCGGCCCGACGGCACCGCCGCCTTCGTCGACCTCCCGCAGGGGCCGCCGCTCGGTGCGGGCGGTCCACCCTACGAGGCGGTCGAGCTGGCCCTGGCCGAGGGCAGCACGCTGGCCCTGCACACCGATGGGCTGCTGGCTCACGCGGGCGACGGGGCCGACGAGGCCGACGAGGGCATCGACGCGGACCGCGAGCGGCTGCGCCGCGCGCTGGAGCGGCGCAGCTCCTCGCTCGACCAGCGCTGCCGGTCCGTGATCGAGGCGCTGGTCCCTTCCCGGCCGCACGACGACGTGGCCCTGCTGATGGCCCGGACCAGGCTGCTCGGCGCCGGGCAGGTCGCCGACTGGGACCTGGCCACCGACCCGGCCGTGGTCGCCGACGCCCGCAAGGAGGCCGCCCGGCAGCTGGCCGAGTGGGATCTGGAGGAGCTGGCGTTCACCACCGAACTGGTCGTGAGCGAGCTGGTCACCAACGCCATCCGGCATGCGGAGGGCCCCATCCGGCTTCGGCTGATCAGGGAACGGACCCTGATCTGCGAGGTGTCCGACGGGGGCGCCACCGCGCCGCATCTGCGCCATCCGCGCGCCCTGGACGAGGGCGGCCGCGGACTGCTGCTGGTCTCCCAGTTCACCCAGCGGTGGGGAACCCGCTTCGTACCCGAGGGGAAGGTCATCTGGGCGGAGCAGTCCCTGACGGAGCCGCCGGCCTGACCCCCTCGACACGGTCATACATCGCATGACATGGGAAAATGGCGTGATTCCGGCGGATGGGCGGCAGCCATGAACGACACGGCCATCGACTACGCGAGGGTGTTCCAGGCGCTGCCGGGCATGGTGGCCCTGCTGACGCCCGACCTGGTCTACGCGGACGTCAACGAGGAGTTCCTGCGGCTGGCCGGGCGCACCCGCGAGCAGATGATCGGGCGCTACCTCTTCGACGTCTTCCCGGACAACCCGAACGACCCCGGCGCATCGGGCATGCGCAATCTGGCCGCCTCGCTGACCCGGGTCGCGGCTACCGGCGAGCGCGATTCCATGGCCCTGCAGCGCTACGACGTCGAGAACCCCGAGCGGCCCGGCGAGTGGGAGGAGCGCTACTGGAGCCCGGTCAACGCGCCGGTGTGCGACGCGGACGGGAAGGTGGTGCTGCTGGTGCACCGGGTCGAGGAGGTCACCGAGCTGATCCGGCTCCGCGGCGGCCCCGCCGGCGGCCGGGCCCGCGTCCTGGAGGCCGAGCTGTACACGCGCGCCCGTGAGCTGCAGGAGCTCAACGAACGGCTGCGCCAGGCGCACGCCCGCGAGCGCGAGGTGGCCCTCGCCCTGCAGGAGGCGATGCTGCCCGCCCGCCGGCAGCTGGGCCGCCATCACGCGGCCGTGCGCTACCGGCCCGCGGTGGGCGCGCTGAACGTGTGCGGGGACTGGTACGACATCGTCGACCTGGTGGGCGGCCACCGCATGGGCGTGGCCGTGGGTGACGTGGTCGGGCACGGCCTGGAGGCCGCCGGGGTGATGGGCCAGCTGCGCAGCGCGCTGAGCGCCGCCTCGCGGGTAGCCGCGGGGCCGGCCGAGGCCCTGAACGTCCTGGGGCGGTACGCACACGTCGTCGACGGCGCCGAATCGGCCACCGCCGTCACGACGTTCATCGACTTCGACCACCACACGATCACCTACAGCAGCGCCGGCCATCCGCCGCCCGCGCTCGTCCAGCCGGACGGCCGCGTGGAGTTCCTCGACCAGGCCACCGACCCGCCGCTCGACGCCCGCCCCGACCCGATCCCCAGACCTCAGGCCGGTACGGACTACGCCGAGGGCGCCACCCTCGTCCTCTACACAGACGGCCTGATCGAGCGCCGCGGCGAGGACATCGACACGGGGCTGGCCCGCCTCGCCGAGTCCCTCGACCGCCATCGCGACGAGGACCCCGAGCGCCTCGCGGACGCGGTCCTGCTGGAACTGCTGCCTCCCGGGGGCGCAACCGACGACACGGCGCTGGTCATCGTGCGGCTGTGACGTGTGGGTGGGGGCGGGGGCCGGTGCCGATGACAGGGCCCCCGGCCCCGCAGTACGTCAGCCCATGCCATTCATGCCGTTCATGCCGCTGGAGCCGCTCGTGCCGCTCGAACCGAGGAGCGTCTTCATCTCCTTGATCTCGGCGTTCTGAGCGGTGACGATGGCGCCCGCCAGGGCTTTCGCGGGCCCGTACGCGCCCTTGGCCTTCTCCGTGCCGGCCATCTCCACGGCGCCCTGGTGGTGCTCGACCATCATGGACAGGAACTTCGTGTCGAAGTCCTTGCCCTCGGCCTTCTTCAGCGCGGCCATGTCGGCGTCGCTCATCATCCCGGACATACCGGAGTGGCCCGAGTGGTCCATGCCAGCCATGGGCACCTGCTCGCCCCAGGACTTGAGCCAGCCGGTCATGGTGCGGATCTCGGGGTCCTGCGCCTTCTCGATGCGGCTGACCAGGTCCTTCACCTGCGCCGAGGAGGCCCGGTCGGCGGCGAGCCGCGCCATCTCCAGAGCCTGCTGGTGATGCGGGATCATGGCCTGCGCGAAGGCGACGTCCTGGGCGTTGTGGGCGGTGCTGGCCGTCGCGCCGGTCGCGCCCGGGGAGGCGGAGGCGCCGTGCGCGGCGTGACCGCCACCGTCACCCCTGCCACCGCTGCCACCACAGGCGGCGAGGACGAGGCCGGCGGTCGCGGCGACCGCTGCCAGGGTGGCACGGCGGGTGAGAGTACGGGTGGTCATACGGGAACTCCTGTGGTTCTCAAGGGATGCAGGGCAGGCGTGAGCACGACCGCGGGCCCGCCGTGCGGAGGCGGGCGGTGCGGCCGGCGGGGCCCTCTAGATCCGCAGGAGTTGGAGTTCGGCAAGGGAGGGCGAGGCGCGGGCGCCTTCCGGTCCGGCGGCCGCACGGGAACCCGGACAACGGTCCGGCGCGGCGATGGCCGTGCGGTCAGGGACCAGCGCGGGCAGCTCCGGGCCGCCGTTCACCGCACCCGAGGCACAGGCGGGATCGGCATGATGCAGCCGCCCCCCACCGCAGTGCCCGTCGGCGTCCGCACAATCGTCCTGCGCGACGACGGCGACGGTGCTCGCGGCGACCATGTGCCGCCCCGCGTCCCCGTGCTCCGCATGCCCCACACCCCCGACGGGCCCGAGCGCATGCATCCCCAACAGCCCCACCAACAGCGACAGCACCAGCAGCCCACACCGCCGCCGCTGGGGCGGGCACGAGGCGTGGGGTCCGGCGCTGTGCATGGGCGCCATCGTAAGGGCGTGGGGGCGAGCGACCGGCCACGGCTCGCGGGCCCATTGCCTGTGAGCAAGGCGTTTGCACCACCGCCGGGCAATCACCGTGCCGAGAGGCGCGGCAAATCCAAAACCCTCGCTGACGCCCTGTCACGCTTACGCTGGGAGAGCCTTCAAGCGCGGTCGCGTCCGCCTCACTCCCGCGAATCGCCGTAGTCGTATGAGATTGCTATCTCCAGTAGCTTCTTCCCGGCCACGGCGGTGCTTGCCGCCTTCCTCGAGGAGAACGATCGCCTGATCGATGCGCAAGGACGGCACTGCTTCGGTACGGATCGCTACGGCGCCGACAGCAAGTCCGCCTACGCGATGGAGCTGATCGCTCGCCCGTTCAGCCTGGATCCGGGCGCGGAAGTGCTGCGCGCAGTGCGCACGGACCGGCATCCACTGGACGCTTTCGAGCGGTTCTACGTGAACTCGGGGATCACCGAGCGGATTTCCGCGGGAACCTCGCTGATCGGTATATCCGTGCCCATGGGGCCGCAGCTGGAGCCTTCCCTCATGCTGGCTGCCCTGCTGAAGAAGAGCCACCCCGAGACCTCGATCGTGCTGGGCGGGCCGACGTTCAGCTTGATGGAACCGGATGACCTGTCGACCAGGCTCCGGCACCATCCCGCGGTCGACTGTGTGGTGCGTTTCGGCGGCGAGTACCCGCTGCTGACCCTGGCCCAGCGCGCTGTAGCCGGCAGCTTCTCGCCCGCCGGGATTCCCGGCGTCTCGTACCAGGAAGGAGACGATGTGGTCCACGCGGCCCCGGCCCCGGGACCGAACATCAACAAGTTGCCTGCTCCCGCATATCCCGCGGATGCGCTCGACCGGCTGGCGGATCCGACTTTGGCCATCACCCAAGCCCGTGGCTGCTACTGGGGGAAGTGCGACTACTGCGACTTCATCGAGCTGTACGACGGCAGCCCCCCGTTCCGCGGCCGACAGCCGAACAATTTCGTGGACGAGATCCAGGAATTGGTTGAGAAGTTTGGCGTACAGCGGTTCAAGTTCATCACGGAATCCATTCCGCCGGCCTTCGCCCGGCGGATGAGCCAGGCGATCACCGACCGTGGCCTGAACATCAGCTGGAACTCCTTCGCAATGGTCGATCGGCGTTTCGACAAGGAAGTTCTCGGGCTGATGGTGGAGTCCGGGTGCGAGTTCCTGATCAACCCCCAACGTTTCGGTCTGGTGAGGACCGCCTCCACCGAGGTGAGCGCCCAGGCGCAGTACGCCCTGAACCACTTCCACAGTGTCGATCCGGCGATGACTCCGGAGGAACTTGCCGAAGCCGTCCGGTTGTACAGGGCGTTCGCCGACGAAGTGTCCCGCCGGCAGATCATCGACGTCAGCGGTCCCGATGTGGCGGGGGCTCTTCGCATACCCGTCGAAGACATCGACTTCCTCGACAGGGACGGGCACCTGCTGTGCACCCACATCGGGAACCGGGAGCGCGCCCGGATCCCGGCGCAGGCTGCCGAGTTCCTCGAGCCCTACCTCACCGGAGAGTCGTTCACCATGACGGACCTGCGGCCCCTCGCCGGGCGCGAGGTGCGGGAACCGCGGATCAGGGGGCCGAGGAACGGCGGGAGGTTGGGAAAGAGGATGCCATTGTCCGGCTGCGGCATCTTCACCACCGACGAACCCCTCGGTGTTTCCGGTCAGTTTGCTGGCGTCGAGCTGTGTGTGCTGCAAGGACCCGAGCCCCAGCCGGGTAATGGAGCCTCCTCCGCCAAGCCGGCCGACGCAAGAGTCACACGTCCGCCAGCTATCAACCGCGATTGCGCCAGGTTCCTTGATCGGGTTGTCGCCTACCGGCGAGTAGCAGCAGTGTGATCCCGCGACCTTCCCCAACCCGCACGAGAACCACCCAACCGCTGACCTGATTACCCGTCAGTTACGTCGGCAATGGGTCAGCATTGATACGACCGGACCCGGTTCCACGCGACTACACCTGCACATACACTGACGCCCCATAACACGCCGGTTGACCAGCGAGAACGCGGCGGTTGAGCCGATCCGCCAGAGTGAGGAGCGACCCCTTGTTCTATTACCTGCTCAAGTACGTACTGCTGGGCCCCCTGCTGAGGCTGGTCTTCCGGCCCCGGATCGAGGGCCTGGAGAACGTGCCGGCCTCCGGGCCCGCGATCGTCGCCGGGAACCATCTGTCGTTCTCCGACCATTTCCTGATGCCGGCGATGCTCAAGCGCAGGATCACGTTCCTCGCGAAGGCCGAGTATTTCACCGGCCCGGGGCTCAGGGGCCGGCTCACCGCGTTCTTCTTCCGCAGCGCCGGGCAGATCCCGGTGGACCGCTCGGGCAAGGAGGCCGGACAGGCCGCGATCCGCGAGGGCCTCAAGGTGCTGAGCAGAGACGAATTGCTCGGCATCTATCCCGAGGGCACCCGTTCGCACGACGGCCGGCTCTACAAGGGGAAGGTCGGCGTCGCCGTGATGGCGCTGAGGGCCGGGGTGCCCGTCGTACCGTGCGCGATGATCGGCACCTTCGAGGCCCAGCCGCCCGGGAAGGTCGTCCCGAACATCCACCCCGTCACCATCCGCTTCGGCAAGGCCCTCGACTTCTCCCGCTATGCGGGCATGGAGCACGAGAAGGCGATCCTGCGGGCCGTCACCGACGAGATCATGTACGCGATCCTGACCCTGTCCGAGCAGGAGTACGTCGACGAGTACGCGGCCGTCGTCAAGGAGCGGCAGGCCGCCGAGAAGGGCGCGAGGGAACGCAGGTTCCCACGGGCGCCGCTGAGCTGACCTCCTCTGCCGACGGCAGAAGTTCCGTGGCCCCGACGCTCCATTCCCCTAGGCTCGCCGTATGAAGAGGGCTGTGGTGATCGGGGCGAGCGGACAGATCGGCCGGCCGACCGTGGACGCGCTGGCGCGGGACGGCTGGGAGGTGACGGCCGCCTCGCGGGGCGGCGGCCGGGACGAGGGGTGGGACGACACGGTACGGACGGTCCGGCTGGACCGCTCCGACGACGCGGCCCTGGCCGCGCTGGTCGGCGACGGCTGCGACCTGCTGGTCGACATGGTCGCCTACGACGCCGTACACGCCCGGCAGTTGACGTCCCTGGCGGGCCGGATCGGCTCGGCGGTGGTGATCTCCAGCGTGGCCGTGTACGACGACGGCTCGGGCCGGAACTTCGACACGCTGCGGGAACCGGGCGGCTTCCCCGCCTACCCGGTGCCGATCCCCGAGACGCATCCGACGGTTCCTCCGGGCGAGGCGTCGTACAGCACCCGGAAGGTGGATCTGGAGCGGGAACTCCTCGCGGCCGCCGACATGTTGCCGGTCACGGTGCTGCGGCCGGGCGCGGTGCACGGGCCGTACAGCCCGCTCCCCAGGGAGCTGTACTTCGTGAAACGGAATCTGGACGGCAGGCGCAGGCGCGTGCTGTCGTATCGGGGCGAGAGCCGGTTCCATCCGGCCAGTGCCCGGAACATCGCCGAGCTGGTCCGGCTGTCGGCGGCCCGGCCCGGTGTCCGGGTGCTGAACGCCTGTGACGGCCAGGCGCCGACGGTCGCCGAGATCGGGGCAGCGGTCGACGCGGTGATGGGTGTGGAGACGGAGACGACACTCCTCGACGGTCCGCCCGAGGGCTCCGTCGGCCGGACTCCGTGGTCGACGCCGCTGCCGGTCGTCGCCGACATGTCCGCCGCGGAGCGGGAGCTGGGCCACCGGCCGGTGGTGTCGTACGCGGGGAGCCTGCCGGAGACCGTCGTGTGGCTGACCGATGTGCTGGCCGCCGGGCGGGACTGGCGGGAGTGCTTCCCGTTCCTCGCCCAGGTGTATCCGGACCTGTTCGACTACGCGGCCGAGGACGCCTGGTACGCGGCATGAACGAGGGGCGGCCGGAGAGTCCGGCCGCCCCTCGTCACCGTACGGGACGGGTTACGGCTTGGGCGTGGCGTGCGGGCCGCAGGTCACGTCCGCACCGTCCAGCTTGCCGTCGATCAGGTAGGCGTCGACGCGCTGGTTGATGCAGGGATTGACCAGGCCGGTCACCCCATGGGAGCCCGCGTCCTTCTCGGTGATCAGACGCGAGCCCTGGAAACGCTTGTGCAGTTCGACGGCGCCCTCGTACGGGGTGGCGGCGTCCCGGGTGGACTGCACGATCAGCACCTGCGGCAGGCCCTTGCCGGTCCGCACCTCGACCGGGGTCCGCTGCTGCACGGGCCAGGTGGCGCAGGGCAGGTTCATCCAGGCGTTCGCCCAGGTCATGAACGGGTAGTCCTGGTTGAGCCGGGTGTTGTCCCGGTTCCACTTCTGCCAGCTGGTGGGCCACTTGGCGTCGGTGCACTCGACGGCCGTGTAGACGGCGTTGCCGTTCTCGGCGCTGATGTTGCCGGCCGTGTTCGACAGGTTCGGGCCGGCGGCGTCGACGAGCGCCTTGGTGTCACCGGCGAAGTACTTGCTGAACACCGTGGCGACCGGCACCCACGACGAGTCGTAGTACGGCGCGCTCTGGAAGAAGGAGATCAGCTCGGCCGGGCCGACGACCCCGCCGATCGGGCTCTTCTTGGCGGTGGCGCGCAGCTCGAGCCACTTGGCCTGGACGGCGGCGCGGGTGGTGCCGAGGTGGAAGGCGGCGTCGTTCGCGGCGACCCAGTCCTCCCAGTCCTTCCAGCGGCCCTCGAAGGCGATGTCCTGGTTCAGGTTGGCCTGGTACCAGATGTTCTCGCGGGCGGGGTTGACCACGCTGTCGACGATCATGCGGCGCAGATGGCCCGGGAACAGGGTCCCGTAGACGGCGCCGAGGTAGGTGCCGTAGGAGACGCCCAGGTAGTTGAGCTTCTTCTCGCCCAGGGCCGCGCGGATGACGTCCAGGTCACGGGCGGTGTTCGGGGTGGTCATCTGCTGGAGCATCGCGCGGCCGGTGCGCTCCAGGCAGCCGTCCGCGTACTCACGGGCCAGCTTGCGCTGAGCCGTCTTGTCCGCCTCGGTGTCCGGCACCGGGTCCATCTTCGGCGCCTTCACGAACTCCTGCGGGTCCTCACAGGAGATGGGCGCGGAGTGGCCGACGCCGCGCGGGTCGAAGCCGACGAAGTCGTAGGCCTTGGCGACATTGGCCCACACGGGGTTCTTGGTGGTGACCCGGCGCGGGAACCTCAGGCCCGAGCCGCCGGGGCCGCCGGGGTTGTAGACGAGCGCGCCCTGGCGCTCCTGCGGGGTGCCCGTGTTGCCGATGCGGTCGACGGCGAGCTTGATCTGCTTGCCGTACGGGTGGGCGTAGTCGACGGGCACGCTGACCCAGCCGCACTGGATGGGCTTCTCCAGCCCCCAGTCGGCCGGGCAGTCCTGCCAGTCGATGCCGGCCTTGGCGGCGCGGGCGGCGGCGATCGCCGCACCCTTGGCCTCCCGGTCCGGGCCGGGCCGGCCGGCGGCGGCGCTGGCCGCGGGTGCCGAGACGGCACCCGCGATCAGGGTGGCGGTGACGAGCGCTCCGGCCGAACCGAGCGCCAGCAGGCGGCTCTTCGGTCTGTTGTCCCTCAAGTGGGCCTCCCCCTACATCAGGATCGCTGCGAGTGGTCAGCGAGGATCCTCGCGACTGTGAGCCGCCTGAGAACAGGGGTAGCCACCCATCTTTACCAATCCGATAACCGGATGATCATGTCCTGTCGAGCGAGACGCAAAGCAGCGAGAAGCCACGTGGGGCCGCGACAGGGAGCGATCAGCTCGCCTCAGCGGAGCATGGTCAGTGCCTCGTCCAGGAGCCGCCGTAGTCGCAGTGCGTCGGCGGCCACCGCGCTGACCAGGGCGGCGGGGCCGGCCAGTGGTATCAGGGCGGCGCACTCCCCCAGGGCCTGCGCCTGGACCGGGTGTTCCATGAACTCGGGGCGTACGACGACGAGTTGACCCACCGCGCGGTGTCCGGCCAGGACCGCCGGGCCGTCCCAGCCGCCTGGTGCGCCGGGGCCGCAGGACAGTTCCTGGTCCAGTACCGCCCGGCCCGCGACCCGTACGGTCAGCCGGCTGGTGAGCCGCCCGGGGTCCTCGCCCGCCCGCCCGAGCACCTGTTCCTCGCGCAGCACGAGCCGGGCTCCGGCGGCGAGTTCGGCCCGCGTGGTGACGTACAGGTCGCTGCCGCGGGCCGAGATCAACTGCTCGGGCAGCCAGTGCAGTTCGGCGCCGTCGGCCACGTCGAGCCGTACGTCGTAGCGGGCCTCTCCCTTGGCCTGGCCCGGCAGCGCGAGGGTGGCGGCGGCCGAGCCGATGTGCAGCCGGGCGCCCTCCGCCACGCTCGCCGTGAGCGAGAAGCGGTCGCCGCCGAGCGGGCCGCTCATCGCGCCGACCAGCATGACCTTCGCCTCGGAGCCGTCGGACCGGGTGCGGCGCAGGGCCAGCGGGCCGTCGCCGTCCAGCACGGGCAGCACGGTGCCGCCACGACCGTCGGCACGGGCGACGATCCGGGCGTCCGCCCGGATCCCGGTGGCGGTCACGCCGTCCATGCGGTGAGCCGCCCGCGCACCCAGGAGGCCACGTCGGCGACACCGGTGCCGCCGCGCAACGACTGGAAGACCACGGGGAGTTCGGCGCGCTGAGCCTTGGCGTCGGCGGCCATCCGGGCGAGGTCTGAGCCGACGTACGGCGCGAGGTCGGTCTTGTTGACGACGAGCAGGTCGGCCGTGGTGACGCCGGGCCCGCCCTTGCGCGGGATGTCGTCGCCGCCGGCCACGTCGATCACGAAGATCTGCGCGTCCACGAGCCCCTTGGAGAAGGTCGCGGTGAGGTTGTCGCCGCCGGACTCGACGAGGATCAGATCCAGCGGGCCGACCGCGTCCTCCAGGTCCTCCACGGCTTCGAGGTTGGCCGAGATGTCGTCGCGGATCGCGGTGTGCGGACAGGCGCCCGTCTCCACGGCGGTGATCCGCTCGGGCGGCAGCACGGCCTCCCGGAGCAGGAACTCGGCGTCCTCACGGGTGTAGATGTCGTTGGTGACGACGGCCAGCGACAGCTCGTCGCGCAGGGCCCGGCAGAGCGCGGCTACGGTCGCGGTCTTCCCTGACCCGACGGGGCCACCGATGCCGATGCGCAGGGCGCGGCGGGCTCCGTCGGGACGGTGCGCGTCCGCGCTGACGGCGGCGGGGCCGGGGTGGGTGTGGTCGAGGTGCATGTACGGCTCCTATGGGTCCAGGTGCAGAGCCCCTGGCGGGGTCAAAAGGGGCGGAGCCCCTGGGGGACAGTCAGGGGCGGCGGGGGCGGCCTCTACGACGCGAACAGCCGCGCAGACCAGGCCGCATGCCACTCCGCACCGACCTCCAGCAAGGGCCCCGACGCGGCCGGCAGTGCGTCGACACCCTCGTCGAGCACCCTCCGCGCCGCCGCCACCGCTGAATCCGCGACGCGGTCCAGCTCCGGCGCCAGCCGCGCCAGCACACCGGTCGCGTCGAACGGGTCCAGGCTCAGCAGTCGTACCGTGGCCGTCGCCGGCCCGCTCACGCTCTCGTACGCCGCGCAGTACGCCGCGTCGTCCGGGCCCAGTCCGGCCGCCCGTGCGGCCAGACCGAGCACCACCGGCTGATGGGCTCCCTTGGGGAACTCCCGTGCCAGCGCGTCGAGTTCAGCCGAAGGCCAGCCGGCCCGTACCGCCCGCAGCAGCTGCCGCCCGAGCCGGCGCGCCGCGATCCGCAGGGCGGGAGACGGCGTACGGGCGTCCGCCGCCGCGTCCAGCTCCCCCGGATCCACGCCGAGTACGGCGGCCGCCGCCACCGCTCCCGCGACCAGCCCCGCGGTCTGCAGCCGTCCCCGGCAGAAGTCCTCCAGGCTCGCGGCGGAGGTGATGCGCCCGGCCTTGACGGCGGCCTCCGCCCCGCCGGAGTGGGCGTGCCCTCCGGCGGGGAAGCGGCCGTCGGCCAGGACGAGAAGTGCTGCCCGTGCCATCACAACGCCCTCTCAGAAGAGGAAGTAGCGCTGGGCCATGGGCAGTTCGACGGCCGGTGCGGCCTCGACCAGTTCGCCGTCGATGTGCACGGCGAAGCTGTCGGGGTCGATCCGGACGTCGGGCCGGGCGTCGTTCTCGCGCATGTCGGCCTTGGTCACCGCGCGCGTGGACTCGATCGCCACGAACCGCTTGCCGAGCCCCAGACGCTCCGGCAACCCGTCCTCTATCGCCAACTGGGCGGCGAAGTTGACCGAGTTGGCGGCCGGGGCGCGGCCGATCGCGCCGTACATCGGGCGGGGCAGGATCGGCTGCGGGGTGGGGATGGAGGCGTTGGCATCGCCCATCTGCGCGTAGGCGATCTGGCCGCCCTTGAGCACGAGGAGCGGCTTGACCCCGAAGAACGCCGGCTCCCACAGCACGAGGTCGGCGAGCTTGCCGGTCTCGACGGAGCCGATCTCGGCGGCGAGGCCCTGGGCGAGCGCGGGATTGATCGTGTACTTGGCGACGTACCGCCGTACCCGCCGATTGTCGGCGCGCCCGTCGCCCGGCAGCGCGCCGCGCCGCCGCTTCATGACATGAGCCGTCTGCCAGGTCCGCAGGATCACCTCGCCCACCCGTCCCATCGCCTGGGAGTCGGAGGAGATGATCGAGATCGCGCCGAGGTCGTGGAGGATGTCCTCGGCTCCTATGGTCGACGGCCGGATACGGGACTCGGCGAACGCCAGGTCCTCGGGGACGGTGGGGTTGAGGTGGTGGCACACCATCAGCATGTCGAGGTGTTCCTCGGCGGTGTTGACGGTGTACGGCCGGGTCGGGTTGGTGGAGCTGGGCAGCACGTTGGGCTGCGAGACCACGGTCATGATGTCTGGCGCGTGCCCGCCGCCGGCGCCTTCGGTGTGGTACGAGTGGATGCCCCGGCCCGCGATCGCGGCGAGGGTGTCGCCGACGAAGCCTGCCTCGTTGAGGGTGTCCGTGTGGATGGCGACCTGGATGCCGGTGCGGTCGGCGACGGTCAGCGCGGCGTCGATGACGGCCGGGGTGGAGCCCCAGTCCTCGTGCAGCTTCAGGCCGGCCGCGCCGCCACGGATCTGGGAGAGCATCGCCTCGTGGGAGACGGTGTTGCCCTTGCCGAGGAAGCCGACGTTGACCGGGTAAGCCTCCATCGCCTCGAACATCCGGGCGAGATGCCAGGGGCCGGGCGTGACCGTGGTGGCCTTGGAGCCCTCCGCGGGGCCGGTGCCTCCGCCGACCAGGGTGGTGATGCCGGAGGCCAGCGCCTCGTCGGCGATCTGCGGGCAGATGAAGTGGACGTGCGCGTCGATGGCGCCGGCGGTGAGGATCCGCCCGTTGCCCGCGATGATCTCGGTCTCGGGGCCGATGACCAGGTCGGGATGGACGCCGTCCATGGTGTCCGGGTTGCCGGCCTTGCCGATCGCGGCGATCCGGCCGTCGCGGATGCCGACATCGGCCTTGACGACGCCCCAGTGGTCGATGACGACGGCGCCGGTGATCACGGTGTCGGGGGTGCCGTCGGCGCGGGTGGCGCGGGACTGGCCCATGGACTCGCGGATGACCTTGCCGCCGCCGAAGACCGCCTCGTCCCCGGAGGCGCCGGGGCCGCCGGAGCGGTCCTCCTCGATCTCGATCAGCAGGTCGGTGTCGGCGAGCCGGATGCGGTCCCCGGTGGTGGGTCCGAAGAGGTCGGCGTAGGCGCCGCGGGAGATCTCAGGCATCGAGGGCACCTCCGGTCTCGCCGCGCAGGCCCGGCACGATCCGGGCACCGGCGAGGGGCACGAGTTCGACGTCGACGGGGATGCCGGGCTCGAAGCGCACGGCGGTACCGGCGGCGACGTTCAGCCGCTTGCCGCGGGCCGCGGCGCGGTCGAACTCCAGGCCGGGGTTGGCCTCGGCGAAGTGGTAGTGGGAGCCGACCTGGACCGGCCGGTCGGCGGCGTTGAGCACGGTCAGCCGGGTGATCTCACGGCCGGCGTTGACGTGGACAGGGTCGTCCGCGAACAGGATCTCTCCGGGAATCATCGCGGCCCCCTTCAGATGATCGGCTCGTGGACGGTGACGAGCTTGGTGCCGTCCGGGAAGGTGGCCTCGACCTGGACGTCGTGGATCATCTCCGGGACCCCGCCCATGACGTCGTCCCTGGTGAGGAGCTTGCGGCCGGAGGACATCAGCTCGGAGACGGTACGGCCGTCACGGGCTCCTTCGAGGATGTGCGACGTGATGAGGGCGACCGCTTCCGGGTGGTTGAGCCTCAGCCCGCGGGCCCGGCGCTTCTCGGCGACGTCGGCCGCCACATGGATGAGCAGCCTCTCTTGCTCATGCGGGGTCAGTTGCACGTCCCACCTCACAGTCCTTGCTCCGGACCGTGCGGGGTCCGGTTGCCGCTGCCATCACGACGGGGATAGGTGTAACACACAGACAAATCCCCGGATCGTCCTCAATCCGGGCACAAAAACCCCTGATGGCGTGGATGGGCAGGCTAAGCCGCCGGAGTTTCAGCGACGTTAACCAGACTTTGATCCACGGATGACCGGGCGATGGGAGCGCCGATACCCGCCTGGGTCATGACACGCCGGGGCCGCGATGCTCGGCGGCCACGCCCGGACCGCGGTGTTCGGCCGCGACACCGTGACCGCGATGCTCCGCGGCGATCCCGAACCGCTGCTGTTCGCGCGGGGCGGAACCGATCTCACGGACCCCCGAGACCGAGCTGACGACCTGCTCCCCGGCCGGCTCGTCGAGGGCGTCCAGCCGCTCCAGATCGGCGGCCGAGACCAGCGCGACCAGCGGCTTGCCATGCCGTGTCACGACGACGCGCTCACCGCCGTACACCACCCGGTTGATCAGGTCGGCGAGCTCAGCCCTGGCTTGCGTCACCGGAATTTCGTAGGCCATGCCCCCATTCTAACGTCACGTACATCCTGTACATTTTTTACAGATGCCGAGCCCACCGGAGGCCGTGCGATGAGAAGGGGTGCGCCCATGTCCCATGCTTTCGCCCGTCATGTCCTGCCCGAGTTCACCGAGCGCACCAGCAGCGGCGTGCGCACGCTCGACCCCTACGGCAAGCTCTTCGAGGACCGGATCGTCTTCCTCGGCACCGCGCTCGACGACGCGGCCGCGAACGACGTGATGGCCCAGTTCATGTACCTCGAACACGCGGCCCCGGAGCGGGACATCACGCTGTACGTCAACTCCCCCGGCGGTACGTTCAGCGCGCTGACGGCCGTCTACGACACGATGCGTTACGTCAGTTGCGATGTGTCGACGTACTGCCTGGGCCAGGCCGCGTCCCACGCCGCGCTGCTGCTCGCGGCCGGCACGCCGGGCAAGCGGTTCACCCTGCCCGGCGCGCGCATGGTGATCGAGCAACCGCGACTCCCCGAGCCGGTGGAGGGCCAGCCCAGCGACCTGCTCATCGAGGCCGAGGAGCTGGCCCGGGTGCGCGCACTGACGGAGGACATACTCGTACGGCACACCGGGCGCGCGGCGGAGGAGGTACACCGGGATCTGGAGCGGGACTTGGTCCTGAACGCCTCCGCGGCGGTGGCCTACGGCCTGGTGGACGGCATCGTGCCCGGCCGGCGGAGCATGCCCGGCGCACCGGGCGCGAAGTGAGCCGCCGATGCTGCCGGACCTGCCACCGCTGCCCGCACTGACGCGTGCCGAGGGCGATCTGATCGACCGTTACCTGGAGGCGGCCGACCTGCTGGGCCGTATCAATCCCGCGCACGGCGGAGACACCTATCGCGGGCTGCGCGCGGCCCAGGCCCTGGTGCGCAAGGCCGCAGAGCTGCGTGACGCCCTCGCGTTGATGCACCAGCGGGGCGAGACGGAGCTGCACCGGGACACAATGGCACGGGCCTTGCGGGTCCTGGACGGAGAACGTCGTACCGCGCGCGTCGCGCTCCCGCCCGACGGTGTCCGCTGATCCGGACGCCCGAGAGGCCGGGCGTGATCCGCATGTCGACGGGCGCCGCGCGGAACGGACGTGAAACGGCCCGAACGGCGTACCGCCGACCGGGGTATATCCAGGACGTTCATCGGATCTCCCGACTTGCGCACCGCGCGGGTCTGCGGCATGGAACGAGATGCTCCGCCCCAGGTCCGGGGCTACGACCGGGAGCTGACGATGCCTCGAACACCCTGCTGTCCACCCGAATGGGCGAGTGGTGAGTAACACCACAAATCCCCGATTCCGTTGGGATTTTCAGACCGCTGTAGGTGAAGATCCCTGTCTGACGACAAGCCCCCGCCACCGCGGCGGGGCGGTCCGGGCGGACGCCGAGTCCTGCCGCCGTCCGGATGACCGGTCGACAGGAGTGGATCGGCAGGAGTGGAGGACCCAAGCAAGACGGGTCGCCGGAACGGAAGTTCGTCTGGTCGTCGCAGACGGGCGGGGGTTCCGAGCGGCCCTTGGGGTGAAGCCGTGGCAACGCGGCCGGGCAACTTCGCCAGCCCGAATCCGACAGGTCATCCTTCACAGGCGGCTGACGAAGGGTTGCGCATGACTGCGCTCAATCGTGTCCCGTCGCTCATGGCCCGGGCCGGTACGGCCTCGGCACTCACCCTCGCCGCCGTCGGCGGCTCGATCACGGTCCCCGGTCTCGCCCAGGACGCCTCGGCCGCGACCCTCGAGTCGAAAGCACTGCAGGTCGCGGCCTCCAAGGAGGGGTCGCCGTACCAATGGGGGGCCACCGGGCCGCACAGGTTCGACTGCTCGGGGCTGACGCTCTACTCGTTCAAGAAGGCGGGCAAGAGCCTGCCGCGCACCGCCGCCGCGCAGTACAACAAGTCACACCACATCTCCGCCGGCAGCCGCAGGGCCGGTGACCTGGTGTTCTTCCACTCGGGCTCGTACGTCTACCACGTCGGTATCTACGCCGGCCACGGGAAGATCTGGCACGCGCCGAAGACCGGGGACGTGGTGCGGCTCCAGAAGATCTGGACCTCGAGCGTCTGGTACGGCCGGATCAACTGACCCTGCGTCATATCAGGAGCGGCTCCAGCAGCAGGGACGCTCCCAGCACCGTCAGCGCCGGTCCCGGTGCCCGCCCGGAGCCCACGGGCGGCCCGGGGCCGGCGCAACCATCTGCCCAGCCGGTGCACGAGCGGCACGACCATGTGTACGCGCTCGTCAGCGCCGGCCTCGGGGTGGCCGTCGTACCGGAGAGGGTCGAGCCGGGCGATAGCGCTGCTGGAGTGCCCCGACGTCTACGGCACCGTCTCCGCCGGAGACGTCCACGGGAGTTCGATCGACACCGTCTTGCCGCCCTCGCGGGTGGGGCGGACGCGGAGTTTGCCGCCGCACTCGGCGGTGAGAAAGCGGATGATGACCATGCCGCGGCCGTTGTCCTGCTGGACGGCGGCGGGCAGTCTCTTCGGAAAGCGCGGGTGACTGTCCGTGACACCGATGCGCAGATGTTCGTCACGGTCCAGCGCGATGTCGACCGTGAAGGTGGGTGACTGCCCGAGGGTGTGCTGTACGGCGTTCGTGGCGAGTTCGGAGACGATGAGCCGCACGGTGTCGGCCACGTCGGTGTCCGACGGCAGGCCCCACTCCGCGAGCGTGCCGACGACGTAGGAACGGGCGGCGGAGACCGAGGCTGGATCGCTCGGCAGAGTGACGGATGCTTCCAGGTGGTCTGCCATGGCGACGTCGTCCCTTTCCCACGGGACCGCAGTCCGACACGGAGCGGAGGGTTCGAGTACGGTCCCGGACTGGTGCTTGCTCGTCAGCCTGCCATCACCGGGCCGGTCACGGGGAGCGATCCACCAAGATATGCATATATCTGTCGCCCGAAGCGGTGAACTCTACGACGCGAGACCGTATTTGGGCGGCTCGGAAGGAGTAAGGAGGAGCCCATGCAGAACGGGCCGGCGGTGCGGCGCCGCAAACTGGGTGCCGAATTGCGCACGCTGCGTACCGGTGCTGGGCTCACGAGCGGTGAGGCGGCCCGGCTGGTCGGCTGGCACCAGTCGAAGGTGAGCCGTATCGAGACGGGTGCCAGCGGCGCGAAACCAGCCGACGTGCGGTTACTCCTGGACGCCTACGGGGTGCGGGACGCGCAGCTGCGCGAGCTGCTGCTGATGCTGGCGGGCTCCGAGGAAGCGGGCGACCGGCACCGCTGGTGGCACGCCTACCGCGGGGTGCTGCCGCCCACCTACCGGGACTTCATCAGCCTGGAGTCGCAGGCCAGCGCGATGCGCACCCTGGAGACCACGGTCGTACCCGGACTGCTCCAGACGCCCGAGTACGCCCGCGCGGTGACCCGGGCGGCCGTGACGGATCTGGACGACGAACGCCTGGACACGCTGGTGGAGGTACGGCTGGCCCGGCAGGACGTGCTGCGCACCGAACGGCCGCTCAGGCTGAGCGCGGTGCTGGACGAGGCGGTGCTGCGGCGCGAGATCGGCGGCCCCGAGGTGATGGGCCGGCAGCTGGAACGGCTGATGGACGCGGCCCGGCTGCCCCAAGTCCGGCTGCAGATCCTGCCGTTCGGCGCCGGAGCGCATGTCGGCCTCACCGGACCTTTCGTTATCTTCTCATTTCCGAGCACTTCTGATCTGGACGTGGTTGTTCTCGACCAGTTGACGAGTAGCCTCTACCTGGAGCGGAAAGAAGACCTCATGGCCTACTCAGAGGCCTTCGACACCCTTCGGATGCACGCCCTTTCACCCGAGGAATCGTTGGATTACATCGCCGGGATAGGTGACGGCGCGTAAGGAGGCACCATGTCAGCACTGCCTCGGAACGTCCCTGCCAGTACCGATCTGCACGACGTGCGCTGGCTGCGCAGCAGCTACAGCACGGGAGCCAACAACTGCGTCGAGACGGCCCGGCCGCACTCCGGCCCCTGGGCCGGACTGCTCGCCGTGCGCGACTCCAAGAGCCCCGCCGGACCCGCGGTGCTCTTCTCCGCCCGGAGCTGGGCGGGGTTCCTCACCGCGCTCTGATCAGAATCGATCACAGGCAATCAGTCACAGGTAAACAATCACCGGTAATCACTCATAGGTGAAGCACGGCCGTGTCACGCCGACTCATGGTCGCGTTTCTCCGATCACCCGTACAGCGCGTTCGATCTCCGCCCCGGACAGGTCCGCCCGGGCGGTCAGCCGCAGCCGTGAGATGCCGTCGGGCACGGAAGGAGGACGGAAACAGCCCACGGCCAGCCCCGCGCCGCGGCAGTCGGCCGCCCAGCGCACCGCCTGCTCCGGGGACGGAGCCCGCACGGAGACCACCGCGGCGTCCGGACGCACCGCTTCCAGACCCGCGGCGGTCAGCCGTGTGTGCAGTTCCGTGGCCACCG